>NZ_DASTRI010000093.1:0-23550 GCF_035761305.1 Chitinophaga sp. | reverse complement strand
GGGCCCGATTTTGCACCGTTTGACAAAGAGTTCATTAACGGGCTGATACTGGAGTATATGCATACCTTCCTGCAGGCGCCCGCGCTAACCATCCAGGAGCGCTGGCACGGCATTTATCCAAAGCTTACCAACGGTGAAACCAACCTGGTGCTGTTGCCCGAAAAAAATGTAACCATTGTGAACGGTTTCGGCGGCGCCGGCATGACGCTGGCCTTTGGCGTGGCGGAAGAAATTACCGCTGCCCTGTAGCAGCCGTTTCAAAGAACATTCCACGCTAGGACACCCTGGGATGGTAAACCCCTGCTGCGTATTATCTTTATTGAACAGCATTACTTATTTTACCGCTTAAATTCCACTTTCCACGTATGCACCGTTCAATTGTACTCTGGTCTTCTTTGCTATTGCTGTGCGTGCAGCTATGTGCGCAGGAAGCTGTTGTTAACCCGGCCCTGCTCAAAGGCCCCTGGTCCGCTGCCTGGATTTCGGCGCCGCAGGCTGCCCAGCGCGACTACGGCGTGTATCACTTCCGTAAAACCATTACGCTTAACAGTAAGCCATCCAAATACATCATTCATATTTCTGCCGATAACCGTTACCGCCTGTGGGTAAATGGCACGCCTGTATGCAGCGGCCCTGCCCGCGGCGATTTGTATAACTGGAACTTTGAAACCGTGGACATTGCACCTTATCTGCAATCCGGCCGGAATGTGCTGGCGGCGCTGGTTTGGAATATGGGCGTATATGCGCCGGTAGCGCAGGTATCTAACCAAACCGGCCTGGTGGTGCAGGGCGATACTGAAGCGGAAAAAGATGTGAACACCAACCCGTCCTGGAAAGTATATACAGACACCGCCTATACGCCCTGCTCCATTGATAACGGCCGCCGCCTGCACAGTTATATGGTAGTTGGCCCCGGTGATCATGTAAAGGCGGCAGCCTATCCCTGGAACTGGGAGCAGACCGCGTATGACGATGCCGGCTGGCCGGCAGCTGTATCTGTCACCACCCCGCAGCCCGCCGGCAGCGGCTCGGATAACCTGTGGACCCTGGTGCCGCGCCCCATTCCACTGATGGAGGAAAAGCCCCAGCGCCTGCAAAAAGTAAGGCGCGCGCATGGCGTTACTGCTAACGATGATTTTCTTACCGGCAAAGCGCCGCTTACTATACCGGCTCATACCACCGCCAGCATATTGCTGGATCAAACGTTTAACACCACTGCCTACCCCGAACTGACGGTTAGCAAAGGCGCGGGCAGCAGCGTGAAAATGACGTACGCCGAAGCCCTGTTCAGGAATTATAAAAAGGGCAACCGCAATGAAATAGAAGGGCGCGAGATCATGGGCAACTACGATATTTTTGAACCGGACGGCGGCGAACATCGCCTGTTCCGCCCTTTATGGTTCCGTACCTACCGCTACCTGCAGCTGGATATTACTACCGGTAATGAGCCCCTGGTGATTAATGAGCTTACCGGCAGCTACACCGGCTATCCTTTTGTGCAAAAGGCCCGCTTCAGCAGCAGCGATCCTTCCCTGCAGGACATATGGAATGTAGGCTGGCGCACGGCCCGCCTGTGCGCGGGGGAAACGTATTTCGACTGCCCCTATTATGAGCAGCTGCAGTATGAAGGCGATACCCGTATTCAATCGCTCATTTCCCTGTATGTAACCGGCGACGACCGTTTAATGCGCAAGGCCATTCATGACTTTTACTGCTCCCGGGTGCCGGAAGGGCTTACCCAGGGCCGCTATCCGAGCAACCGCCTGCAGGTAATACCGCCTTTTTCCCTGTACTGGGTATCTATGGTGTATGATTACTGGATGCACCGTAAGGACGATGCTTTTATACAGCAGTATCTTACCGCCATACAGGGAGTGCTGGACTGGTACGAAAAGCATATTGACCCGCAGCGGCAAATGCTGGGCCCTATGCCCTGGTGGAGCTTTGTTGACTGGAACCACGCCTTTCCCGGCGGTACGCCGGATGGCGCTACAGATGGCAATTCATCCGTTATTACCCTGCAATACACTTATACCTTGCAGCAGGCCGCCGCCTTGTTTGCAGCGTATGGTAAGCCGGCGGTTGCGCAGCATTATAGCGGGCTGGCAGCGGCGCTTAATAAAGCCACTTATGCGCGGTGCTTTAATACCGCCCGCAATGAAATGGCCAATACGCCGGCTCAGAATACGTTCAGCCAGCATGCAGGCATTATTGCAGTATTGGCCGGCGCTATACCACAGCAGCAGGAGCAAACCGTGCTGCGCCGCGTGCTGGACGATACCACGCTTAGCCAGGCCACTTTTTACTACCGTTTTTACCTGAACCTGGCATTGAAAAAAGCCGGTATGGCTAACCTGTATTACCAGCAGCTGCAGCCCTGGCGCGATATGCTGGCCATAGGCCTTACCACTTTTGCAGAAAACCCGGAGCCTACCCGGTCCGACTGTCATGCCTGGAGCGCCAGCCCCAATTATGACTTTCTGGCTACTATTTGCGGCATTATGCCGGATAAGCCGGGCTTTGCAGAAGTGAAAATACAGCCCGCCATGGGGGCGCTTACGGCAGTAAGCGGTACAGTACCGCATCCGAAAGGCGATATAACGGTAAACCTTAAACGAACAGGCAACAATGGAGTAGCAGCAGAAATAACATTACCGCCAGGTCTTACAGGCCGTTTTATATGGCATAATAGCACAGTTCCCCTGAAAGCGGGGAAACAAAACTTTTTAATAAAAAATTAGGTTTTAAGGAACATTATTGGTAATTTTTGTTAAAACCACGTTATTATGCACCAGGCAGGTCGTTATTACTTTGCCGCTAACCCATTATAATTTATTTTGAGGGCACCAAAACATGGCTGTACAGCAGGACCAGCTTGTGCTAATACACGAAAAGATTTGGATGCCCTGCTCGTAAACAATTAAAATAATATTGGCTTCGGCTAAAAAATAAATGCAGCCTTACAAGTTAAGTGCTGCACGTTCATAACGTGTTAAATGTAAGCAGGTTTCTGTCAAGTTACCTGCTTTTTTTTAACCCTGTTTTTCAGTCTTCGCAGAAATCATCCACAGCCCGGCAAAGGTGATCAGCGCATTCAGTATCAGCAGCTCAATCCCTATCTGGAAACCATTGAACCAGCGGGCGGCATTGTCGCTGATAATATAGCACAGCACCGGCGCAGCCAGGCAAACAGCCAGCACGGCATACCCCTGCCGCACCACGCGTTTGCTGAAAATGCCAAAGGTAAACAGCCCCAGTAACGGGCCATAGGTGTAGCCGGCAATAGTGAGTATGATATTGATGATGGATTTATTGTCGATCCATTTAAAGATAACCACGCACAGGAAAAAGATCACGGTAAAAATCAGGTGCACGCTGCGGCGTACTTTGGTTTTGGCTTTTTCACTCAGGTCATCCCTTTTCTTCAGCCCAAATATATCAATGCAAAAGGAGGAGGTAAGCGCCGTTAAAGCCCCGTCGGCGCTGGGAAACAGCGCGGAGATCAAGCCAATGATGAATACAAAGGAGATTACCGGCGGCAGGTAATTCAATGCCACCGTGGGAAACAGGTCATCGCCCTTTATGCCTATCTGCTTACTGGCCGCAAACAGGTACAGCAGGCCGCCCAGCAGCAGGAATAAAAAGTTTACCAGCACCATCACCACGCAAAAGGTGATCATGTTCTTCTGCGAGTCGCCCAGGTTTTTAACGCTGATGTTCTTTTGCATCATTTCCTGGTCAAGCCCTGTCATGCCTACTGTAATAAAAGCCCCGCCCAGTATCTGTTTCAGCCAGAATGCCCCGCTGTTAACATCTGTATTGAACATATGCGTGTAACCCTTTGCGTTCAGCGCCGACATGGTTTCGCTGAAAGAAATGCCCAGGTGTTTGGTAATGTAAATGATGCACACTACCAGCCCAAGCAGCATAAAGGTGGTTTGCAGCGTGTCTGTAAACACAATGGTTTTTACACCACCCTCAAACGTGTATAACAATATCATCAGCAGTATTACAAACGTGGTGAGCCAAAAGGGCACATGCAGGTTATCCAGTATAAACAGCTGCAGCACATTAATGACCAGGTATAGCCGCGCAGTGGCGCCCAGGGTGCGGGAAATAATAAAGAACAGCGCGCCTGTTTTATACGCCACTATGCCAAAACGCTGCTCCAGGTAATGATAAATGGAAGTAAGGTTTAGCCGGTAATACAGCGGCAGCAATATGAACGCCACAATAAAATACCCGATGAAATAACCGATTACCACCTGCATATAGCCAAAGCCGTTACCACCCACGGTACCGGGCACACTTACAAATGTAACGCCGCTGAGTGAGGTGCCTATCATGCCAAAGGCCACCAGCATCCAGTTGCTGTTGCGGTTACCGATAAAAAAAGATTCGTTGTTGGAATTGCGGCTGGTGACCCACGCAACGCCTAACAGTACCAGAAAATAAGCGATTACTAAGCTGAATAACAAAGTGGCTGACATGCTGAAGTTTTAAATAACGTATAAATGTTCCCCGGTTGTTGCAATGCTATGCAACCCTAAAATAATGCAAAAAACGGTTACCGGAACCGTAAAAAACAGCCTTATTTTTAATCATAGGTAGTAAATTTAGTAGGCAGATGACCGTTTGATGCCCGTTGCCTGCAGGTAATCTGGTAGTTAATACCTAAATTGCTCAACTGTTAAATCAATATAGCACTAACAATGAATAGTACATTAAAAAATCTGAAAGAGCGGGATTGGACGGAAACCAAAGCGCACTCCAGCTGGCAGATATTCAAGATCATGGCGGAGTTTGTAGAAGGCTTTGAGGCCCTGGCCAAAATGGGGCCCTGTATATCAGTATTCGGATCGGCCCGTACAAGGCCGGGTAACAGATATTATGACCTTACCGTGGAAATAGCCCGCCGCCTGGCAGAAGACGGTTTTGGCATTATTTCCGGCGGCGGCCCCGGTGTAATGGAAGCTGCCAACAAAGGCGCGCAAATGGGGAAGGGCAAATCTGTAGGCGTAAACATCACCCTGCCCCATGAGCAATACCCTAACCAGTATATAGATTATGATAAGAACCTGCACTTCGACTATTTTTTTGTACGCAAAGTAATGTTCACCAAATATGCCCAGGGCTTTGTAATGATGCCCGGCGGTTTTGGCACCATGGATGAATTTTTTGAGGTAGCCACCCTCATTCAAACCAAGAAAATGACAGAAACCCCCATGGTGCTGGTAGGTAAGGAGTACTGGAGCGGCCTGCTGGATTGGATCAGCAATGTAATGATGGAAAAGGAAAGCAACATCAGCCCGGAAGACCTGGGCCTGCTGAAGCTTTTTGACACGGCAGATGAGGTAGTGGAATATTTCCGTGTGTTTTACACTACCAATAAGCTCCGGCCCAACTTTTAATACGCTGAGTGCGGGGCGCCGGATGCAGCCTCCCCTTCAGCATTTTTCCGTAGGTTTGCAGAAATTTTTTCCAGCTTATGGACGTTATACCTGCAGCAGTGAATGCATTTGCAGAAAAATATACCAGCCCGGAAAATGATGTGCTGCACCGCCTTCACCGCGAAACATACCTGAAAGTAGAGCAGCCGCATATGCTCAGCGGGCACCTGCAGGGGCAGCTGCTGTCTATGATCAGCCATATGCTGCGGCCACGCCGCATCCTCGAAATAGGCACTTACACCGGCTATTCGGCTATATGCCTGGCACAGGGACTTACAACAGACGGCCTGCTATACACACTGGATATTAATGAGGAAAGGGAAGAAATGTGCAAACGCTACTTCCGCGAAGCAGGCCTGGAACATAAGATCCGTCAGCAGATAGGTACGGCTGCGGGCATCATCCCGCAATTAAATGAAACATTTGACCTGGTATTTATAGACGCAGACAAGCAGGGATATGCCAATTACTTCGATCTCGTATGGGAAAAGCTGCGGCCCGGCGGTTTTATACTGGCCGATAATGTGCTGTATCACGGAGAAGTGCTGAATGACCCTTCGCAGCAAAGCGCCAACGCAAAAGCCATGCTTGGCTTTTGCGAAAAGGTAAAAGCCGACGCCCATGCGGAACAGGTATTGCTGACCATCCGCGATGGGCTGCTCATGATCAGGAAAATAAGGTAGCGTAACAATCGGTTAATCATCTGCACATTTGCATATCTGCACATCTGCACATCTAAAACATTCTTCTCCATGCAAGTAAGAAAATATGGGTTAGTGGTTAGTTTTCTTATCGGCTGCATGCCTGTGCTGAAAGCGCAAACCAAAACCATGACAACGGAGCAGTATATTGCTACGTACAAGGATATTGCCATTGATGAAATGCGCACTTCCGGTATACCCGCCGCCGTTACACTGGCGCAGGGCGTATTGGAAACCCAGAGCGGCAATGGCTGGCTGGTGCTTAACTCCAACAACCACTTTGGCATCAAGTGCAAGAACAACTGGGTGGGCCCCACTGTTAATTATGATGATGATGCCCGCCAGGAATGCTTCCGTAAATACAACAGCGCTGCTGACTCTTACCGCGATCATTCCGCTTTCCTGAAGAATAATCCCCGCTACGCCTTCCTGTTCCAGTTTGACCAGAAAGACTATAAATCCTGGGCCTATGGCCTTAAGCAGGCCGGCTATGCCACCAGCAGAACTTATCCGCAGCAGCTGATTAAGATAATAGAAGATTATAACCTGGAGCAGTATACTGATGAAGGTTTGGGCATTGCCAAAACCAACAGGGATAACAACAATACCGGCGCCGGCGCCACCCGCCCGGAACCTGCAGACATTCAGCCGCCTGCAGTGGCTGCGGTTAAAACCGCGCCAAAGCCGGCTACCAGCATCAAACGGCCCTCTGGCGTGTTTGAGATCAACGACCGTAAAGTGCTGTACCTGCCCGCCGGCACGCCGTTAATACAAATTGCGGAGCGCTATGATATACGCCTCAGCCGCCTGCTGCAGTACAACGATCTTGCTGAAGATGTGCCCCTGCCCAATGATATGTACATTTACCTGCAGAAGAAAGGTAAAAAAGGGAAAGACGATTACCATACCGTAGCCCCCGGTGAAACCATGTACGACGTTGCACAGGCAGAAGGCATTCAGCTCAAATGGCTGCGCCGCCGTAATAAAATGAAGCAGGGCCAGGAGCCTGCCCCTGGCGTAAAGCTGGCGCTGGATGGTTATGCAAGCGCCACGCCCCGCCTGGCAAAGAACCAGCCGGTAGATGAAAATGCAGGAGAAGACTTTTCCATAAAGAAAGCCGGCGACGATATAGAAAAAGAGATCGCCAAAAACCAGGCAACGCAGCAGGCCTCACAGCCCGCCGCACAAACACAGGCAGGCGGCACACCCCCCGCACAAAAGGGCGGTATACCGGTAGCCATGGTAGAAGACCTGAAGAAAGTGGGAGAGGTGAAAATGACGCCTGCAGCAGGGCAGCAGCCCCGCACCACCGGTATTTTGCAGTATCATGATGTGCAGCCCAAGGAAACTGCCTATGGCATAGCCAAACGCTATAACATTACCATAGAGCAGCTGCAGCGCTGGAATAACCTGCAGGGCACAGATATTAAGATAGGCCAGCGCCTGCTGGTAGGCAAATAAAATAGCAGCGCTAACATCGTAAATCTAAATCTACCGTTCGCATGTCAGTCATAAAGGTGCATGATAAATCATTCCAGCCTTACATCGGAGCAGAAGCGCTGCAGCTGCGCATAAAGGAAATGGCTGCGCAGATCAGCAAAGACCTGGCCGGTGAAAAGCCGCTGTTCATAGCCATCCTTAACGGCTCATTTATATTTGCGGCCGATATGTTCAAGTACCTGGATATAGAAGCCGAGATCTCCTTCATTAAGCTGGTGTCGTATAAAGGCACCAAATCCACCGGCAACGTGGTTACCTCCATAGGCCTGGATGAAGACCTGTACGGCCGTACGGTAGTGATTCTGGAAGACATTGTGGACACCGGCAAAACCCTTAATATGTTCCTGCCGCAGCTGCACCACCAGCAGCCAAAAAAACTGCTGATTGCCGCCCTGCTCTCCAAGCCCGAAGCCCTTACCCATCCCGTACCTATTGATTACCTGGGCTTTTCGGTACCCAATAAGTTCCTGCTTGGCTATGGCCTGGATTATGACGGCCTGGGGCGCAACCTGCCGGAGATATACCAGCTTGTAGAGTAATTAATAATTAAGAATGAATAATGAAGGTGTGGCACAACTTTCTATGTTCACTACCCCCTAATTATTAATTATTCATTCTTAATTATTAATTTTAATACATGCGAGTGCTCCTTGCTTTGCTTTGTATATTATCCGCTGTACCTGCGGGCGCGCAAACAATATGGGTAACGGGAGCCGTAGAAGATAGCATTACCCATAATCCCCTGCCCGGGGTAACCGTTAGCGTTATGAACGATACGGTAAAGGTCATTACCAATAAATACGGCCTTTTCCGTATTGTACTGCCGCCTGGGCGTACCACACTTGTTTTTGAACATCCCAAGTATATAAGCAGCACCATACCGGTAGCAAACGTCAGCCGTATACTGGTGTCGCTGTCGCCCCGCGACAAAAATGCGGCGGCTGTCGCCAACGATATTGCCGTGGCCAAAGCAAAGGCCAAAGCCCGTTTTTCACACAGCTCCAATCCTAATTACGGCAACGTTGGTATGGGCATTCATACCTTCTTTGATGAAACCTATGGCACCATTTACGAAAACAAATTTGTAGCTACCAGCAAAAGCGCCACCTCCAACTTTGCGCTGGATGTTGACCGCGCTGCCTACAGCAATATACGGCGTTTCATACGCCTGAAAGAGCCGGTGCCGGCGGATGCAGTGCGTATTGAGGAAATGGTGAACTACTTTCATTATGATTATCCCCTGCCGGACAGCAACCACCTGCTGGCCATCCACACCCGGTATGCCGTATGCCCCTGGGAACCTAAGCATAAATTATTGCAGATAGCTGTGCGCGCCAAACAGGTGGACATTGACAGCCTGCCGGCCAGCAACCTGGTGTTCCTGATAGATGTTTCCGGCTCCATGGGCCAGCGCAATAAGCTGCCCCTGCTGCAGGCGGCCTTTCGTGTGCTGGTAAATAACCTGCGCGCTAAAGACCGCGTAGCCATTGTAGCGTATGCAGGCACCCCGGGCGTAATACTGCCGGCCACCTCAGGCGATCAGAAAGAAAAAATACTGAATGCCATTGACTACCTCAGCGCCGGCGGCGCCACTGCCGGCGAAGCTGCTATAAAAATGGCTTACCAGATAGCAGTGGAGAACTATATAAAAGACGGCAACAACCGCGTGATCATGGCTACAGACGGGGATTTTAACGTGGGCCAAACCAGCGACCAGGAAATGGAAGACCTGATTACACAGAAGAAGGAGAGCGGGGTGCTGCTTACCTGCCTGGGTTTTGGCATGGGCGATTATAAGGATAGCAAGCTGGAAACCCTTTCCAGCAAAGGCAACGGTAACTTTGCCTATATCGATAACCTGGAGGAGGCAAACAAAATATTTGCCCGCGAATTTGGCAGCACCCTCTTCACCGTAGCCAAGGACGCCCGCGCGCAGGTATGGTTTAACCCCGAAGTAGTAAAGGTTTACCGCCTGATAGGGTACGAAAACAAAGTGCTCAAAGAAGATAATTCCAATGGAGATAACATAGCCGGCGGCATTATCGGCGCGGGGCATTGCGCGGTAGCGTTGTATGAAATTATTCCCCATGATACGCTGCCGGCCGATAGTACATTGGGCCAGGTAAAGCTCTGGTACCGGGAACCTTCAGATACTGCGGTGCTTAGCATGGAGCGCGATATTAACGGCCGGTACACGGCTTTTGAAGATGCCTCCGGCGATTTTCGTTTTGCCAGCTCCGTAGCCCTGCTGGGGTTATTGCTGCGTAAATCCAGCTATCGCGGCAACGGTACCACCACTATGGTGCGTAACATTGCCAAAGGTTCATTAGGCAACGACAAAGGCGGTTACCGCCACGAATTTTTAAAGCTGGTGAAGGAGCTGAAGAAATCCGGCAATTTGCAGGGGTTATAGGTAAAGCGGCTTCAGGCAAAATCCAGCTGCGTAAGCTCCCGGCCAAGCGCCTTTACACCTTCCAGTATTTTATGCACCTGTTTGGCAGATGGTTTTTTTACGCCGTTAATGTATTGTGATAATAACGTCTGGTTCATGCCAATGCGTTGGGAAAGCGATTTGGCATTGATTTCCTTGTAGTATTCAAAGAATTGCTGCAGGTCCAGCATAATGGTAATATCAAGGTCCGTAGCCGGTTTAAGGCCTTTATGTTCACGGTACAGGTTAAGAGCGGCCACAATATTCTTTCTTAATGTGGCCATATCTTTACCGGTAGTACCCACCGGGGTTTTCTCAAAATCTTGTGCATACGCAGAAAAACCGGTGGAAGTTTTTTCAACAACAAACACTATTTTTTTCATCATCATACTGCTGCGGTTATAAATGCTGCAAATTACTGCCTGTTAAGCCCTGCCTGTTTCAATATTCTGAGAGCCAGCCCCCCGGCCATTTCAGCCGACCCATGATCAGGAAAAACAATTTCAATACCTGCTTTATCCGGGTGAATCAGTATTTTATGGCTTCCTTTCCCTGTTCTGTACACAATCCAGCCCTCCCTTTTTAAAATTCTTAGCAGCTCCGAACATTTCATTGCTTTTACAATTACAAAGGTAAACAATTATTTACTATTTCCCCTCCCAAAAAGTAAATTATAAATTACCTTTTAGGCAAGTGAAATAAAAAGCCGGACAATCATTGTCCGGCTGTGCTATAGTAAAGGATTTCTAAAAAGGAAAGTATTAATCAGCGGTTAATCACTTAATGAGTTTATAACACTTCCGGATCATCTTCTGTTGAAAATCAAACGGCAGTGTTTGCGCGGTAATATCCCGGATGTTGCCGGCTTTTATCTGTTCCTGCTCCAGCACAAAACGACGGTAATTATTGCTGAAGTACACAATGCCGCCCGGCTGTGTGGCTGCCAGCACCTTGTTCAGCAGCGACACATGATCGCGCTGTATATCCAGGAAATCCTTCATGCGCTTGCTGTTGGAAAAGGTAGGCGGGTCTACCACCACCAGGTCAAAGCTGTTGGGAGGCAGGGTGTCCAGGTATTGCAGCACATCGGCATGCACAAACTGGTGGGCAGGGGAGTTAAAGCCGTTGAGATGCATATTTTCTTCGGCCCAGGCCAGGTAGGTTTTGGAAAGGTCAACGGAGGTAACGCTGCGGGCGCCGCCGGCAGCGGCATAAACAGAAAAGGAGCCGGTATAGCAGAACAGGTTCAGCACCCTTTTATCCAAGGCTTCGGCGCGTACCATGCTGCGGGTAATACGATGGTCCAGGAAAAGGCCGGTATCAAGATAGTCGCTCAGGTTCACCTTGAATTTCAGGCCCGCCTCGTGCACAATAAACTCATGCTTTTCAAACGACAGCTTTTCATACTGGCTTTGCCGGTTTTCCTTGCGCTGCCGTTGTTTAATGAAAATATTTTCCAGCGGCAGCTGCAGCACTTTGGCAACTACTTCCATGCATTCCTCCAGCCATTGCTCATGCGCTTCCTCATCCATATGATGCTTACGCTGGTACTCCGCCACATATACCTGCTGCTCATAGATCTCGATGCTGAACGGAAATTCCGGTATATCATCATCGTACACGCGGTAGCAGGTAATCTGCTGCCGCCGGGCAGTTTTTTGCAGATGGCGGAAAACCTTTACCAGCCGGTTCTCGAACATTGTAAATTTGGAAACATCCGTCATAAGCACGCAAATTAAAGCAAAAAGTAAAAGTCAAAAATAAAAACCGCCGCGGCAACGGCCTTCTGCCAACAATCAGCAACAACGATCATCAACCAACCCCCAATCATCAATAAACAACGACCAATCAGTCAATCAAACAAACAAACAAACAATCAATCTATCTATCTATTCAGCCCATCTATTAGTTATGTAACTATCCAATTATTTAACCGCTGTCTTTAGGCCACTCCTTATACAGCAAAGGCTGCATCATTGTTGATACAGCCCTTGCAATTATCTCTTTATTTAATCAATCAAATATTATAAGCGATCAGTCATCACATCACCTCAAATCCATCAATCCCATTCATCCTTTCACCTGTTTCTATTCGTTATGTCATACATCATAAAAGCATAACAGGCTATGAATCCCCCGCTCCAATCCAATTATTTATAACCATTATTATTTTCAATTGCATTTATGAACGCTCGGTGTTTCGTAATTCGTAATTAACTGAATATGTCCCTTACCTTTTCAAAAAATCCTTTCTCGGATTTTTCAGGGTTGGGTTGAAAGTTATCTGCCGTCTGCAATTTCTCCAGCACTGCTTTTTCTTCAGCAGTGAGGTTTTGCGGCGTCCATACATTTACATGTATCAGCTGGTCGCCTTTCTCATATGAGTTTACGGAAGGGAAGCCCTTGCCTTTAAGGCGGAAGATTTTGCCGCTTTGCGTGCCTGCCGGTATTTTGATCTTGGCTTTGCCGTCAATGGTAGGCACTTCTACCTGGGTGCCGAATACCGCGTCCGGGAAAGAGATGTGCAGGTCATAGGCAATGTTCAGCCCGTCCCGGTGCAGCTCCGGATGCGGCTCTTCCTCTATCAATATCAGCAGGTCGCCGGGGGCCCCGCCTCTTTCACCTGCATTACCTTTGCCGCTCATGCTCAGCTGCATGCCTTCGCCCACGCCGGCCGGTATATCAATGCTCATCATTTCCTCGCCATACATGCGGCCTTCGCCTTTACAATGGCCGCATTTGGCGGTGATGATCTGTCCTTCACCCTGGCAGGTAGGGCAGGTGGTTACGGTTTGCATTTGCCCCAGGAAGGTTTGGGTAACCCTTCTTACCTGGCCCGAGCCGCCGCAGGTGCCACAGGTCTGGAACGCATTTTTATCTTTGGCGCCCAGCCCGTTACAGTGCGAGCAGGGCACGTATTTCTTCACCTTTATTTTTTTGTTGGCGCCTTTGGCTATCTCCTCATAAGTAAGGCGGATCTTTACCCGCAGGTTGGAGCCCCGGGTGCCCCTGCTACGGCGTCCGCCGCCACCGCCGCGGTTACCGCCAAAGAAGCTGCCGAAAATATCTTCGCCGAAAATATCGCCGAAGTTGGAGAAAATGTCCTCCATGTTCATGCCACCGCCGCCGCCGCCAAAGCCGCGGTTGCCCATGGAATGACCAAAGCGGTCATACTGCGCACGTTTATCAGGATCGCTCAGCACTTCATAGGCTTCTGCTGCTTCCTTGAATTTCTCCTCTGCTTCCTTGTTATTGGGATTACGGTCAGGATGGTACTGCATTGCCACCTTGCGGTAAGCTTTCTTGATCTCATCCTGGGAAGCTGTTTTCGCCACAGCCAGTATTTCGTAATAATCTCGCTTGGTAGACATGCTTTATCGCTTGAAAGCCGGGTATTACCCGGCGTGGTTTGTTGTAGTGTTGTTCTTTAAAAAACGGGGGTGAGGCATACCGGTATAGGGTTATGCCATATCGTCACTCCTTATTTGCCTACTACTACCCGCGCATGACGGATCAATTTGTCATTCAGATAGTAGCCTTTTTGCAGCTCGTCCAGTACTTTTCCTTTCAGCTCTTCTGTAGGGGCCGGGATCCCGGTAATGGCCTCATGCAGGTCTGCATTAAATTCAGTGTGCATGCTTTCCATAGCCTTCAGGCCTTTGGCCTGCAGTGTAGATCTCAGTTTATTGAATACCAGTGTTACACCGTCTTTGATAGTATTGATGTCCTGGGAGGTTTCCAGCTGCTTTGCTGCCCGGTCTGCGTCATCCAGCACCTCCAGCATAGCCAGGATCACTTCTTTATTGGCGGTTTGTATAAGTTCTATCCGTTCTTTGGCATTACGTTTCTTAAAGTTATCGAATTCTGCCACCAAACGCAGATATTTATCCCGCATTTCATTCAGCTCCTGCTGCTTTTTATCCAGCGCAGCCTCCTCAGCATTTACGTTTTCAGTTTCCACCTGGGCGCCGGCCTGGTTTACATCTTCAGCTTGCTGACGGTCTGTCTGTATATCTTTTTCTTTTTCTGTCATGATGGTAAAATTATTTGCCTTTAAACTGCAAAGGTACACCGGGCAATTATTTTGCCAACGTAACGTGTACGGACAATTTGGCACCTGTTTTCCATATTTTCATCTCTACATAATCTCTACATACTTCATACCTGATTTTTTATTGCCCATACCTTCGCACTCATAATTCGTAATTCTGTAATTCGTAATTGAATTACCTTTGCAGACCTTTTAAAACAATCAATGACCAAGGTTTTCTTAAAGAAAAAGATACAGAACCGCGTATTACAGGGCCACCCCTGGGTATTTGGCAATGAAGTAGGCCTGATTGACGGGCCTGTGAATGCAGGCGATATTGTAGATGTTTTCACGCATCAGGGCTTTTTTGTAGGCCGGGGGTATATTAATCCCCAGTCACAGATACTGGTGCGCATTCTTACCCGCGACAAGAACGAAACCATAGATGCCGCCTTTTTCCACCGCCGCCTTCAAAAGGCCTGGGAATACCGGCAAAAGCTGGGGTATGTAGAAAACTGCCGCCTCATTTTTGGAGAGGCCGATGAAATGCCCGCCCTGATCATTGATAAGTTCAACGATTATTTTGTGCTGCAAACCCTGGCCCTGGGCATGGACCGCTGGAAGGGCGCTATTGTAGATGCCCTGAACAGCATTTTCAGCCCTAAAGGTATTTATGAACGGAACGATGTGCCGGTGCGCGAGCTGGAAGGCCTGTCCCAGCAAAAAGGCTTCCTGGGTGCGCCCTTTGATACCAATATCATCATTAACGAGAACGGGCTGAGGTTTCATGTGGATATTGTAAACGGCCAGAAAACCGGTTATTTCCTGGACCAGCAGGATAACCGCCGCGCCATTCAGCATATTGTTAAAGGGGCCGATGTGCTGGAAGCTTTTTGCTATACCGGCACCTTCTCCTGCCATGCAGGGCATTATGGCGCTAAAAGCGTACTGGGACTGGATATTTCAGAGCATGCCGTAAACACGGCCCGCCGCAATGCGCAGCTCAATAACCTGGAGCAGGTATGCCAGTTCCAGGCGGTGAATGCCTTTGATGTGCTGAAGCAATGGACCCGGGAAGATAAGCAGTTTGATGTGGTGATACTGGACCCGCCGGCCTTTACCAAAAGCCGGGAGAACATACAAAAAGCCATTACAGGCTATAAGGAGATTAACCTGCGCGGTATGAAGCTGCTGAAGCCCGGCGGCTTCCTGGTTACGGCTTCCTGCACCAACCTGGTGCCGCCCTCCCTGTTCCTGGAAATTATTGATATGGCGGCTAAAGACGCCAAGAAAAAGCTGCGCCAGGTTACCTTTCAAACGCAGGCCCAGGACCATCCTATTTTATGGAATATTGAGAATACTACGTACCTGAAATTCCTGATCGTAGAGGTTTCGTGACCAGGGAAAATATTACTTCACCACGTTAAACTTACCGGACTCAATCAGGTTGCCGTCACGGTCGCGGAGCTGGAAAATATATACGCCGCTGTAGTAGGAGCCCAGGTCCACAGAGGTGCGGCCGTTAATGTTCTTTACCTGGTCTACTTTCTTACCCAGGAAGTTATAGACAATAAGGTCGTATACTTTATCGTTATTATGCTGTTGAATTTCAAAATTAATTCTGCTGCTGGCGGGGTTGGGATAGAGTTTAACAATTTTCGCTCCCCCCTCCGGATCCGATGGAAGCGTTTTATTAGCCTGCGCACTGCCGGCAAGGCAATGTAAGCAGAGTAGTAAAGTAAGAAAGAGAGTAGAGGTTTTCCACATAGTAATATAAAGATAAAGATTTTTTCAAATATTTCAGTTTAAAATTTGAGTTATCGCCTATGTAAATATAACAAACGGCAGGCCAATTCAGGTGGCCTGCCGTTCTTTTTTTGGAAAAGTTTAACGCTTTCGGGCGTATTTTATTGTAAAGCGTTCAGCGTCTGCTTAATAGCTTCAAAATTTGGCAGGTCGCCGGCGCTTTCCAGCACTTCGGCATACCGCACTGTACCTTCCTTATCTACTACAAAAGCCGCTCTTTTTGACACGCCTTTCAAATCCAGCACAAAAGTTTCGTAAAAGGCGCCGTATGCCTGGGATGCCTCCTTGTTAAAGTCCGACAGCAGGGGAAAGTTCAGCTGCTGTTCGGCCTTGAATTTGCCCAGGGTAAAGGGAGAGTCTACAGAAATACCTACCACGGCGGCATTCAGACCGTTGTACATGCTCAGGTTGTCCCTTACGGAGCAAAGCTCTTTGGTACAAACGCTGGTAAATGCCATGGGAAAGAACAGGATTACCAGGTTCTTACCCTTAAAATCATCCAGGGATACTTTGTTTTTTTCGGTATCAACTAAAGTAAAGGCCGGTGCTTTAGCTCCTACGGTTGCGCTCATATTAAAAGTTGTTAGTGGGTGAGGAATTAATGAAGGCGTAAAATTACATGAAACCGCCATCAATTCCCAACCCGCTAAAAGCCTGCAGCCAACAGCGCCTTTAAAAGTGCGGACAGTTAGTCATTTCCAGCGTGCTGTTACGGCTGTTCAGGAAATCCTTGAACACCAGCGATATTTCAAAGCCGCCAAAGGTTTGGCTGGCCGTGCGCAGGCTGGAAATATTGGCGTCGTAGCTGGCGCCTACTTCCCAGGTGCCCATATCCAGCTTAATAGTGGGTATAACAGCATCGTTCCAGCGCAGGAACAGCCCGCCGTAAATGCCCCGGTCCGACTCCAGCCCCTGCTCCAGCAAGCCGTACCCGATCAGCGCCCCGCCGATATATTCACTGTAGGTGCCCTGGTGCAGCTGGTTATATTGCGCTATTACTTTTACCTTATCTGACATAGGTACAGTAATGCCGGCGTTAACGGTAAACTTCATGTCCAGCTCTATGCCTTCATCTTTATAGAACGATACCTTGGGGCGGTTCAGGTGATAGGCGGCCCCGCCAATGAAGTAGCTGGTATTTTCACCAATGGTGCCGTTATAGCTCAGGCCAATGCCGGCGTCCAGGTAAGAGTAGCCGCGCAGCGTTAACCGGCCGTCCTCCCCGGTAGGGGCATAGGGGTCAAAGCGCCCGTTGGTGTACTGGTTGTTAAAGGTAAGATGGGAGGGATCAAACTGCCGCTGCACCAGGCCGCCCATCACGCCCAGGGAAAGAAAGCTGCTTTTATCCGCGCTTAATGATTTGTGGAAGTTGAAAGCCGGCAATATCTGTACGGATTGCAGGCGCGATGTACCTGCACGGTCATAGGAAAGCTGCAGGCCGGCTGTTACAAAATTGTTGCTCATACCTACGGGAAACTTCATTTCCCCGCTGAACGTGCCGGTCTGGTAGGGGATGGTAACACTGTTCCACTGGTTACGGTATACAGCCTGTAAACGCACATCCCCATTGAAAAGACCGATCAGCGCAGGGTTGCGCAAAATTGGCGTTTCATAGAACTGCGACAAGTGTATATCCTGCGCAGTTGCAGTGGGTATGGCATAGGTACCTGTTATAACCATTACCAGCATGCTGCGTAATAGTTTACTCATAGGATGATTTTAATTATCGGTTAATTCGGTTATCGTAATAAAGTCACATTTCCCCTCAGTGTAAACGGTTCGTTGTTGTCGCAGCGCGCCTCTATAAAATAAATGTACACGTCGGCCGCCTGCGGCTGGTTTTTATAGGTGCCGTCCCATCCGGTGCTGATGTCGTCTATAGCTATATTTTCCCGTTTAAACACCTCCTGTCCCCAGCGGTTGAAAATTCGGAAGGATGTTATAAAGTTAACACCTTTTCCGCGAGCGTAAAAAATATCGTTTTGCCCGTCGCCGTTAGGACTGAAGGCATTGGGCACATATACAACACCCGGGTCGCATACCAGCTGTATGGCTACCACATCACTGTTGGTGCACCCGTCTGCATTGGTAGCGGTAATGCTGTAGCTGCCGGGCTGGCGCACGTCGGCCAGCGTGGTAGCGCAGGTAGCACAGTCCAGGTTGTAAGCTGGCGTCCATTGCCAGCTTACAATATCCGGGCTGCCGCTGGCTTCCAGTATTACACGGGTGCCGGCAGTTACGGTTTGATCCGGCCCGGCAACTACGGTAGGCAACGGCTTTACCTGTATGGTTACCTGCTGCGTTTGGCCGGGGCAGCTGGCGTCATTGGTGCCGGTTACAGTATAGGTAACGTCCTGCTGCGGGGTGCTAACGGGATTGGCTATATGAACATTGGTAAGGCCGGTGGCAGGCGCCCAGCTGTAGCTGACAGCGCCGCTTGCTTTCAGCTGTGCGGAGCCGCCAATGCACAGCACTGTATCGGATGATACCGCCAGCTGCACCTGCGGCACCACCTTTACCGTGGCGGAGTCGGTAACATAGCAGGCATAGGCATTGCTGGCTGTTACATAGTACTTGGTGTCAGTAACCGGGTTGGCCACAGGGGTGGCGCAGCCTACACAGCTCAGGTGGTCATTGGGACTCCACAGCAGCGTACCGTCCGATACCGCGTTAAGCGTTATACCGTTGCCTTCGCATATCTTATACTGGTGTGCAGCCAGGCTAAGCGCGGGTGTAGGATCAATGGGTATTTGCTGGGTAAAGGAGTCTACGCAGTTGCGCGCATCTGTTACGATCAGCGTAACAGCTACGGTGCCGGCAGGCGAGTAGCTGGGTGCAGGCGGCACCTGCGAAATGGCCGTGGTACCGTTGCCCAGGCGCCATTTCCAGTTGGTGATGGGTATATTGGGCCAGGGCTGCGAAGCATCTGTAAACATTACCGGTTGCCCCACACAGGCTTTGCCTGCCACAAAATCCGCCACTGGCGCTATAATGGTAATGTGCTGCGGTTTTACTACCGTATCATTACAGTATACGGCCGGGTCTTTATAAAAGACAATAAGCGTATCGGTATAGGTGCCGCTTTGCTGGTAGGTTTTGTAAATATCCTGGGCAGTGGTATCTAACAGGGTTTGATCGCCAAAGCGCCAGCTGTAGTGGTCTACCAGCTGTGAGGGTATATTCAGCGCGCCGTAGCCAATGCTGCTGCCCCGGCAAATGCTGCTGATACCGGTGCTGAAATCTGCCTCGAAGCATGACACCGTATGGAAATCGCTGCTGGTGCAGGTGCCGGCTGTTTCGCGTACGGTCAGGCGTACCGTGTAATCTCCATGCTGGCTGTACACATGGGCTGCGTCCCGCGTGTATTCCAGGGGGCTGCCGTCGCCAAAGTCCCACTCATAGGTTACACCGGCAGTGGCGCCGGAGGTATTGGTAAAGGTAAAGGCCCTGCGGTTGGTGCAAGAGCGGGTAAATGTAAAGCGGGCTGCGGGGCCGGTTATTTGTACGGTTACGGGTATGCTGCCGGTATAGCAGCCGTTGCTGCCGGCCTTCATTTGCACCTGCAGGGTGCCGTTGCTTTTAAAGCCGTGCGTAATATCGTTCTGCGGGCCTTCCTGCGTGGTGCCATCGCCAAAATCCCAGCTGTAGCTATCGGCATTGGTGGCAGTGGCCAGCAGGCGCACCGGCGATCCTGCGCAGGCCGTGCCCGGTGTGGCGGTAAAGCTTACATTGGTGGGCGGTGTGCCGGTACGTACCAGCTGTCCTGCGGTGGCGGAGGCGGTACAGCCCTGTTGCGTGGTAACGGTTACGGTTACATCATAGCTGCCTATGCCGCTATAGGTGTGGGTGGCGCTGCCGGTGGCTGTTTGCTGGGTGGCGCCGTCGCCGAAGCTCCAGGCGTATTGGGTTACCGGGTCGTTATTAATGCTGCTAACACTGGCTGCCAGCGCGGCATTTACCGGCGCGCAGCCGGTAAGACCGGTGCCGCTGATGTTAATAACAGGGACGGCTATATCTATTAAAGCAGTTTTGGTAAGCGTTTGCGTACAGCCGGCGGCGTTGGTAACGCTAAGGGTTACATTAAAGCGGCCGGCCCGGGTGTAGTTATGCGTGGCTGTAACGCTGTTGGTGGTGTAGGCGGCAGTGCCGTCGCCAAAATCCCAGGTGCGCACAAACCCGTCCGGCGTATTATCGGTAAAGGTGGCGGTAAAAGGTTTGCAGCTGGTGGTGGTGTTTACGTCAAAATCCACTACCGGGGAGGGTTGTATGGTAATATCCTTATAGTAGGTGCTGCTGCCGTTTGCATATTGTACGGTTAAGCTAACGCGGTAAGTGCCTGGCTGTGCATAGCTGTTTTGCGGCGATGCCACATGTGAGGTAGATCCGTCGCCCAGGTCCCAGTCATACGCCAGGGCGTAACCGGTGCTGGTGTTTTGAAAAGTGAGGGTAGCGGGCGCGCACAGTCCCGGTGATGCGGTATATGTGAAATTTGCCTGCTGGCCGCTTACGCGTATACTGTACAGTAGCCCTGTGAATAACAGCGCAAACGGCAGCACTGCTGTTGAGAATGTAGGTGTTGGGCTTTTCATAGGTATAGTTATAGCGGTGAAATTAACCACAAATTAACAAAAAACAATATATTATATATAATACCTCCCTGAAAAGCTACAGGCTGCGGCGCTTATCGTAATAATGTTACATTTCCCTTCAGCACAAAGGTTTCATTGGTATCGCACACCAGCTCTGCATAGTACACGAACACATCGGGGTTCAGCGGCACCCCGCGGAAACGGCCGTCCCAACCGCTGGAAGCATCTTCTATATTCGCATTGCTGCGTTCAAACACCATCTCTCCCCAACGGTTAAAGATCCGGAATACCTTAATGGCTTTAATACCGCGCCCGCGTATGTAAAACAGGTCGTTCTGCCCGTCGTTATTAGGGGTAAAGGTATTTGGCAGGAACACGGAGCCGGAGGTGCACACCAGCTTCACATTCAGCTCGTCTATAGCTACGCAGTTATACTGGTTGGTAGCAATTACATGATAGGTAACAGAGTTTTTGGGTTGCGCCAGCGGGTCCATACAATCCGTACAGCTAAGGGTAGGATCGGGCCGCCATTCAACCTTTGTAACATCGGCGCTGGCCTGTAGCTGCAGCCGTATTTCAGACCCCACCGGCACTTCCAGGTCGGGCCCCAGGCTTATAACAGGCGGTTGATTTACGGTAACCGTTACAAGCGCCGTGTCTGTAAAGCAGGCATCATCACCATAACCTATTACCTGGTAGGTAGTGGTAGCGGTGGGGTGGGCTACGGGATCGGCCGCATCTGTTTTGTTCAGCCCTGTTTCCGGCGTCCATTTATAATGCGGGGCGCCGCTTAAATGCAGCTGTACCTGCCCGCCGTTACAAATGGCTGCATCTGTGGAGCTTATTTCAAACGGCTGTGTAACCGTTACTGTTATATCGGCCTCACGGCTGCAGCCGGCGCTATTCTCAGCCAGCACATGATAAGTGGTATCTTTCAGCGGTGTTATAACCGGGTTAGGACTACGCGGGTCTGATATCTGGTAGTCCGTCCATGTAACCTCCGCATCCGGGCTGGCATTGGCGCGCAGCTCCAGCGACTGGCCCAGGCAAAGATGCGCATCCTGCGGCATAGGCTGCAGGTCCGGTATGGGCGCTACTTCTACAACAGTGCCTGCTGTATCAGGGCAGGAGCCGTCGCCGTTGGTAATGGTAAGCACTACCAGGTTATTGCCAGGCGTGTTCATGGTTATGGGTTGCGGATCAGCGCCTTCAATTACCTGGCCGCCGGGTGTTATGCTCCAGCTCCATTTGGTGCCGGGCAGCTGTTTGGCATCGCTGCCCTGCAGCCTTACACTGGTGCCCACGCAAACAGGGGCAACAGGCGTTATTTCCGCCTGGGGCTTGGGGGGCACTACCGCGGGCAGCGTTACTTCGCCGGTGCAGCCGTAGGCGGTGGTTACCTGCAGCTTTACCGGGTAGGTGCCTACCTGGTCGTAGGAAAAGCGGGGGTTGGCGTCGGTAGATACATCGTCTGTACGGCCGTCAACGCCAAAATCCCATTTGTAGGTTAAAGGTAGGTTCAGCTGATCTTTGGTTACACTCTTGCTGTTGTCTGTAAACGATACAAAACCGCCGTCGCAGGCCTGCGTGGCATCTATGGTAAAGCCGGGCGTTACCTTGTCTGCTACTATCTGGTCATCGCCCAAAGCCGGTACCTGGCAGCCTTTGGAGTCTTCCAGTATTACACGGGGATGGTAAATGCCTTCTTTCGTATACTCATAGCTGGTAGTAGGCGTGGTGGTGGTTACTACATGGCCGTCGTCAAAGTCCCATATGTATTTTACCGCATTGGTGCTTGTGGCGGTCATATCTATTTTCAGCGGCATGCACCCGGTAGTGGGCGTGGCTGACTGGGTGCCGTCCGGCCCCTGTATGGTGAGCGATTGGCTGGTTGTGTCAAAGCAGCCGCCTTCGGTATACACTTTCAGTATTACCTTATAATTTCCCGGGCGGCTGTATGCGTGGCCGGGCGATACTTCCGGTGAGGTGCTGCCGTCCCCGAACTGCCAGGCTACATGATCGTAGTCGGTAGAGGTGTTGGTAAAAGGTACCAGCACCGGCGGGCAGGGGGGCAATGTGGCGGGGAAGTTAAAAACAGCTTTAGGGTCGCGCACGGTAATAAAGTTCAGCGCTTCCTGGCTGGCCTTACACCCGTCTATATCAGTTACCGTCAGCTTTATCGTGTATACGCCAGCTTTAGTATAGGTGTAAAGGGGCCCTGCTTCCGTACTGGTGCCGCCGTCGCCAAAGCTCCAGTCATAGGTGAGCGACTGTCCGGTGCTGTTGCTGGAAAATTTAAAGTCCTTCTGCAGGCAGGCTTCCTGGCCTGGCACCACGATGTTGGCGGCTACTACGTTTACAGATACGGGTTTGGTAATGCTGCCCTTACAGCCCTGCTGGTCAGTTACGCTTAATGTTACCCGGTAGGTGGCCATGGCGTTAAAGGTATGGCTGTAGCCGGAGGGCTGCTGGGTGAGCGTGTCCAGGGGGCTTCCATCCCCAAAGTTCCATACCCAGGTAGTAAGCGGGCCGGCCGAAGTGGTGCTGCTGGCATCCGTAAAGGTAAAGGGCTTTTCTTTACAGGCGCCGTCAAAGGTAAAGTCGGGTGTAACGCCGTTCGCTGTTACCTGTATGCTGTTGGAGTATTGCGGGCAGCCGTTAATATCTTCCAGCACTAAACGGGCGGTATAGGTGCCGGGAGTGCGGTAAATATGCGCATAATTTGCGGCAGGGTCAAAAGCTGCCGGGGCCAGTGGGGTGCTGCTGCCATCTCCCCATTCCCACCGCAGCAGGGCAACTACATCCGTATGTATGGGGCTGGTAACATTAAAGATTACGGAGTCGCCTGCGCAAATAGTGGTAGGGTTAGCCTTTATGGCCGGCTGCTCGTCAATAATGTGAATGATCTGCGATCTGTTGCTGCTGCAGCTGCCGTTGCTTACCGTAAGCTTTACCGTGTAAGTGCCGGTTTGCGTGTAGGTATGTTTGGGCGACTGGTCTGTAGAGGTGGTGCCGTCGCCAAAGTCCCACAGCCAGTTTTTAG
>NZ_DASTRI010000092.1:0-10646 GCF_035761305.1 Chitinophaga sp. | reverse complement strand
AATATTAACCGTCACCGTTGCTGTACCCCCATTACCGTCACTGATAGTAATATCAAAATTATCAGCACCGTGATAGTTGGCTTGGGGAGTATAAGTATATACACCATCAGCACCAACTACCACGCTACCATGTACAGGATCTGTAGCCTTCGCATAGGTTAAGGCATCGCCATCTATATCTGTACCGGTTACAGCACCACTTACCGGCGTATCTTCTAGCGTAGTTTCGCTATCGCCAGTACCGGTAGGTGCATCGTTTACTGGGGTTACGGTAATACTAACAGTTACAGTGGCTGTACCGCCATTGCCGTCACTAATAATAATATCAAAATTATCTGAGCCGTGATAGTTAGCTTCAGGCGTGTAAGTATATACACCGTCAGCACCAACCACCACGCTGCCATGTACAGGATCAGTGGCCTTAGCATAAGTCAAAGCGTCGCTGTCTATATCTGTACCGGTCACAGCGCCGCTTACCGGCGTATCTTCCGGCGTAGTTTGGCTATCGCCAGTACCGGTAGGTGCATCATTCACTGGGCTAACGGTAATATTAACCGTTACTGTGGCAGTGCCGCCATTACCGTCACTGATAGTAATATCAAAATTATCAGCACCGTGATAGTTCGCCTCAGGGGTGTAAGTATAGGTACCATCAGCATCAACTACAACGCTCCCATGCCCTGGGTCAGTAGCCTTGGTATAAGCTAATACATCGCCGTCTATGTCAGTGCCGGTCACAGCGCCGCTCACCGGCGTATCTTCCAAAGTAGTTTTACTATCACCAGTACCAGTAGGTGCATCATTCACTGGTGTTACAGTAATATTTACCGTCACCGTTGCTGCACCGCCATTGCCGTCGTTAATAGTAATATCAAAGTTATCGGGGCCGTGATAATTGGCTTCGGGGGTGTAAGTGTAGGTTCCATCGGAACCCACAACCACGCTCCCATGCGTAGGATCAGTGGACTTAGCATAAGTTAATACATCGCCGTCTATATCTGTGCCACTTACGCTGCCACTTACCGGCGTATCTTCCATAGTAGTTTTGCTATCACCAGTACCGGTTGGTGCATCATTCACTGGTGTTACAGTAATATTTACCGTCACCGTAGCTGTACCGCCATTACCATCGCTGATAGTAATATCAAAATTATCAGCACCGTGATAGTTGGCTTCGGGAGTATAAGTGTATGCACCATCAGCACCAACCACCACAGCGCCATGAGCAGGGTCAGTGGCCTTGGCATAGGTTAAGGCATCGCCATCGATGTCAGTGCCGGTCACAGCGCCGCTTACCGGCGTATCTTCCGGTGTGGTTTTGTTATCGCCAGTACCAGTAGGCGCATCATTCACTGGGGTAACGGTAATATTTACCGTCACCATGGCTGTACCCCCATTACCATCGCTGATAGTAATATCAAAATTATCGGGGCCGTGATAGTTAGCTTCGGGGGTGTAAGTATAGGTACCATCGGCACCAACTACCACACTGCCATGGGCAGGATCAGTGACCTTGGCATAAGTCAAAGCATCACCGTCTATATCGGTACCCGTTACAGCACCGCTCACCGGCGCGTCTTCCGGCGTAATTTTACTATCCCCGGTGCCAGTAGGCGCATCGTTTACTGCGGTAATGTTCAGCGTTAAATGCCAGGTATCTTTCAAAGGACCACCTGTACCTGTATTCCCATTATCTGAAATATTGATAACAAGATCCAGGGTAGATGGTGGATTTTGAGTAGTTGTGTACACCAGGTTTTTACCTGCTAAAAATGCATTTATATCAGCAAGGGTGCCGCTTAAAATAATGGAAGACAGCCTGCCGCCAACCGTTACGCCGCTCCCCGGCACAGCGCTCAATGTACCGCTGGTGGCGGAAAAGGTAACGGTCACAATGCCCGTGCCTGCATCAACATCCGTGAAAGACACGTTATCCAGAACAGCCGGCATATCCTCTGCTACCGCCAGTCCGGGCGGCGCCATAATATGCGGCCCGTCATTTACAGGCGTTATACTAATAGTCATGTGGGCAGCAGCTGCTGCATAAGACATACCATCAGATGCGCTCCAGTCAAACCCCGTAGTGCCATTCCAGTTTGCCGCCGGTACAAAGGTTATGTTGCCAAGCTGTGAAAAAGGTATCTCCTGCCCAACGGTAACAAGAGCGCCATTGAGGTTAAGGCTGCCGTTATCAGGCAAACTGGCAATCTTTATACTGTTTAGCGCCGTACCGTCTGCATCGGTGTAAGCGCCTGTAAAATCAGTAGCGGCAAAGGTCAGCGTATGGTCTTCCTCACCGGATATACTATTATCATTAATAACCGGCGGGCTGTTTACGGTAACTGAAACAGCAAAGGTATAGTTGGCCCGGTCAGCATCGGCATCATTATTCAGTATACGCACAACAGCAGTGTAAGTACCTGCTGCATGGCCTGCAGGATCAAAACGTACCCCAAAACCGGCGGCTCCTGTTACAGGAATTGAATTAGCAGCAGGCTGCAGGCTAATGGTAAAACCTGCATCGCCGCTGATACTTACCGCGGGCGATGCTGTTAAAGATACTGTTCCGGTACCCGTATTCCCGATAGAGAATGTATGCGTTACGGCGGCTGCCGATACCATCCCGAAATCAGTGCCGTTTGCCGCTGCAGTAGTAGTACTGTTATCTGCAACAGCGTTACCGTTACCGGTTACACTAATCTGCGGGTTGGTTAATATAATAATAGTAGTGGTGGAAGCAGGCCCGTTCTCAACACCATCATTCACAACCGCTGTAATCGTGCGGTTGCTTGTATTGGGCGATGCATTGCTGTTCCTGTATACAATCATCTTCAGGACAGCTATGTAATCTGCCTGCGATGCCTGGCCCGTAAGACTTATTACCGCAGTGCCGTTTCCCGACAGGGTAATGCCCGCCGGCAGCGTGCCATTCACATACAGTCCTTCATTGCTGCCGTCAGGCGTATTAGTAAGGGTAATGGTGGCAGCATACAGGTCAGATGCATCGGGGTCTATAATGGTAAGGTCACCGTCTGCAATATTGGCGCCTGTGCTGCTGCCGGCATTAAAATAGTTCTGGTAGTTATAAGCGCCGGCGCCGGAGCTGTTGTCCGGGTCAGGTTCTACCACAGGCACATTATTTACGTCAATACTTTTGGTAAGCAGGTTATTGCCATAGTAACACTCCTGGTAAACAGATTGCTGGTTGGCAAGCGAAGTTAGCGCGAACGGTGTGCCCACTGTATGCCCAACGCCGCCGGGCACAAAGCTGCCGTTGTCGTTAATAACAATAGTAAGGGCAATGTCCAGGTTATCAAAGCTGCTCAGGTCTATCTCAAATGAGAACTGCTTGCACTCCCCTGCCAGGATGCCTTCATTAAGTGTACCGGTGTATAACAATTTGGCGTTCGGGTCAACCGTAGGATCTCCATAGTAAAATGAAACAGGCATGCCGCCATTGCTATTGCCTGCGCCGGGGTTACAAACCGTTAGCGTTGCCTTTACTTTATAGGCTGCCGTTTTCTCAAAAGTAATAGCCGATGCATTAAACGCAATATCCGGCTTTGAGCCATAATAATCCGCCGACAGTAAAAACTGGTAATCGGGATTGGCCAAACCGGTTTTATTAGTAACGGTCAGCTGCCTTTTATCGGCAGATAAAGAAAAAGAAATATCATAATTATAAGGACCTTTAAATCCTACGGTATTGGCATGTGCGCGCGTACTGCTGTTATCCAGGGGCACGCTCTTAAACGCATAATTATCATCCCTGCGCTGCGTGCCGGATAAACCTACCTGCTGGTAAAAATATCCCGAAGCCGTTTCATTTACCAGGTCAATATATGCATAGGCTTCCAGCGAGTTCTCGTTACTCTCCCTGTCGGTATTCACCGCATTGCCTGTTTCATTGAAATAAATGGCATTGGTGCCGGGGGGGATAGTAAAGGTTCTGCTAACGCCCGACTCCGAGCTTAACCCTTTTGAGATAAATTGTATATCCGAATTCACAAACTCCGCGCTCATCTCCTGCCCGGTGCGCGTGTAAAATTCCATGATGTAGGCGTCGTCAAAATCCCGCGCATAGTCTGCATCCCGCTTAATAACCAGGTTGCCGCCGGATATATATATCCTGGGGTTATAACGGCCTACTGCCCCGGCATTACCCGACTTGGCCGTATAATCGCCTGTTTCGGCGCCCGAGCCAATCAGGCTGCCGCTATAGGTGCTGCTTAGCCCACTTACCACATAGGTAGAACGCCTGTCCGCAGATCCGCCGTTTGCCAGGGTAACAAATCCGTCGGTTCTTGCTTTGTTAAGATCTATGGTAAAACGGAAATTGGCATAGCCTTCTTCCGTACCATCGTTGGTATTCAGATCGGCATAGCTGGAATTGGTGCCTTTCCCGGAAATGAAAATAATATCTGTTCCGGATGGAATGGGCACCACCAGGTCTGTATTACCGGACGCACTGCCGTGCAGCAATGCTTTCACCTGCTGGTCCACGGGGTTTAAAGAATTCGTATAAGGCGACTGGTACTGTACATAATAGGATGAATGGATGCCGGTTTGCGCCTGGGTAATGGTTAAAGTGTTGCCGGAGATGGAAAAGTTCACATTGTTCAGGTCAGGAGCAGCATCTCCCACCTTACTGCCGGCCGGAATAAATGCACCCAGCGGAACATTCTGCCATCCATACACGTTTGTGCCGGAACCATCCGTATTGGTGTTTTTTGCATAGTTCACATAACCGGATGAGGTATTGGACGCAATGTCGATAATAGCGCTGATGGTAATAAAATCCTCATCGCCCTGCGCATAATCCTTTAAACCGGTAAGACCTGTTTCGGATGAAATATAAACGGAAATGGATTTTGTGCCCGCCGGAATATTGAAAACGGGCGCGCCGGAACCCGGGGCGCTGTATTTTACATCGGTGCTTATTACATCTGCCCGTTTACCCCCGCTGGGACCACACGGACTGGAAGGCATCTGGCCGTATGCAGTCAACGCACAAAGCAATAAGCCCGTAGTCAGCAAACGTAGTAAATGTGGCATCATAGATATATGGCATAAAATAACCGTCCCGCAACGGTTGCAGGAAATAGGGAGTAATCATCTCGCCAGCCAGGTCACACCGCTTACTCGTCTTCTTAGGATATGTTTATCAAAAATGGTCCCCTACTGAAGTGTTATTTTGATGACTCTCTATTTTTCACGGATTACGGTTACTCCGGTATTCGGTTATTATATATATATGCAAATATAGCCTCTTTAGGGCGAGGCTAAGTGCCTCACAACCATAACTTTTGTGTTATAAAAGAAAATGCAGGACAGTTAACAATAAATAACACTGCTAAGCCCGGTCTGGCACAGTTTTGTGCTTTACTACAGCAGCTAAAGTTCAAGCGCCTGCAGACGATTAACTTTTATTATTTATCACGTTTATTCAAAATCCTACTATCATGAAAAAGTTAAAATATCTCATCATCGCTTTAGTGCTTGTTTCCGGATTTACCAGCTGCATGGTGGCGTACGACCGGCCCGGATATTATCATCATCCGCATCCGCGCCCGCACCACTATCATCACCACGGCTATTACCGGTAAATAAAATAAAAGGGACCGGATGCATCCCGCCTCCCGGTCCCTTTTTCTTTGCTGTTATTACTGGCGTGAGGTTTGATGGCTGTATGCATCTAAAACCCATAACAGCAATGAAAATAAAAAGTGAATTTCAACATGGCCAGGCCGTACCGGTGCTGTATACCTGTTTGAGTAAAAACATTAACCCTCCCCTGGAGTTTGAAACCATACCTGCCGGTACCAAAAGCATGGTGCTGATCATAGAAGATGTGGATGCAACACCACGGCCATGGACACACTGGATGGTATTTAATATTCCGCCGCATGTAACTTCAGTGGCAGCAGGCACTATTCCCAACGGCGCAACAGAAGGACTGGCCAACAATCATTCATTCGGGTATGAAGGCCCCTGCCCCAAATACTTCAGGGGCACCCATCATTACTGGTTCCGGCTGTATGCCCTGGATATTGTGCTGGACCTGCCCGCTGCATCAGAAAGGGAAGTGGTAGAAGAAAAAATGCAGGGCCACATACTGGAGCAGGCCAACCTGCTGGGGCTTTGCACTGCGGGGTAAGGCAGCACAATAATGCTGAACGCCGGGATGGCTGCGGCAATCAGTGTTCAGCATTCATTAAGTATTCCGGGACATTCACCTCCCGGTTAGGCAAAGTGGTAGGCAGCTCCTGGTGATAGGCCCCGGAGGGGATAATGCCAAAGCCGCCGTATTTTTCCATCAGCTTCAGCTGCACCATTACATCCTCACCGCAATGCTCTTCCGGCAGCTGCTGCCAGAAACCAAAGCCGCCGATCTCGCGCAACCGCGCCGTATCATACAGCACACAGCCTCCCAGCCAGGCCACTTTATATTTCTGCGGCGTATCAATCTTTTGGCCGGCATGCAAAATATTGGCTGCGTTATGCAGCTTGTGGCGCAACCACTGCTTTGATCCCGGGCGCACTGTTTCCGGCTGCACATGGCCCTCCCAGAATTCAATCTGCTGCTCATGCTCCCGTTTGTCGGCGGCATAGCTAAGGCCTATTAAGGCCATGCCGGTAAATCCGCATTTTTCCTGGTCCATCATCTCCAGCATTCTTTCCAGCGCATCCGGCTCCAGTATTACATCGTCATCCAGGAAAAGCGAGTAGTGCCCGTTGGAATGATCCAGCAGGAACTGCCGTTGCTGTGCAATACCCTTTTTAGGAAGGTTCACCAGCAGCTGCACAGGAATGCCCTGCTGCTGCATGATCCTGCAAATGGTTTGTATAGAAGGATGCCGCGCCGCTTCCTGCTCTCCCTGGTCTGCCACCGTAACGCTGAAGTTACGGCAGCTTTGCGCCATCAATGCTGTAAGGGTGGCCGCAAGCGCGGTTATACGGTTACATGTGGGAATAAGGACTGATACTTTCATCGCTCATTGCTTTTACACGGTTTCTCATGCTGTTTTTACCTGCAGCCGCATTAACGCGCAGTTTTTCACAAAATCAACATCGCCTGCCTGGTCTGCTGTTACTGCATAATGCAACGTTTTATCCAGCGGCGCCCACCTGCACGGGTCACGGGCGCCGGCATGCACACAAACATACCGGTTGCCGGCCGGCAGGCTGCATATCTGCCCTGTGCCGCCTGTTTCAGTTGGCGGTATGGATAGTTCCATCAGATGCTGCTTTTTCCTGTAAAAAATCACTTACATACATTTTTGCTGTATGCCGGCAAGACTGCTGCTTTTCATATGGCCGCTCCAGCAAATCCTGTACGGCCGCCAGCACCTCTTCTGTTTGCACATCGGCAACAAAAGAAGTGTCGTGCCTGCAATCGCTGGGCCGGTTGTTCAGGTGCTGCACATGCATGCCGCACAACGGGCAGTGGGAGGTCCACGATATGAGCGGCCGGCTGTAGCGGCAGGCTACCGGCGAACCGGTGATCATATTACCGGCCCAGTAAATACCTACTGCCGGTATTTCAAGCGCATGGGCTACATGCAGCGGTCCTGAGTCGTTGGACACTATCAGCCTGGCCATGGCCACCAGCCCTACCAATCCCTTTATGCTCAGCTGCCCGCTAAGATTGCAGGCCATGCCGGCATACTGCATTTGCCGGATAATGTTTTCCACAATGGCGTATTCTGATGCCAGCCCGTTAAAGCATACCCGGTAACCTTTTGCACCAAAAAAATCGGCCACCCGGGCAAAACGTGCTGCAGGCCAGTGCCGCCGCCTGTCCGATGCGGAGGCGTGTACCATCACATAAGGCACGCTGTTCAGCTCCGGTAATACTTTCGCTATCTCCGCTATATCTTCATCCGTAACCGTTAGCCTGGGCCGTATATCCATGGTGCCGGCTCCTATAGCGCTAACCACTTCCAGGAAACGCAGGGTTTCACTGAAATAAGTGATATAAGGCACATTAATATCCAGCGGAGGTGCGCCCGGCGCCTGCAGCCCAACATTCAGGCGGGCGCCCAGCTTTTTGAGGAACGGGTTGGAGTTGGCGCCGCCGCCGTGCAGCTGTATGGCAATCTCGAACTGCTCCTGCTGCATGTCATGGAAAAAAGCATCTACCTGCGCGGCATCCGGCACATAGGTTTCTTTTTCTCCTACGCCGGGGTAAGGCGGCACTACCACTACCCTGTCCACAGGGCCCGGGCGGCCGGCCATCAGGTCCTGGTGCATTTTTCTTCCGAGGTAAACAATTTCATGATGAGGAAAGCTGGTACGTAATGCCTGTAAGGCAGGCAATGCAAAAATAAAATCGCCCAGCGCATTTGCCCGTAATACTGCTATTTTCTGCCGTTGCATTGCTTTAGTTTATCGCATTCACAATATCATTCATCTTCACTGGTAATGGCTGCTGCTATGGCTTATGGCCATGAGGTTTCCTGCAGGGGTATCACCATTATTTCCGGTACGGCTGTTTCCGGCGGGCCCTGTATAATCATGCGTATGTAGTTGGCTACGTTAACAGGGTCCTGCAGCTTGCTCTGGTCCAGGTCGGGGAAACGATCCAGCAGGAAAGGCGTTTTCATACCGCCCGCAATTACTGCGGTTACATTTACATTATGTTTCCTGGCTTCTGTAAACAAAGCGTGCGTAAACCCCCGCAGGCCCCATTTGGTGGCATGATACACAGATGCTTCCGGCCAGGCGCGCAGCGCCGCGGTTGATACAATATTAATGATATGGCCGCCCTGCTGCTCCGCCATTACCGGCAGGGCTGCTTTCGCCATAACAAAAGGCCCGCGCAGGTTCACCTTCATCACATTATCCCATTCATTAACGGTAAGCTCCATAATGGGTTTTGTAACATCAATACCTGCGTTATTGATCACTACATCCAGCCTGCCATGCTGCTTTTTCACCTGCTGTACTACCTGCTGCACATTGTTCTCGTCTGTTACATCCAACCTCACAGGTACAACAGATCCTTTGCCGGCCTTTATAGCCTGCGCAGCTGCTTGGGCCTTTGCTTCCTGTATGTCGCCCATAATAACGGTGTGGTCTGCCGCCAGCGCGCTGCAAATAGCGTGGCCAAGTCCTTGCGCCCCGCCTGTTACGAGAATTACTTTTTGTTGTTCCATAGATTTGATGTTTTAACTGTTGGTATCTTGCGCCATATGGCGGGATGATGATGAGGTTACCTGGCGGAAAAGCGATTCCCAGTCGCCGGTAAAGCGCCTGATGTTAAAGCGCTGCATGGCCGTTTCCTTTGCATTCCGGCCCAACTCCATGGCATGCTCCCTGTTTTGCAGCAGCAGCTTCATTTTGAGGATCAGCTTTTCTATATCGGTATCAATATAACCGTTGTACCCGTTATTGATTACTGTTGGCATTTCAGTAGTGGCCATACCGATAATGGGCATGCCCAGCATCATGGCTTCGCATACAGCCAGGCCCATGCTCGTGTAGCGGATGGGGTTAAAGAAAAAGCGGTAACGCGCCGCAAATGCCGGCAGCTCATGCAAAGGCACCTCACCCAGGCCGCCTGCTTCAGCAGCATTCATGCCTACCAGGTCAAGCGGTACATGCCGGCCTACTTCCTGCAGCACATCCAGCCCAAGCCTCCTGCCCCGCTTTACAATATTATTGATCACTACCAGCCCTTTATCCAGCTCGCCGGTGTAAGCTGCATCGGGCATGGTAACGCCGTGTTCTATCACAGTAGCCGGTGTGCGGTTGTTGTCCCACATCAGCTTGTTAAAATGGGTAACATGCACCAGGGTAACAGCAGGATCATCTACCGGGTGCGCCGTATCGGTAGGTGAGCTGCGGGGAGGATCATGCTCCAGGTAAATACGCGGCAGCTGTTGCTGCTGCGCTGATAATACCTCATACTGATCTTTGAGATAGTTACGGTGCGACTGGAAAAGGATGCAATCCAGCTCAAGCGATTTTACAGCACCGGCAGGCACCTCTATTACATTGCTACCGAACGCGAAAGTGCCTCTTCCGCCGTACCCTTCGCCCCTTGCGGCATCTACAGGAATATAAATATCATAATTACCTTGTGAAAGATAGTACAGGTAACTACCGTGAATGTGCCATGTAAAAATCTTTAACCTTCGCTGCATATTATTTTTTTTACAGAACGCTGCAATTACTTTACAGCTGCACCCATCATCCACAAATAATAAACCAGCCCGTTGTGACAAGCTGTAAATGCAACGTTTTACCGTTTTAACAGCGTTTGATAAAGGATTTCCTTCCGGCAGACCTCTACATATTGCTTCAATACTTACACATTAGCGTGCACAGGCTTCATGCATTTTTACAATTTTCACATCAATTACGCACAAAACAACAACAACTGTTAATTAACTACCAGGGGTGATGCCGGTCTGATTATTGGCTATTTGAACAGTAATTGTTTTTAACGTGGAACACCCGATTCAATACTTATTATCGATTAAGCAGCGCCTGACAGGCGCGCAGTATGTAGATGAAAATAGTGTACATACGTTCCGGCTTTTACTATTAGATACGGCTACTTTCCTTACCAGGAAATACTATTCTTATCTTTTTCTCAAAAAAGATGCGCTTAAAACCAACCGGCTGCTGGACATATTTCA
>NZ_DASTRI010000091.1:0-26032 GCF_035761305.1 Chitinophaga sp. | reverse complement strand
ACCAGGTATCTACATAAAAAGAGGTGGCGCCGTAGCTCAGGTTCTGGAAGGTTACATAGCCGGTTTGGCCCAGGTCACTGTTGGCTTTACCGGTCATGAACTCCATCAGGTTATAGGTGTTACCACCATAAGAGCCGGACTGGCCGGCCAGGAAGCCTTGCAAATCCTCGTAGCAGCTGTTCGCGAATGCGCGGGCCACTTTAGTGCCGGAAAGCGCGGTGCCTGGTTTAATAAAGCCGGTAGGCTTTTCTTCCAGGAACTTTTTACAGGAAAAGCTCGTTATCACCAGCGCCGCTAATAATATATTTTTTACTGTTTTCATTTTTCTTAGGTTTTTGTTTTCACTTTGGTTTTAAAGGAACATCGTTACATCCATTTCACGAAGCTGTTAAAAGCCCAGTGATACGCCCAGGTTCCACACACGGGGACGGGGGTAGGAGAAGAAATCCAGGTTTTGTGAAAACGCACTGTTTGAACCGTAAGTAGTGTTAAAGGTTTCAACTTCCGGATCATAACCGGTGTAATCCGTGATCACGAACAGGTTCTGTACACTGGCGTATACGCGTAACCGGTTGATCTTGGTACGGCCGAACATAGATTCAGGGAAAGTATAGCCCAGTACAAAGTTCTGACCGCGGATGAAAGATGCATCCTCAACCCACCAGGTATCAAAGTGAGAGTCCTGGGTGAATTTATAGCTGCGTACCTGTGCAATCATTGTATTCTGGTGCTCAGGCGTCCAGGCATCCAGCACTGTTTTCAGGCTGTTGGCCAGGGTCTGGCGGTCTTCTGTTGAGTGCTTGAAGGTAGCGGCAGCATTTACGCCTTCTACTATACGAATGTCGAAGGAGAAATCCCAGTTTTTATATTTCAGGGTGCTGCTGAACATACCGGTCCATTTCGGGTAAGCGCGGCCTATGATGCTGTAGTACGGAGTACCGTCGGCATTGTAAATGTACTTGCGGTCGCCGGGCAGCAGGCTGTGTTTGGCTGCTTCCTCAGCTTCGTCGGTGCTGTAGGTGCCCAGGCGGGTCATACCATAGAAGGAACCGATGGGATAGCCTACGCGCAGCACGTTGGTTTGGCCCAGGAAGTTAGGACCAGGGAAGATGTCTGCATTACCACGGTTCAGCTTCAGGATCTCGTTCTTATTAGAAGTGAAGATGAAGTTGGTGGTCCAGGTCAGGTTCTTGCTCTTGATGTTGGTGGTTTGCAGGTTTACTTCAATACCGCTGTTACGTACAGAACCTACGTTCTGGTAAACGTTGGCGGTACGCATACCGGCAGACCAGGGAATGGGCGCCTGCAGCAGCAGGTCCTTGGTGGTACGGCGGTAGTAATCCAGGTTCAGGTTAACGCGGCCTTCAAAAGCTGCGAATTCCAAACCAGCATCAAACTGTACGGAACGTTCCCATTTCAGGTCAGGGTTGCCAATGTAACCGGGCAGCAGGATAGATGCGTTAGCGCCACCCAGCGGGGTGTTGTCGGCTACGATCTGCGGCTGTGAAAGGTACTGGCCAATTTCCTGGTTACCGGAAATACCATAGCTGGCGCGCAGTTTCAGCAGGTTAACCCAGCTAACCTGCTTCATGAAGTCTTCCTGGCTGATGTTCCAGCCGGCGCCTACTGAAGGGAAGAAAGCGTACTTGTTGTTCTCACCAAAACGGGAAGAACCGTCGTACCTGCCGGTGGCGGTGAACAGGTACTTGTCGCTGATGTTATAGGTAACACGCGCAAAGTAAGAGTTCATGGCCCACTCGTAATCGCCGGAGCCAATGGCCTGGCGTACGGAACCTGCATTCAGGTTATGGTACTGGAAGAAATCACTGATGAAGTTCTGTTCTTCTGTATTGAAGTTTTCGTTGTTATACTTCTGGAAAGAGATACCTACCAGGGCGGTCATGCGGTGGTGGTCATTGATCTGCTTATTCCAGGTCAGGTAGTTTTCAGACTGCCAGTAAGTGTTGGTGTTGTTGTTAATGGTGGCAACACCGCCCTGGTCTGCTGACAGGTGAGGCAGATCAGCTGCTGAGAAGAAGTTGGCCTTGGTTGAGTTCAGGTTATAACCAAAGTCTGTTTTAAAGTCCAGGCCACTGGCTATATGAAAGTTCAGGTAAGCATCGCCGATGGCCTGCAGGTTGTTGTTGATGGTGTACCTGTTGTTGGCAATGTGCACCGGGTTGGGACCGCCTTCCAGGCCATCAATATCAAAGTTGCCTGCCCAGGAGCCGTCAGGATATTTTACCGGTAAAATGGGTACTTCCTCACTCACCATGCGGGGTACGTTCAGGGCGCCGTTAGCGTCCGATACTACGCGCTGTTTGCTGGAAACAACGGAAATGTTACCGCCTACGCTCAGCCATTTGTTAACGTCGTTATCAAAGGTGAGGCGGGTAGAGTAACGTTTGAACCATGACTGTGTCATCAGACCATCCTGGTCAAGGTAGCCCAGTGATAAGCTGTACATGGATTTATCACTACCACCCTGCACATTCAGGTAATGGCTGTGAGATACGGCCGGCTTGTAAGTTTCTTTTTCCCAGTTGGTGTTGTACAGCGGTTTGTCGTTTGCATCAAACAGCAAAGGGAAATTAGTGTGGTTCAGCGCTTTGGGAGGCGCCCAGGTGCCGTGGTCCGGGTCAAATTTGGTAGCGTTGGCAAAGGCCAGGTTGTACACCTGCACAAACTCGTCAGAATTCAGCGTAGGTACATGGCGATACAGCTCGCTTACGTTTACGTTACCTTCATAGCTTACCCGGGTAGGACCGCCGCGTATACCGCGTTTGGTGGTTACCAGTATTACGCCGTTTGCGCCGCGTGCACCGAAGATAGCGGTAGAGGAGGCGTCTTTCAGCACTTCAATGGAAGCAATGTCGCTGGGGTTCAGCGCATTGGCGTCCACGCCTATCACACCATCCACTACATACAGCGGGTCAATGTTGGAGTTGATGGAACCAATACCGCGCACGCGCACCTTGGCTACCTGGCCGGGGGCGCTGCTGTTGATGTTCACATCCACACCGGCCACTTTACCCTGCAGGGCCTGTGATACGTTGGGCACGGGCCTGTCCATCAGCTGTTCGGCTTTTACCGTGGCTACAGAACCGGTCAGGTCCGATTTTTTGGCGGTACCGTAACCAATCACCACCACGTCGTTCAGCTGGCTGATGTTTTCGGCCAGCGTTACCGTGATGTTGGTTTGGCTGCCTACCGTTACTTCTTTGGTTTCATAACCTGTGAAGGAGAAAACCAGTACAGCGCTGGCATCGGGCACCTGTATATTGAACGTACCACTTTCAGAGGTAATGGTACCGTTGCTGGTGCCCTTTATCTGGATTGTCACGTTTGGCAGCGGCGTTTTATCCGTTGCACTGAGTACCCGCCCGCTTACTTTAAGCTGGGCCATTGCATTTATGGAGAGCAACATACATGCAATGGCATAATAGATAAACTTTTTTTTCATAACAGGTATTTTGGTTTTACGAATAGATGGCTTGTTTACGAATAGATGATTGTTTTACGAATAGATGATTTGTTAACGAAAAGATGGTTTTAGTTTTAATTTGGTTTTTTAATTTGTTTCCGCGTGGTTGTTGAATTTTGGTTTAAGAAAAGATATTCATTCATTCACATTCATTCACATGTTTACAGGGCGGGTGGCTTATTTATGCGCAGTAGCCCATTGTTTCAACAGCGTAATGGCGTCGTACAGTACGCCTGCTTCACCCCTGAAATCCCCTGATCCTTTTGGTTCACCGGTTTGTACATCATACCATTCATGGAACCCATTGTATTTAAGGGTTCTTTCCAAAATGGGATTCAGCTCGGTGATAGCTTCCTTTATAAATCCATTCACAATAAGCGCTTGTATCATACGTCCACCAAACCAGGTCCAGTCGCCTGCGTTCTGGTATACGTAAGGTTTCATGTTCCGGAATTCCGTGACCGGGTAGGGCGGGTACACGGTAATACCGATAGTGGCATATTTTTCTTTGGCCGCAGCCTGCACCATTTGCCGGTTAATGGCTGCAATTTCGGCATGGTCGTGAAAGCCGGCCAGTATGGCGCAGGCAGTGCCGCCGGTGTACAGGATCTGCTGCTCGTTAAACGCTGCAGAGAACGGGCTGCCGTTCAGGTACAGGTGTGGTATATACTTTTGCGCCGCGGGCTGCCACAGGTACTGGCGTACGTGCCGGCGCACCTGTTCCGCAACGTTTTTCCAGTCTTTGGAGGGCTGATAGTCCTTTGGCGCCATGTCCAGGAAATCCTGCAGCGCCATTACAAACATGGCGTTGTCATAAATATCAACCGCCCATTTTGTTTTGCTGTTAATAGCCACACCCCAGCCGTTTTCCGGCTGTACATCGCCCCAGTCAATGGTAGTGGCGCCGGTGACCAGCCCGTATTTTTCAGACCATCTTTCTTTCAGCAGGTAGCTGAAAGCTGCCTCCATGCGCTGCAGCACCGTGCTGTCGCCTACTTTCTCCTGTAAAATGGAACGGTCGCCGGTAACATCAATATATTTTTTTACTGCCTGTACCAGTGACGATTCCTGGTCTGTTTCTACCGTGTTCTTATGCGCAGCCCATCCGGGCGCCAGGGTGGAATACCTGTATTGATAGCCTCCGTGCGCTTTGCGGGAGTCAATCATACCATCCACTATATTACCGTTGCTGCCTTGCATTTTGAAGAAAAGCAACAGCATTTCCTTCACTTTTTCTTTTGGATGCACCTGTAGTGATCCTTTAATGAAGGTATTGAAATCACGTATCCATACTTCCCCATAGGAAGTGCCTGCGGCAAAGCTGTTAAGTAAACGGAGCGCGCGTGCCTGTATAGTATCTAAACGGCCGTCGGCCAGTATTGACGTGGCTATTGTACTATTGTTCCTGTTCTGTGAATACCCGCTAAAAGCTTTTAGCAATAAACATGTTAAGCAAACTATAACGGGAATTGTAAAGATGCGCCTCATTAGCATGGCCTGGCCCCCTTTAGTTATGTACAAACATATAAACATAAATTTACTTTTGCAAAGAATTCTTAAAAATAAGTTAAATAAACTAAAATCAAATTCTTAGATTGATAGTCAACTATTTATATAGGGCATAGGAATAATTGTTAGAGTGGTATTGCCGTGTTTCCCTTAACTTTGATCGTACATACTATCTTATGCTTTCATATTCCTGCAGCTATATTTTTATTCATTTATGTTTGATCTATTGCGAACATGAACTTTAGTATTGATCACAAAAATCCCTTGCCGCTCCACGTTCAGGCGGAAAACTTACTGCGTACCATCATCCGGGACCCGCAGTACGCCAATGGCAAGTTTTTACCCAATGAAGTGCAGCTGGCAAAGCAGCTCGCCATTTCACGGTCCACGTTGCGACAGGCTTTAAACAAACTGGTGTATGAAGGGTTGCTGATCCGGAAAAAAGGAGTAGGCACCAAGGTAGCAGAGCCTACCATCAGCTCCAAATCCAAGAATTGGCTCAGCTTTACACAGGAAATGAATGCCCGCGGCATTATGATCAGGAATTTTGAGCTGCATGTAACCTGGGTTACCCCCGACGATGCAGTGGCCAATTTTTTTGACATCAGCACCAGCAAGAAAATACTGAAGCTGGAACGGCTGCGCGGAAAGGCAGAAGGGCCTTTCGTGTATTTCATTTCCTACTTTCATCCACGGGTAGGACTAACGGGGGAGGAAGATTTTAAACGCCCGCTGTACGACATCCTGGAAAAGGATTACATGGTAACAGCCACCCTTTCCAAGGAGGAGATCTTTGCCCGGTCGGCCGACAAATTCCTGGCTGCGAAGCTGGAGGTGGAATACGGCAGCCCAATCCTTTGCCGGAAAAGGTATGTGTATGACCAGGGGGAGCGGCCCATTGAGTTTAACCTGGGCTATTACCGGGCAGACAGTTTTGTTTATACCGTGGAAAGCCGGCGTGACTGAACCCGCTGTATTTGCCGGCAGTATTTTCCGCAATACCGTTTTTATTAACCCGGCTTCATAATTATTGGGAATGTTTTGCCGTGTTCACGCGCGGCGAAATGTTACTGTCTGCCAGCCAGTTGGTAAGCAGCGAAGGCCATGCTTTCAGCGATTTTAAGTTAGAGCGGTAACCCATATTAAAAGCATGGTTGCCGTTGGCAAATATATGCGCCTCTACCGGCACTTTGGCGGCCCGGTAACGTTCCAGCAGCTGTACAATGGGTACGGAGCAGCATTCATCGTCATTGGCGGCAATTAAAAAAGCCGGCGGCGCATTAGCCGGCACCTGCTGCGGCACGCCTAACGGGCCGGGATATACGAGTATCTGGAAATCCGGTTTGCCGTTCAGCCGGTCTACCGGGTCCTGGGCATTGGGATCGCCGGCTCCGGGCTGGTAGGCTACCTGGGCTACTACCTCACCGCCGGCTGAAAAGCCCCATATACCTACGTGGCTGGTATCAATATTCCATTCTGCAGCATGGCTGCGTACCAGGCGTATGGCGCGGTAAGCATCCTGCCGGATCTCTTTTTCCAGTGTATACGGCGAATTTTCTTCCCGGAACAGCCGGTACTTTAAGATAATGGCGGCAACACCAATGCTGTTCAGGTAATGCGCAGGGGCTACGCCTTCGGATGTGTACACCAGCAACCGGTGCCCGCCGCCGGGGCATATTACCACCGCTGCTCCCGTGGCTTTTTCCTTAGGCGGCAGGTATACGGTAATGGAGGGATTGTGTATATTTTTTACATAGTAGTCCTTTGCCTCTTCCGGCTCATTGCGGCGGCGCTCATACCCGGGCGCGCCGTTGGGCCATAAATGAATAACCTGCGGGGTGTCCTGCGCCACCTGGGCTATGGCAGCGCATACGAGCAACGAATAAACAGCTGTTTGCAGTAAAAACCTGGTAAACGTGGGCATGTGCGTAGTTTTGAAGGTTATGGGAATTGAGGATAACAAAATAATAAAAAACCGTTACAAACGGCGGGGCGCTTTTGGCGCCTGCGCCGCTGTAACGGTAGGATGGCCGGCAATCCCTCAATGGCTCATTCAGCTAACGATCTTCTTTCAGCGACCATCCTGTTTTTAAACCTATTATGAAAAACACCAAAAGTACTTCTCCCAAAGCCAGTATAATGTCGCCCGGCACACGCAGCCAGCGTAGCAGCTGCATGGTGTCTGTATGCATGAACGCTGCGGAGCGTGCATACCAGTAGCCGTGTTGTATAGATGCGATTGCCTGTAATATGCCCATAGGCAGTATGCTAATGGTAACCATTACCAGCAGGCCTATGTTAATGCACCAGAATGACCAGGCCAGCAGCCTGTTGTTCCAGTGCTTTTGCGGGTACAGGCCACGCAGCACAAACAGCATCAGGCCTATGCCCAGTATGCCGTACACGCCAAACAAAGCAGTGTGCCCGTGCACGGCGGTGGTGTTAAGCCCCTGTATGTAATACAGCGCAATGGGCGGGTTAATGGCAAACCCGAAAATGCCCGCACCCAGGAAGTTCCAGAAACACATGGCAATAAAGCAGTAAATAGGCCATTTGTAAGCTTTGATCCATTCTGCAGAGCGGCTGAGCGTATAGTTATGATAAGCTTCATAACCGATAAGCACCAGCGGCACCAGTTCCAGCGCGCTGAAGGTAGCGCCCAGCGCCAGCACTACTGTAGGCGTAGCGCTGAAGTAAAGATGGTGGAACGTGCCTATGATACCGCCAAACAGGAACACAATGGTAGAGAACAGCACCGCGGTGGTTGCCGGCTTAATACGCAGCAATCCCAGGCGGCAGAAAAGAAAGGCGGCAACCACGGTGGCAAATACCTCAAAAAATCCTTCTACCCACAGGTGCACTACCCACCAGCGCCAGTATTCCGCAACGGCCATGTGTGTTTGCCGCCCGTACATTAAGCCGGCTGCATAAAACACCGCAATGGCTATGGATGCAATTACAAACAGGGTTAGCAAATGGCGGCTTTCGTCTTTTTTGCGCAGGGCCGGCAGCAGGGCGCGCAGCATCAGCACCAGCCATATCACCAACCCTGCCAGCAGCAATATTTGCCATATACGGCCCAGCTCAATGTATTCATAACCCTGGTGCCCCCAGAGGAAATTATTAACCAGCCCTAACTTTTGCATTACGCCCAGCCACTGGCCTGTAAGGGAACCGCCCACTACCACCACCAGCGCGCCGAATAAAACGTTTACGCCTAAACGCTGGTAGCGGGGTTCATGGCCAGATACTGCCGGTGCAATATATAAGCCGGTGGCCAGCCAGGAGGTGGCTATCCAGAAAATGGCCAGCTGCACATGCCAGCTGCGGGACACGGAGGCCGGCAGGAATTTATCCAGCGGCAGTCCGTAAAAGGCGCTGCCTTCCACGCCGTAGTGCGCTGTTATAACCCCGGCTGCCATTTGTACAATAATCAGGAGGCTCACAATCCAGAAGTATTTCAGCGTGGCTTTCATAGAAGGGGTAACAGGTGCATTGCGCAGCGGGTCTGCAGCCGGCAGCTGCACCGTTTCCTCATCTTTATTGTTGGCGTGGTATAATATCAGCAGGGCCACGCCGGCCAGCAGCAGCAATATGCTAAAACCAGACCATACGTGCAGGGCGGCAGCAGGCACATTACCCACTGTTTCATCGCCCGGCCAGTTATTGGTATAGGTAATGTTGCTGCCCGGCCTTTCGGTGATGCATACCCAGGTGGTCCAGGCAAAAAAGGCGTTCATTTTGCGCATGCGCTCCGGGTCTTTGATAGTAGCCTTTGGAATGGCATACTGCCCGCGCAGCACATCAAACTGCGGATCGGTCATGAATAAGCCGGCATAGTAGTCAGAAAGCTGCCGGAAGGCTTTTGTGCGCGCGTTGGAAAACACAATGCTTTGCTGCTGCTCGTTAAATGTATTTTTGCGTATAGTGGTCTTTAAGCGTTCTTTATACAAGGCCTGCTCATCGGCCGGCAGGCTGGCATATGCCTTGCCGTCTGCTGCGGCCAGCTCCTGCAGTATTATTTCAGATTCGCGGTGCAGGTAATCGGCCGTCCAGTCGGGCGCAATATAGCTGCCGTGCCCCCATATGCTGCCTACGGTTTGCCCGCCTATTGATTGCCATATGTTTTGCCCGTCTTTAATATCCTGCCCGGTGAACAGGGTATTGCCCTGTGCGTCCACCACCTTTCCGGGGATGGGGGGCAGCTTGTGATAAATGTCGGTTCCAAAGTAGATCAGGACGGCAAAAGAGGAAATTAATACCAAAGCAAGTCCTATCCATAGTTTTCGTACGGTCATGTCAGGTAGATTATATGTTAGATGAGAGTTGTGTTAGCCCGGGATGCGCATTACGTGTATCATGATGCGGGCAATGCTGGCGGCCCTTTTCTTGGCATTTTCCGCTATTTCTCCCTCAAACAGCTCGTCCAGTGTGGCATGGAACAGCTGCAGCCAGCGGTCAAAATGCGTTTTTTCGAGGGGAAGCGGTATATGCTTGCTCATAGGATCGTCTTTGTATTGCTTGGTATACAGCAGCAGGGTGCTCCAGAAGCGGCACATGGTTTCCAGGTGTGGCGTCCAGTCTTTGATGACTGCGTTAAAAACAGGCGCCAGCAGATCGTCCTGTCGTACTTTATCGTAGAAGGTATGTACCAGTGTATGTATATCTGCTTCTGTGCTTATATCCGTTTTCATGATTATCGCTAAAATATATTAATACCTTTTTGTCTTTTATTATTGCAAAAAAAGGGACGTTACCTTTTCAGGAACCCGATGCTTTCTTCCAGCTGCGCATGAAACTCGCCCAACCGGATAGATTGCAGGGTTTTGTAGATGTCTGCCCTTATTTTCTTAAACTCGTGGTGCACGGGGCAGGGCCTTGCATCGGAGCAGTATTCCAGCCCCAGCCCGCAACCCAGGAACAGCTTGTCGCCGTCCACTGCTTTTACTATATCGGCCAGGGTACACTTCAGTGTTTTATTATCCAGGTAAAAGCCGCCGGTAGGGCCTTTCAGGGAAAGCACCAGTCCCTTGCGGCTCAGCTCCTGTAATATTTTGGCAATGAAATGTTCCGGCGAGCCAATGCCTTTGGCTATCTCTTTCACACCTACCCGTACATCATCCTTTGATTGCTGTGCAATAAAGATCAGGGCGCGTATGGCATATTCACAGGTTTTTGAGAACATTTCCAGTTAGTTTACGACGCAAAGATAGGAGGAAAAAAATAATAAAAGACTATTTTGTCTTTTATTGGAAAAATAATTTTGACGGGTAGTGGCGGGCGCTGCGGCGGCAAAAAAAAGAGGCTGCCCAATAATGAGCAGCCTCCAGTGTTTCACTTGCAGAGCGCGGTGTTTACCGCTTATTATTTGATCTTAATGAGCTTGATGGTTTTGCGCTGGCTGTCCTGCACCACTTCCAGGAAGTAATTGCCGGGCGATAATGATTGCCCGAACTGGAAAGAGCTGTTGGGCGCTACGGTGCGGTGGCTTTCCACAATGCGGCCGTAGGTATCAAGCACGTTCACCAGCAAAAGTTTGTCGTTATTGGGGGTGGTGCTTACCAGCTCAAAGTAATCGGAGCTGGGGTTAGGCATCACCTTTATGCTTAATTCAGTGGCTGCAGGTTTCAACGGGGCAGCGGGCTTCAGGGCTTCCTTAGCCTGCTGTGTCATACGGCTGTTGCCTTTACAGTTAATAGCCACCTCTTTCAGCACCGGCGTAATCTTGGTGTCGGTGGTTTTAAGCGTTGCTTTATACTGTATATAGCGTCCGCTGATGCCGGCAGCTTCTCCCGGTGCGGTAATTGGCTTAAAGGTTAGCCAGGAGCCATCGTTCGGGTTGGGAGTGGTGCCGCTGCTAACGGAAATGGATATACTGGTGCCCGGCGGCGTGTCTGCATGCCAGGTAACGGCGCCCCAGTCAGTAGCGTCGCCGGCATCGAACACACGGGAGGTAAAGCTGCCTTCCGCCGCATACGGCGCAATGTGCATCCAGTCTATAGATAAAGCGCCGTCTGTGCTGGCGTAGTCGCTTATCTGCACATACATTTTTGACGTAAGCGTCATATTAATCGTGGCGGCTGGTTTGGGATTATCATCTATAAAAAACTCAAAGCTGGCCGGGTTCCATTTGATCTTATAACGGTGCATTGAGTCCAGCAGGTTGGAGCCCAGGTTTACCGAAACGTTGTTGGAGGCGCGCGCATACAGGTTGCCGTCGCCCGAGCCCTGGCCAATGGTTATCCATGGACCGTCCACATAAGGCTGATCAATTGACCAGCCAATGTTCTGGTAGGCGCCGGCTGTATAAGTAGCTGCAAACTCCATCGTGGCGCCCGGTTCGTAGGTATGATCGGAAAATATGTGTATGCCGCTGGCGGTTATCACCCCGTTGTTGTTGGATGCTGTGCCATCGCTGTTATAGCGGGCGCCGGTCCAGCCATCGGGAATGGTTTTCACCAGGCTTAAAAATTCTTCACTTACCGCCGGCTGCAGGGTAACTGCGCCACTGGCGGTAACGGCCGTGCCTATATCCGGGTTGCCGAGGTTAAATCCTTGCTGCGAATTATCAATAGCGCAGGGCGCTTCCGCAAGCATGAACTTTAATGGCGGCGCAACTGCTGACGGCTTGGTGGTAATGTTACCGGCTTTGTCTTTGGAAGACACGCGGTAGTAATAAGTTACGCCAGGCACCAGGCCGCTCACGCGCACGGCGTGCTCTTTGATTGCCCGGGCGTCTGCTGTTTGCAGCGACAGGTTCTCCGCGCTTATATTATAATGCACGGCGGCATCTGCATTTTCATTGGTGGTCCAGTGAATGGTAACAGTGCCATCCGGGTTAGATACTGCTTTTAGCGCATTAATGGCCGGCCCTGTGGTATCTGCAGCGCTGGTACGGTGGCTGCCCGCATCGGTGGTTATTACCGGGCTGTTGGCGTCTGGTATAAACACTACATCTACCCAGTAGTTGTTAGTGCCGAAATTATCGCCCGGGAAAGCCGGTTTATCCGCATATTTATAAACGCCGTTAGGACCGTCTTCTCCACTGGCCAGCGCGTGTATAGGCCCGTTCACCACGCCTTTCGTAAAGTAAGGGTTGGTGCTGGAGTAATCGCCCCCGCCGCTGAAATAAGCGGCTATATAAGTGGTGTTGGCGGCAACGGCCACCGGTTTTTCAAACAATACTTCTGTCCAGCCAACAGCACTGCTGTCGCCTTTAAAGGCTGCTTCTGCCAGCTTTTGACCGGTATGGCTCCAAAGGTGCACCTGGTATTTGCTGTTACCTGCCTTGCTTTTATAAAAACGGATGCCGTTTACCTGCCCCGCCTGTACAGACCTGAACTTTACCCCTACTTCAATAGGCATACCATCATCCACAATGGGCGTTGCAGGTGCATCGGATGCCTGGAAAATAGATGTGTCAACAGCTAAGTTATCTTTTGAATGGTTGGCGGCAACTGACTGCCGGGCAGAAAAAAGAGAGCAAATTACCAGCAAAGAAAGCGACAAACCTGCTTGCTTTCCGTAATCATAGGATAAGGAAGTACGTAACATGTTAGTATTAAGCGCTTTTAATAAAGATATGTTTCTTGGAAGCGGCAAAATACAAATAAAAAAATATAAATAAAAGAAAATATTAATTATTTACTGGTAATCATGTATTTATAGTTTAAGTAACAATCATTTTAGGTAGCATGCAAGTTTTCAGGCGTTTGGCGGGCAGGTTAAAATAATCACATGAAAAAGGGATCAGCCGCAAGGAACAGTTGCAGCGGATTGCGGTAAGCTGGCATGCATACTGCTATTGCCTGCATCTGTACAAAGCAAGCCGCTCTACCGCCGCTTCAACAACAACACAGTACCGGTAATCCAGAACACCAGCTGGCAAAGTAAAAATGTTGCCACACATGCCAGCAGCAGCTTATACAACGTAAAAAGATCAGTAAACGCACCCGGGCCGGAATCACCGGAATAACTGTAATAACGGCGGGGCATTGCATGTTGTAAGCACGCTACAATAATGCCTGCTGCCACCGCGCAAAACAGGGTAACGCCCACCTGCGTCCAGCGCCACGTGCCCGACAGGCATTCGCGCCTGCGCAGCAGCACATGCATTACCCATGTTGTGAACAGCAATGGCAAAAGCAGCGTGATAGCTGTATAGCCGGCGTTTCCGATCACCCAGTAGGTATCGTGCATGTGAACGTCTATGGATGAATTGGCCCATCCAAGCATTACAATAAGGGGCAGGAACAGCAGCAGCTCGGGCAGGCGGAATAAGTTCGTCATATCATCCTGTTTTAATCCGCCAAAGCTACGGCCAGCAAATACCAGGCAGCGTGCGGCAGCCACTGTTCGGCCCAGCGCCAGTCGTAATCCTTACCGGTAGTGGCATAGGAAAGGTTAAAGTCAATATCCTCTTCATTATCTAACCCGCTGGTAATGCCATTTACAATGCCGCCGGGCGCATTGGTATATTCAAAGGTGCCAAAGAAGCCATAGGCAGGGTTATTATGGCCCGTGCCCTGCAGCATGCAGGCATCGTAAGGGTTCAGGCCCAATATCCAGTTCAGCTGGTCCAGCGCAAAGCTTTCCAGGCTGTCGTGCAAAGGCTTATCGTTTTTAAACAGCACCGCTGCCATGCGGGCGGCGCTGGCCATGGAGCTCAGGCGCGCATTTTCTCCCTGCCACCAGGGCGCAGTTTCTGTTGTATGGGGAAAGAAAAAGGAGCTGTGGCGGTTGCCGGTAGTGTCCTGCACCAGCTGGCGGCTGTAGCCAAAGGGGTTGTTTACCTCATGCGTAATTGCCAGCTCAAAAGCCAGTGAGCGTTTGATAACGGCTTTAACCTGCTGCTGTGTATCGCTGCCGGCAATATCATAATATTCCATCAGGGCTACCAGCGGAAAGCCCGCATCTGCAGCGTGAAAGAAAGGGCGGTCCTTGTCATCGGCACGCCAGTAACCGTGATATTTTTTCCAAGATGTAAGGCGCTGCATGAGCTGCGCGGCTCTTTTATCGGCGGCTGTTTTGTACACAGGTTTATTTGTGGTTTTGTACAGCGCGGTGGCAGCCACCAGGGCGCAGTAATCATCTACAATATTTTCCTTGCCGTCGTTTGTCATCACAGCATTCTTCTTTTCCAGGAAATCAAATGCTTCTTCTGCGGCATGCAGGTAATCGGCATTGGTGTACTCACCGGAAGTATCATAGGATGCTGCAATGGCCAGTGCGGCAATGGAAATGCCGGCGCCCGAGCGGTAGCTGGCCTGGTAGCTGTACCAGTCATCGCCGGCGGTTTTTTTATCCGCCGCCTGGTCTTTCGATTTTTTAATGCTGTAGCCCATTTCCCTGCCGGCCACCACGCGGTCTTTTGCCAGCTTGCCCGGGCCGGGGGCTGATACGGAGCGGTAAAAAGAACCGTTGGCCGGGTGTATGCGGGTCAGGTAATCTGCGCCGTACATGGCTTCATCCAGCAGGCGGCGGTTATACTGCCGGTAATCGGTGCCGCTTTTCCTGCGCAGCAGGCCATAGGTTTTTAACAGGCTCCACACGGTAAGGGAAATCTGCTGCGGATTAAAGTAAGTAGAGAACGAAAGGTGCGAAAGATGTTTGCCATAGTCGCCGGTAGCATCATACCAGCCGCCATGCATATCCACGGTATCGGTTCTGCCGGCCAGCAGCAGGTGATGGTCGGCCTGGTCCAGCAGGCCGGAGCTGCGCTGTCCTTTAAAGTAATAGATCACATCGGAAATGGTAGCCTGCTCCAGTACATTTTTGCCAATGCGGAACGGGTAGGAGGTGACTGGTTGGCCGGCAGCCGTTATTTGCAGCTGGTAAGTACCGGGCGTGGTAAAGCTGCTGAAATCCAGGGTCCAGAAAACCCAGTTTTTCCAGTGCCGCACCGGGCCGGTAAATACGGTTTTGCCGGTGTATACTGTTTTGCCGGTTGCGGCGTCCTGCAGCAGGAAGCTGTTTATGCGCAGCTGTTTGCCGGCAACAATCACGGCCTGCTTGGCCCTGGTGTTTTCATACCCAACGTGGTTAGTAACAATTTTAACGGATTGGGCGCCCAGGTAAAAGGGAATGCATAGCAACAGCAGAAAAAGGCTGCTCTTTTTATTTTGATATAACATAGCAATTTGTTGGGGCCTACTCATGCAGCCAGCAGCCAAAGCCCCTGAATTTTGATGATAAATACCACTGGCTGGTTACGGCCCTTTTGTTTTTGGCCCCGGCCTGGCTTTGCAGCACCATGGTAACCTGGCCGCCTACACGTATTGCCTTATTGGCTGCGTCTTCCGGAATTACGGCCACAATATGGCCGGACAGGGACAGCACGGTGCGCTGTGCTACAATAATGCCTACTTTTCCTTTATTCACCTCTTCCTGGAAAGCGGTGAGGTCAAACATACGCTGCCAGCCAAAATCATCCCCGAAATCATTGAACCAGTTGTACAGGCCATTGGCTGTTATTTCATTAATGGTATCGCCATAGGTAACCGGTACGGTTTCTCCTTTAGCCAGGCGCGTAAGGGCTTTGCCGCTCCACCAAACACGGGGCAGGTAAGCTTTGGCAAGGTAGCAATAATCGTACGCATAAATGTTGCAAAAAGTTTGCTTGTTGGCAGGCAGGTAACGCGGGCTTTTTACCACGTCCAGGAAATTAATGATCTGCCATAGCTGGTTCGCTTTTGTAAGCGCATCTGTTCCCGTGCGCATGGGCATATTGGGCTCATTTAACGGGTAGCTGCGGCCGCTGGTGCGTGAACGGGAAATGCTTTGCGCGGTTTGCATATGCACTTCCTGTACAGCGGCGGCTGTAATATCCGGCAGGTCCGGCGCTACGGCATCCAGGTAGGCCGAGCTTACAAAGCCCTGCAGCTGCCGGCCGCTGAGAGTTGTATTTACAAACACCCAGCCCATGGCCTGGGGGCCGGTAGTTTCTGTTACAAGGGTATCTTGCGGTAATACAGCTATAATGTTGCCGGGTTCTATAGCGGCTGCGCTGCGCAGGCGCAATGCTGTTTTTACTCTGTACTGTGTCATGTTAAATAAGTTTTAGCCCTGGGGTTCAGCATCTTTATGGTCCGGTTCTCCGGTGGCGTCATCATCTGCATCGGGCAGCACATCGTTAATGTCATCTGCCGGTGCAGCGCCGCCTTTAGCGCCGGCTTCCGGCGTAACCGCCACGGTGCTGGCCGGGTCCTGCGCACGTTTATCAGTAGGCAGCTTGTCTTTATAAGGCACCTGCTGCTCTTCCCTTACATTAAACAGGGTTTTAAACAGCTCCTCCAGCTTTTTAGACGCCTCTTTTGAAAACAGGCCTACCATGCAGGCAATTGCCATCATGCCAAAGGGGTTAAGGGGCGGTACCGGCGCCGGTTGCGTAACGGGGGGTATGTTACCGGCTGCTGCGGCAGGCGGCGCGGCCGGGTTTCCGGAAGCATTGCTGCCGGAAGTGTTATTTCCTGAAGTATCATTGCCCGTAGTATCGGCACCGGTAGTATCGCCGGCCGGGGCAGGCGGCGGCCCCTGTACCTTATTGCTGGTATCGGGCTGCGCAGCCGGTGCGTTGGTTTGCGCTACATTGGGAGGCGAGGTGGTGGATGGGCTGTAAGTAAGAATGCCGCCGCGCAGCAGCATGTAAAAGAACAGCGCCATGCCCGCGCCGATAATAGGCCGCAGCATATACCACGGCACCCAGGATGTTACAAAGGCGCGGTTGCCTACAAAGGCGGTAAAGGAAATAAGCAGGTGCACGCTGGCTCCCAGCGCGCCGCCTAATGTCATTAGCAACAGGTACCGGTGTTCGGGCGTAAGCAGGTAGCTGGAGCCGAAAATGCGTACGTTTTCAGGCACGCTGCTGATGCCCGACGGCCATATTTTCAGCACGAGGTACAGTAGCGTAACACCCAGGGCGCCAAAAAACACACTTAACACGGTAAGTAAAACATAATCCTGCGTGGGCTCGGAATTGTCAGGGATATTGCTCTCCATAGATAGCAGTATTTATAAGGGATGATAAAAAAGTTGTTCCTGGATCTTTTGGGGCGTGGCGTTGCCACTGCATTCAGGTACCGAATATACGGAATATTATTACAAACAATAGCCGTTTGGTTAAAAAGAGAAAAGGAACTATCCATTCCCCCGTTTGTGAAGGCAGGCGGCCGCCCAAACCTGTATGCCCGTATGCTGCGGCTTTATGCCTGGTGCTGTACAAAAATTCGTATGCCTGTTATGGTTAGTTTTTGGTATGCCAACGCTTCGCGCGCAGAACAGGATTGTTGTTTTTCAGTCGGATGCGCGGCTGCAGGCCCCTGCCGGCGGCAAGGTGCAGGTAAAGGTGTTCCACATAGGCAGGCCCGTGTACCAGGGGATAATGCCCTATGCGCACACCTTTGGCGATGTGCCCATAGGGCAGCTTTGCCGCCGCTTACCATATTGAAAGCGGCGGCGAGTGAAGCATGGAGATCAGCCGGGCAGCCATAGCGCTATTGAATGGCGGAAGGAGAGCGCAACCGCGGCTGTTAATTACCCCAGAAAGCGTCTTCCTGGGCCATATCGGCCATATAAATTTTAGCCGCTACAATTTTGCCGTCTTCCACCGTATATACGTCAATGTTATCAGTATCAAGCTGCGCGCCGGGACGGCTGGCTTTCCAGCGCAGCAGGCAGGCCGCGCTGTTGCCGTTCACCGCCAGCACCTTTACATCGGCTAACGACATGGTATTTTGCGATACTTCAAACATGCCGCCTACCATCTGAAATACTTCGGCGCTGGTTTGCTTGCGGCCCGAGAAACGGTTGTTGCCGGGTTGCTCCCAGGTAACCTCAGGGTGCAGCAGGGTGCCTAATTTTTCCAGGTTCACCTGTTGTACGGCGGTTACAAATTCATTTACCACTGCTAAAGTTTGCTTTTCCATATAGTGCAAGTTTTTGTTGTGATTGATGGAACAAAACTACTACTGCGGCGCCGCCCGGCTGTTACCCGCAGGCGCCAATGATTTGTCATTTTACGACAGCCTGCCCCGTACCTACAATTGGCCGCTTTTTATATTTTTGCAGCTATGGCGCAAGATACCCTTACTCAAACCACTACTATCCCTGCCGGCAAAGCAGCCGGCGATATGTACAGCATACCGGTAAGCTACCGGCGCATGGAAAACCTGCACATTGTTTTCTGGCTGCTGAAAGATATCAGCTGGTGCATGATCTGGAAGCCGCTGGGCATTGCCATGATATTTCCCACGCTCATCATATCTATTGTAATTGCATGGCGCACCCGCCAGTTTGTATCAGAACTGTGCCACAACCTGGCCATCACCGTATGGATCACTGCCAACTCCTACTGGATGATCAGCGAGTTTATGCACTTTGACGCCGATACTATTACCGGCAATATTACCTACAAGCACCTGGCAGTAATTCCTTTCATGACAGGCGTGGTTATACTGGCCTATTACTACCTGTATTATAAGCCCCGTCATAAGCACGAGGTAGAAACCATGTAGGCGGGTGTAACAGCCTGCTTATACCGGCGCCACATAAGGAGAGGCTGCATCGCTAACTTTTGATGCGGCTTTTTTATGCCTGCAACCGCCGCTTCAAAACTTTATTTTTTATTTTAGACCGATAGGTCTAAATTTATATGTATGAAAAAATCAGACCGCACCCGGCAGCTGATCATAGAAAAGGCAGCGCCTATCTTTAACAGCAAGGGCGCTGCCGGCACCTCCATCAGCGACATTATGGAAGCCACACAGCTGGCCAAAGGCGGCGTGTATGGCAACTTTGACACTAAAGACGACATACTGATCGCAGCCTTTGATCATATTGCCGGCACTCTCAAGGCAAAGCTGGCAGGCATTACTGCGCCGGAGCCTACCATCCGCGGAAAGTTTGAGGCGTTGTTTGCATTTTACAGCAGCTATCCCCTGCATCCGTTTATAGCCGGGGGCTGTCCCATACTGAACTTTGGGGTAGATGCAGATGATACCCACCCCCAGTTGCGCAAACGGGTAAGCAGGCTGATTGCCTATTTCCACGACAGGATTGTGCGACTGGTTACCGCCGGTATTGAACGCGGCGAGTTCAGCCCCCAATGGGATGCGCAGCGTTTTGCCGTTAAAATGTTCACCATGCTGGAAGGCGCAACGCTGGTAAGCCGGGTTAACAACAATAATAAACAAATGAAAATGGTGGTGGGCATGTTAAGGGAGGAGCTGGAACAGCACGCCCTTTGATTTTTTCTATTAATAAACCAATCGGTCTTTTTATGGAGCAGCAACAGGTATTGCCGTTTGCACTTAAAGTATCAGCCTTTGTATTATCCCGGCTGGGCAAGCCTTTTCCGGGATTAACCGCGCGCATGTTCCTCTCTATGTACAGCCGGCCGCCGAAAAGAAAGCTGCGCGAGTCGCACCTGGCAGTAAAGCAAAAGGCGGCAGCTGCTCGTATGCGCTTTAGCCGTTATCCTTTTGATGAACGGCCCATTACCATATATACTTACCGGTGGGGACAACCCGGTAAAAAAATATTGCTGCTGCACGGCTGGGGTGGCAGCCCGTTTGATTTCAGGCAAATGATCACCGCGCTGGTAAACGCAGGCTATGAGGTAATAGGCATAGATGCGCCTGCGCATGGCGCATCGGAAGGCCGGCAAACCAACTTAGTGCAGTGGATGCATGTGCTGGAGCAGCTGCTGGGCCGCATAGGCCCTGTGCATGCCATTGTAGGTCACTCGCTGGGCGGCCTTAGCGCCGCCCTGGCGCTGGTGCACAAGCAGGTACAGGTACCGCGGCTGGTAATGGTTAGCTCGGCGGTAAGCGCACCGGTGTTTTTCCGGGAAACCTTTCAGCTGTTTCGTATTCCCGACCGCGTTATGCCCAGGGTGCAGGAGATTATTATAAAAACGTTGCAGAACGACCTGCGGCAGCTGGACCTTTTCAAACATATTGACCAGATAAAAGCCGGGAAAATACTGATCGCGTACGACGAAAATGACGGTGTGGTAAAACAGGAGCAAATTGAAGATTTCCTGCGGCAATATCCCTCTATACAATCCCTGAAGATCAGCAGCGAAGGGCATTTCCGCATTATGCGCAACGAGCAGGTGATCAGCCGTGTGGTGGCGTTTATGGCGTAAGCTGCATTATTTGCCGAAGTTATAGATCACATCTGTTGAATAAGGTGCAGTGTAATGCCCGGAAAGCTTTAACTGGTGATCAGTTAAAGTTTGAATGGTTAAAGTGTCCAGCTGGAAGATGAACTGTTCATCCACAGAAGTAACAATCTTTGTATCATTCTCTATCAGCTTATAAGCCACTGTATCGGGGAAAGCATTTTTCAGCTGGTAGATTTTACCGGCCGTGGCGTCAAAGGTCCAGTAGTTGCTTTCTGCCGCATAATTCACAGTGTCTTTTTGTATGGCGCCGCTTTGGTTATACGTTCTGTATTGCGTGATCATGGTCCATTTACCGGGCAATGCCTGCCCCGCAGGTTGGTTTTCAACATCATCCTTCTTACTGCAGGAAAAAAGCAGGGAAACACCTGCTAACAGGAAAAGTATTCGGTTCATTTTCATAGGTAATAGGATTATTATGGGACGCAAGATAGTAAAATATTATTAAATATAATAATGTTATGAGCTATTAATGAAGCATTTGTAACCTGGATTTTTGTATTTTGTCCCTTCACCAGAAATCCACGTATATGACCACATCATCCGGCAACCGGCGGGAATTCCTCCGTAAATTAAGTTTGTACACTATGGGCATGGGCATGCTGCCAGGCGTTTTGGCGGCCTGCAATAATGGTAACAGCACCGGCGGAACAGCCGCCGACTCCACCGCGGCTGAAGACAGCACATCCGGTAAAATGGCTGCAGGGCCGTTGTTCTTTAAAATATCACTGGCTGAATGGTCGTTTCACCGGGCGCTGTTTGCCGGTAAAATGAACCATCTCGACTTTCCCGTTAAAGCCAAAAACGATTTCGGGATAGCCGCAGTGGAATATGTTAACCAGTTCTTTAAAGACAAGGCCAAGGATAAAGCCTATTTAACAGCGCTGAAAAAACGCTGCGACGATAACGGCGTACGAAGTGTGCTGATCATGTGCGACGGCGAAGGCGAAATGGGCGACCTGGACGCCAAAAAAAGGATGCAGGCGGTAGAGAACCATTACAAATGGGTAGAGGCCGCCCAGTTCCTGGGCTGTCATGCCATTCGTGTAAATGCGGCAGGAGAGGGCAAACCAGAAGGTGTTTCCAAAGCTGTGATTGAGTCATTGAGCAAGCTGTCTGCATTCGGTAAAGATCATAACATCAACGTGATTGTTGAAAACCACGGCGGCACCTCCTCTAACGGCAAATGGCTGGCCAACGTTATGAAAACTGTGAACATGCCTAACTGCGGCACGCTGCCCGACTTTGGCAACTTTTGCCTGAACCGCACCAAACCGGAAAGCAATACACCTGAAGGATGGGCCAAAACCAAATGCCTGGAAGAATATGACCGTTATGAAGGTGTGCAGGAGCTGATGCCCTTTGCCAAAGGCGTTAGCGCCAAAACCTATGACTTTGATGCTAACGGCAACTGCGTTGAAACGGATTACAGCCGTATGCTCAGGATCGTGAAAGACGCCGGCTACACCGGGCATGTTGGCATTGAGTACGAAGGACAGCAGTTCCCGGAAGAGGAAGGCATCCGCAAAACCCTGGCCCTGCTGCAAAAGGCAGGCGGCGCGTTAAGCTGAAAGCATATGCCGTTATAAATACGTGGCGGTCAAAAGGCATCTTTTGGCCGCCTTATTTTTATTAACGTACATCAATCGTTACCTCATTCCCTTTTATTTCATAGCTGAAATGCGCTACTTTCTGCAATATGTTCAGCGTTTGCTGCAGGGTGTTGTTTTGAAAGCTGGCCGTAATATTCTCCACAGATGATACATTGCCCTCTACGGTAATGGTCACCGCATACCAGTCTTCCAGCTGCCGTACCATTGTCATGAACGGCACATTTTTAAACCGCAGGTCGCCGCGCAGCCAGGTTTCCAGCTCTGCAGGCTGGTAGGTTTCCTTTTCCATCAGGTCAATATCCTTATTGGCCAGCACCATTTGCCCGCGTTCCAGTATCTCCGGCTGGTTATCGGTATCGGAATGGTAGGTTTTGGCTACCCTTACCTTACCTTTTAGCAGGTAAGCCGTAGCGCCCGGCTGCGACGTAAAAGACCGTATGCGGAACGTGGTGCCCAGGGCGGTAATGGTTAGCTTGTCTGTTTTTACAATAAAGGGCTGGCCGTGCGCATTGGGCGCTGCCTCAAAAAAGGCTTCCCCGTCCAGCACTATTTCCCGGCTCTTTTGCGGAAAAGTGGCGGGTACCAGCAGGCGGGAGCCGGCATTCAGGATCACCATGCTGCTGTCTGCCAGCATAAATTTTTTTCGCCCGCCTACCTGTCCCTGGTAAGTGGTATAGGCGGTTTGTGGCTTCAGCAGGCTTTTGACCGGGTCTTCCTTTTGCGTTGGCTGGCATTGCAGATGCATGGCTGCCAGTAATAGCAGGCCTGTGATAGGTAAGGTGTTTTGTACGCTTGTGTTGAACATGACATTTTTACTGGGAGTGTTAAAAATAAACAGATTTTTGTTAAAACAAGGGGCGCCCCTTAACTTTGCGGCCCATGGAAAAGCAGCTTCCGTTGTCGTTTGACAACACCGCTATTGCATTTGAACACAAAACAGATAGGGCGTTGAAAAAGGCCGATTTCCTGTTCAGCAATATTGGCAAACCATGGCTTGTAAAGCTGGGCGCCGTGTTAACCCCCCTGGCCTTTAAATTACGACTGCCGGTAAAAGGTATTATAAAGCACACCATTTTTGACCAGTTCTGCGGCGGCGAAAACCTGCAGGAAGCCGCGCATACCGCCCAGGTGCTGGGCAAGTACCATGTAGGCGCTGCGCTGGATTATGGCGTGGAAGCTATGGAAGGAGAGGAGAACTACGACCATGCAGTGCCGGAGTTTATACGCGCCATTGAATATGCAGCCGGCAATCCCAACATTCCTTTTATTGCCATTAAAGTAACCGGCTTTGCCCGTTTTGGGCTGCTGGAGAAACTACACAGCGGGCAAACACTGAATGCGGCGGAACAGCAGGAGTTTGAAAGGGTGCGGGGCCGCATTAAAACCATTGCGGAAACAGCTGCTAAACATAAGACGGGGTTACTGATTGATGCGGAAGAATCGTGGATCCAGCAGCCGGTAGATGACCTGGCCGATGAAATGATGCACCTTTGCAACCGGCAGCAGGTAATTGTGTACAATACCTTCCAGCTGTACCGCCACGACCGGCTGGAGTTTCTGAAAGCTTCCTTTAATAAGGCGCAGCAGCAGGGGTACCTGTTAGGCGCCAAGCTGGTACGCGGCGCTTATATGGAAAAAGAGCGTAAACGCGCCGGGGAGCTGCACTATCCCTCCCCCATACAACCCCACAAAGCAGCAACCGACAAAGATTATAACGAAGCGGTTACCTTTTGTATAGACCGGCTGGATAAGCTGGCCGTGTTCATCGGCACCCATAACGAGCAAAGCTGCATGCTGGCCGCCCGCCTGCTGGATGCCAAAGGTTTGCCGCATAACCACCCGCACGTTAACTTTTCACAGCTGTTGGGAATGAGCGATAATATCACGTTTAACCTGGCGCATGCCGGTTATCATGTATCTAAATACCTCCCTTATGGCCCGGTAAAGGATGTAATGCCTTACCTCATTCGCCGGGCGCAGGAAAATACTTCCATCTCCGGGCAAATGGGCCGGGAGCTGAGCCTCATCAGGAAAGAGCTGAAACGGAGAGCGGTGAGGTAGGGGCGGAAAGCATAAAGCAAAAAGCAGAAAGCAAAAAGCAGAAAGCAAAAAGCGATTGCCGCGGATGTAATTCCGGTTGATCGCTTTTTGCTTTTATCTTTTAAGGCCTTTGGCGTTGGTTCTTTCTTTTTTTAGTTCCGCCTTCAGCTTTTTATTTTTACTTTTTTACTTTTTACTTTCCACTATTGATTTTCATTCTGCGGTATCGGAAACGCCTGCCATACATCATCGCCCGGCCGGTCAAGCGGCAGGGTGTTCAGGCGGTTATAGCGCCGTAGATCTATCCAGCGGTGCCCTTCATAAAACAGGGAATAGCGGCGCTGCCGCAGCATTTCATCTATGAGCGCAGCTTGTGTAACAGCGCCCGCATAAGGTGCTACATTATGTGCCGTACGTATCCTGTTCAGCGCTACTACCGCATCCGGGAAGGCGTTGGTCTGTATCTTGGCTTCGGCATAAATCAGTATCAGCTCCTCATTACGGATAATGGGAATGGGCGCGGTATTGCTGGTGTAGATCCATACATCCCGGTTGCTGCTTAACCCGTTCTGGCTGGCTGCGGCAGTGCGCAGGGTAGCTTTTTGTATGCGGTCGTCGCCGGGCGTAATGTCCGCTGCATAAGAAGGGTGGGCCACTCTTACCTCACCGGTTACATTCTGTGCAAAGAAACAGGGGTTCAGCTGGTCGCCGCTGCCAGTGCCAAATGTATGATATACGCCGGTGGTAAGGCTGCCGTTCAGGTCAAAGAACGATTCGTTCAGGGCTGCTAATGCCTGCGCCCACTGCTGCCGGTATACCGCTACCCGGGCAGCCAGCGCGCGGTTGAACCGCAGCAGGCCGGCTGCGTCATTAAACCCTGTAAACCCGCTTGACAAAGGAAAAAGCACTGCTGATCCGGTAAAATCGGCTTTGCCGTCTTCCAGCATTTGCGCAATAGAGTCCAACGCTATGTTCCTGGCCACAATAGGCCCGGGCTTTTCAAAATCCTGTACGCTTATGCGGATGCCGTTGGCGTCTGTCATGTTCAGGTTCAGCAACAGCTGGTAAGCCATAATGGTTTTGGCAAAGCCCAGGTAGGCCTTACGCTGCGCATCTGTTATAAAGCTGGAGTTGGCGGCGGCCTGCAACAGTATGTTACACTGTCTTACCACGCGGTAACGCGCTGCCCAGGGATTGGTAATGTAAAAGGTGTTGTTATCCAGCGTTGAGCTGCCGCCGCCCAGCAGCTCCGAGGTAAAGCGCGGTTCAGAGCCTGCAAAGCGGTATATCTCACGCCCTACAATGCCTACGGCGTCGTAATAGGTATTCAGCGTAAAGCGCATGCCCGACTCGGCGCCGGTTACCAGGTTATTCAGCTCTTCCTTGGTAGGGTTGCGGGTAATAGCATCTACCTGTGGTGTGTTCAGGTTCGGTATCTCTCCTTTCTGGCAGGCGGCCAGCATAGCGGTAAAACCGGCCAGCAGCAGGTATTGCAGGAAACGTAGTTTATGCTGCGCAATATATGTAATGAGTGGTTGTTTCATCAGTTAATTTTTTAAGTGTAAAGTAAACCGGCTCAGAAATCAATGCCCACATGAAAGCTCATGCGTTTGGAAGCAGGGAAGGGCGTTACATCCACACCGGTAGATACGCCGTTGCTGCCACGGCTAACGCTGGTGTTAATGGTATTGCTGCCAAAGTTTGACACTTCCGGATCGTAGCCGATGTAATGCGTCCACGTGAACCAGTTGTTGGCAGATGCGCCTACCCGTATGGCTCTTATGTACCGGTTATTCTGAATGGGGAGATTGTAATATAGCCCTATTTCACGGATCCTTACGTAGCTGGCATCCTGTACAAAAATGGCGGCGCTGCCTGCATTCAGGCGCTCGGGACCATCTTTTACGCCATTGCCGTTGGCGTCTGCATCCCAGTCGGGGCTGGTGCCGCCGGCATCCGTAAGCAGCTGTGTAAGGTTAATATTATCCCCGCCTTTTTTCCAGTGCAGCAATACCCGCAGGCTCAGGTTGGAGAACACCTGCACTTCGTTGTAAAAGCTCATCTGGAATTCAGGTTCCGAGTTGCCCAGGGTTACGAACAGGTTTTTACTGGCATCCTGCGGGTCCGGGATAGTGCCCTTTATTTGTGTGGCAGGCTGGCCCTGTTCTATATAAAAGGTGCCCAGCGAGTTGCCGAAAGCGCCCA
>NZ_DASTRI010000090.1:0-13337 GCF_035761305.1 Chitinophaga sp. | reverse complement strand
GTTATGATGATACAACGCTTTTTCCTGCTGCTGCTGGCGGGGCAGCTGCTGACCGCCTATAATGCTGCCGCCCAGGAAGCACCCCCTTCGCCGGACCATGTTTACTTTAATAACATAAAATCGGTGAAGTTCAATGCAGGCGGTGATCCGCTGAGCTTACCGGTAATACAGCTGAACTCCGGTGATAAGCTGGAGCTGAGCTTTGACGACCTGGATAATGATACCAAGAACTATTATTACACTTTTGTGTTGTGCAATGCCGACTGGAGCCGGGCGCAGGTGAACACTTTTGATTACCTGCAGGGCTTTTCGGAGAACCGTATACAGGATTACCGCTTTTCCAGCATTGCCCTGCAGCGATACACGCATTACAGCGCCGTGGTGCCTAACAGCAACAGCTATCCCAAAAAGTCCGGTAATTACCTGCTGATGGTGTACGTGGACAGTGATACGTCGCAGCTGGCTTTTACCCGCCGCATGATGGTAGTGGATAACAGGGCCGGCGTGTCGGGGTTTATACAGCAGCCGGTAAGCCCCAAGCTGTTCCGCACCAGCCAGAAGGTGAACTTTTCCATTAACACGGGCGGGCTGAATATTAATAATCCTTTTGACCAGGTTAAGATATACATATTGCAGAACTACCGCTGGGATAACGCTATCAGCGGTATAAAACCCATGTTCCTGAAAGGAACGGAGATTGTGTACAATACAGAGGTGGATTGTGTATTTCCCGCGGGCAAAGAGTGGCGCTGGATAGACCTGCGCAGCTTCCGCCTGCAAACCGAGCGGGTAGATCATTCCGACTACCGGCGTAACGGCACGGATATTTATGCCAGGCCTGATTTTGAAAGGGCCACTACGCTGTACCAGTTTATTAAAGACCTGAACGGGCGCTACCAGCTGGCCACCCTTGACGATTATGATCCCAATTATGAAGGCGATTACGCCGCCGTGCACTTCACTTTCCCGGCCAAGGAGCCCTATGCCGGTTACGATATGTATATTTTTGGAGAGCTTACCAGCTATGAATGCAATGAAAGCAACAAGATGGTGTACAATCCCGAAAAAAGGGCTTATGAAGGCACGCTGTTCCTGAAGCAGGGTTTTTACAACTACCTTTACGGCTTGATAGATAAAACAGTGCCTAACGGCAAGTTCAGCACGGAGTATACAGAGGGCAACAGCTGGGAAGCTGAAAATAATTATACCATACTGGTATATTACCGCCCCCTCGGCGGCCGTGCCGATGAACTGGTGGGTATGGTAAACCTGAACAGTGTGCTGAACAGGAAATAAGAGCGGGCCGCGTTAGCTTACCTCCTCCTGTTCGGGATGCAGAATACTTTGCCGCAGTTTTACAATGTTGGCTGCGCCGCGTTTAATAATAATGCGGGTGCCGCGGTCAAAGGTAAAGTAGCGGTAAATCCAGTTGGTGAGCACCACCATCTTATTGCGGAACCCCAGCAGGCTCATAAGGTGTACCGCCATCCATATAAACCAGGCAAAGCGGCCCCCCAGTTTTGTTTTACCAATTTCTGCCACTGCTTTATTACGGCCAATGGTAGCCAGGCTGCCCAGGTCTTTGTATTTGAAAGGCTGCATGCTGCGGCCCTGCAGGCGTTTTACCAGGTTACCGGCTACCAGCTTCCCCTGCTGAATGGCTACCTGGGCCACCATGGGATAGCCGCGGGGAAACCGTGGATCGTTGGTCATTTGTGCAATGTCGCCTATGGCCAGTATGTTATCAAACCCTTTTACCTGGCAATATTCATTCACCATTATGCGGCCGTTAGGCAATAGAATTTCTTTATCAAAGCCTTTAATAGGTATGCCTTTAACCCCGGCCGCCCATATGAGCGATTTGGTGGCTATTTTTTCGCCGTTGCCCAGCAGCAGGGTTTGGCCGTCATATTCCTTTACAGCCGTGTTTAATAATACCTTAACGCCTAAACGTTGCGAACCTTCCAGTGCTTTAGCGGAAGAAAATTCGCTCATGGTGGGCAGCAGCCGGGGGCCCATTTCTACCAGGTAAATATCCATACAGTCGAGGGGCAGTTCGGGGTAATCTTTGGGCAGTATGTATTTACGCAGCTCTGAAATGGCGCCGGCCATTTCCACGCCGGTAGGGCCGCCGCCTACAATTACAAAGGTGAGCTTGGATTTTATTTCTTCCTTATCCGCAAGCAGCAGGGTTTCTTCAAACTGCTTTATCACGTAGTTACGGATCTGTACCGCCTCTATAAGCGATTTCATGCCTATGCCATGCTGCTCTATAAGCTTGTTACCGAAGAAGTTGGTATTACTGCCGGTGGCTATCACCAGGTAATCGTAATGTATTTCACCAATACCGGTTTCCAGTGTGTTCTCTGCGGGGCGTACGCCTTTTACTTCTGCCATACGGAAGTGCAGGTTCTTTTGCCTGCCGAAAATGCCGCGCAGCGGAAAGGCAATGCTGTCCGGCTCCAGGCCGGCGGTAGATACCTGGTACAGGAGGGGCTGAAAAAGGTGATAGTTGTTCCGGTCCAGCAGCACTACCTGTACGGGCGCCTTACGCAGCTGCTTGGCCAGGTTAATGCCGCCGAAACCGCCGCCTACAATTACTACGCGGGGTAAGCCGGTGTCGGGGATATTGGGCTGCATCATAGTAAATTATTTATGAGATGAGATAATATGTGGTTTGCTTAAGTACAACCGGCGACAAATGCTGTACCAGCTGTAGTGCTTTCATGTATCGCATATCAAATTTACAGAATTTTCAGAAAAAAATGAAAATAAGATGCAGGAGGAAAAGGGAAAGAAATGGAGGCAGGAAAAATATAAAGTATAGGAAGAAAGGAAAAAGAAATGGAGGCAGGAAAAACAGGAAGATAAACAGTGACAGCGGACCGCAGGGCAGGAAAGAAGGCGCCTGCGCAGAAAAAGCGCGGAAACAAGCAAAAAAAAATCCCGGCACAACTTGCACTGCACCGGGAATACCATCTTAAAAAGTGTACAATCTTTTACCTGCTTTTCTTGGCGTCTTCCAGGAATTTAGCCAGGCCAATATCGGTAAGCGGGTGTTTAAGCAGGCCCAGTATTGAGTCTAACGGGCAGGTACAAACGTCTGCGCCGGCTTCTGCGCACTTTACAATGTGTAAAGCATTGCGGATAGAGGCAGCCAGTATTTCTGTCTTAAAGCTCTGTATGCTGTAAATATTGGCAATTTGCGCAATCAGGTCCACACCTTCCCAGCCGCTGTCATCTATACGGCCAATGAAAGGCGATACATAAGCAGCGCCTGCTTTCGCAGCTAATATGGCTTGCCCGGCAGAAAATACCAGGGTGCAGTTTGTTCTGATTTTATTTTCGGTGAACCACCTGATGGCTTTTACGCCATCTTTAATCATGGGCACTTTTACTACAATACGGGGATGTAATGCCGCCAGCTTCTTGCCTTCTTCGATGATACCGTCAAAGTCGGTAGATACCACTTCCGCACTAACGTCGCCTTTTACCATATCGCAAATGGTTACGTAATGCTTCATGATTGCTTCTTCGCCTTTTATACCTTCTTTGGCCATCAGGGAGGGGTTGGTGGTTACCCCGTCTAAAATACCCAGGTCGTGCGCTTCCTGTATCTGTGCAAGGTTAGCTGTATCAATAAAGAATTTCATATTTTAAAGGATTTTGTCTGTTAATTATTTGTTGAATAGCCCTCATGACACTTTTGCCGCAAAGGATGTTCCTTTTTTTTGAAGGGATGCCTACGCGTATTTGCAGAACAGTGGTAGCAGGAGCAGTAATCAGGTGGATCAGGTCATTGGAGCGCCGGTTGGTCATTAGGCGGTGGAGGAAAATAGCCACCGGATGACTATTTGACGGGCACTAATGACGCTGGAAGAACTTGGAATTAAGAAAAAAAAACGGCAAGTTACTTACATCGCACCGCTACAACCGCCTACCCTTGCTACATTCCTGTCCTGGGGGAGTTCAGCAGGAGCTGGTCGTATAAGACTTGCCGCTTGCAAAGGTAAGGTAATTGCGGAAAAATGCAAACTTTCCGGCCAATTAATCAAATTAGTTTATAAGGGTTTATACGTATATTTTAAAAAATAATATAAATTAGTAAACATTTACAAGGAAATATGGTTTATTTGTAATGTTATTCTTTAACCTATTTTTAAACCTCAACATTAAAATCAGTTAACTATGGACTCCGCAATGTCATCCTTTTTCATTGTGTTCTTCCTTATTATGCTGGCGCTTGCCGTGGTGGTAATTGCCGGCATTTGGAAAGTGTACGAAAAAGCCGGCCAACCTGGATGGGCAGCCATTGTACCTTTTTACAATCTTTATATCCTTACCAAGATCATTGGTAAACCCGGATGGTGGGTTTTGTTGATGATAATTCCTTACGTGAACATCATCTTCATTATCTGGGCTTACAACCTGCTGAGCAAAAGCTTTGGCAAGGATGTAGGCTTTACGATAGGCCTGGTGCTCCTGGGCTTTATCTTTTTCCCGATTATGGGCTTTGACAAATCCATCCAGTACCAGGGCCCTGCCGGCAACCCTTCTGCCGGTAACCTGGGCGACCAGATACAAAGTATTGGCGCAGATGTGCGCTAACCGGCACAACAGCTTGCAAGCGCACTGTATTTATTTAAACATGAAGGTGTTCCGCCCAAAGCGGGGCACCTTCTTTTTACCACCGGAAAATGCACCTTTCGGGTTATAAGACACTTATATCATGGAGCCGTTTCATACACCTTCCGGCCAGCAGGACCTGCTGACCGATCTTGACGAATTTGTAGTACTGAAGCCAGCCGCTTCAAGGGGACAACGTTTTGCGAACTACCTGGTTGACCTGATCATTACCTATATTATAGCATTCGGTTTCCTGTTCGCAGCAGCTGTTTTAATGGAGCTGGGCGGCGCAGATTCCAGCGCCATGCTGGACCAGACCCTTGTTAATTACCTGGTGGTTTATGCCTCATTGGTGTTTTATACTGCTTTAATGGAAGCTTTTAACAAGGGCCGTACGCTCGGGAAGCTGATCACCGGCACCTATGCAGTAAAAACAGATGGAAAGGCGGTGGACTTTGGAACAGCACTAAAGCGCGGGCTATGCCGTATAGTACCCTTTGAACCCTTTTCCGCCTTTGGTGAGGCGCCCTGGCACGACCGGTGGACCAATACCACCGTGGTGAAGAAATAAGGAACTTTAGTCTTTGGTAACGTAGTAGTTGTAATCGTTCAGCAGGGTTTCCAGGAACTGCATATGATCCATATCGGTTTCTATTTTCAGCACATCCCGTACACGGTAAGATACTTTGGCGCTTAGCTCCAGGTTATTGGACTTAAGGGCAAGGTCCATCAGCTCTTTTACCTTGTTAAGGTCTTTATCGGAAAGGCGCAGGATCTGTGGAAAATGCGGCTCATAGTTGGCCTGGGATATATCCCGGAAAATAGTATCGCTCAGCTTACTTTTTGTTTTCGTGTTTACCACAATGGTGCCGGCTACCAGGTCGCCCAGGCGCTGGTTGTATTTAGAGCGTATAATGGCTACGATAGGTACTACGCCCCAGATGATCAGCGGTGTTTCCAGTATGCGAAACAGCCAGCGGATCATGTGCTGGCTAAAGCTGGGCGGGTTGCCCAACAGGCTTACCACTTTAATGCCCATGGCCTTTTTACCGGGTGTTTGCCCGCCCATGAATATCTCCAGTACCAGGAAGTAAAAGCTGATGGGAATAAGAATGGTCCAGAAGGCAAAGATGGTACCATTATCGCCGGACCATCGTACATTGGCCACCACTACCAGTATCAGGCAAAGGTAGCCGGCGCGTACCAGCAGGTCAATAAACCAGGCGGCAATGCGCTGGCCAATGTCAGCCGCTTCAAATTCGAGATCAATATTAAAAGCGGTAGGGATTTTTATAGCAGCCATATTACAAATTTAGTAATTAATGTATATGTTTGTCCGGTATGAGAGAATCTACTTTCATTAAAAAAAACCTGGCGCGCTGGCAGCAATACCAGCAGGAGCCGAGCGACGACCCTGATGTGATGGCGGAGCGGTTCACCAGCCTGCTGGATGACCTGGCCTATGCCAAAACCTTTTACAGCTTCAGCAAGGTAACCCACTACATTAACGGCATGGCCGCCGCCATTTACCAGCATATTTACCGCAACCGCCGCGAAGATGCAGGGCGGGTGCGGCGTTTTGCACAGTACGAGCTGCCGCTGCTGATACGCCGGCACCACCGCTTGCTGCTGTTCACCTTTTGCTATTTTCTGCTGTTCTGCATTATAGGCGCGTTTTCCGCTGCGCACGACGAAAGCTTTGTGCGCGGCGTGATGGGCGATGAGTATGTGAACATGACGGAGCAGAACATCAGCAACGGCGATCCTTTTGGCGTATACAAAAGCGGCAATGAATGGGTAATGTTCCTGACCATTGCCTATAATAATATTAACGTGGCCTTTATGTGCTTTGTAGGCGGTATTATGTATTGCGCAGGCACCTTATGGCTGCTGTTCACGAACGGTATTATGCTGGGCTCTTTCCAGTACTATTTTTTTGCCAAGGGCCTGGGATTGCAATCCGTGCTGGTGATATGGATACATGGTACCCTGGAAATATCCGCCATTGTAATTGCCGGTACGGCCGGCATGATTATGGGCAGCGGGCTGCTTTTCCCTGGTACGCGCAAACGGGTAGACTCCCTGAAACGGGCCGCCAAAGACGGTGTTAAAGTAATCGTGAGCCTGGTGCCGGTGTTTATAGCAGCAGCTTTCCTGGAAGGGTTTATAACCCGCCATACCGCTATGCCCATGTGGCTGAGCATATCCATTCTGCTGCTATCGCTTACCTTTATCATCGGCTATTTCGTAATATACCCGGTATACCTGCAGCGTAAGGGCTACCGGCTTACTATTGACGGGACATTATTAAAACCTGCCGCCTGACCCAAATGAACAATATATGCAAATAACGGAGAGGTATAAACGCTGCTGGCTGGCGGCTGCCTGCCTGTTGCTGCTGCTGTTGCCCAAAGGGCTGCAGGCGCAGGACACCATCTTTGCCGGGAAGGCAACAGGCCAGCCAATGAGAGAGGGCGTGTGGCAGGAAGAGGAGGAGGAAGACACCACGGCCATTCCTCATTACCTGTGGGACCAGGCCGCCCCTGCAGAAGCCGACAATGTTGACGACTGGTGGCGCAGCAACCGGCTGGTAATCCGGAAGGTGCCCCCCACCGTAATGGATAAGCTGAGGGCCGATAAAAAGCTGCAGTATGACCGCAAACCGGTACCGCCGTCTAAAGGCATGCGCTGGCTGGGCATGGCGCTGATGGCCTTTGCCGCCTTCCTGTATAGCATCCGCATAATTATTTACATATTGCTGATAGCAGGCGTGGCGCTGCTGATCATGTTCTTTATGCGGCAGCAGGGATTCCGCTTTTACCGCCGCAAAGAAGATGCAGCGCTGCCGGATGTGGAAGATGCGGCCCCGGAAGCCCATGCCTTTGACAGGCAAATACAGGATGCTATTGGCGCCGGGCGCTTCCGGCAGGCAGTAAGGCTGCTGCATTTGCAGGCCCTGTACCTGCTCTCTGAACGGCAGCTGATCACCCTGGGCAAGGATAAAACCAATACCGATTATTTGCGCCTGTTGTATAAAACCCGGTGGCACCAGCCGTTTGCGCGCCTTACCCGGGATTATGAATACATCTGGTACGGAGAGGTGGCCGTGAATGCAGAACAGTTTAACAGCGTTTACCAGCGCTTCCACGACTTTAAACAGGCATTAGGCAATCAATTGTGATGGTGAAATGAAAAGAGCATCTTATCAAAATATTATTCGTTGAAATCAAAGCTTTCCATAATCATTGTAGTGCTGGTGATAGTATGTATTATACTGCTGCTGGTAGCCGGCACACGCTCGCTGGAGAACAATGAGGTTATAGATCTTACACAGCAAAGCTTTTCCTATAAGGATAAAAAGCGGGGCGGCTGCTATGTGGCATTCCAGTGCCTGCCACACCTGTACAACCAGGAGCCGGTAAAGGTGGTTACCAAGCCTTTCAGCCTTACTTACCGGAAAAATACGAACCTGCTGCGCGGAACAGGCAACCTGTACCTGCTGGTAACAAAAAAATTATATACCACCGAGCAGGATGTTACGGATATGCTGCGGTTTGCCGCTAACGGCAACCAGCTGTTCCTGGCTACAACAGCCCCCGACAGTATACTGCAATCACGTTTATCGGTTAAAGTAGATACGCTGGATCATGGTTTTATTGCGTCCACCAGCGTAGAGCATTATGTGAACCCGCACCTGGCGCCCGACACAGTGTTTTCACGCGGGGGCATTGCAGCGGGCCGTTATTTTACCAGCTATGATACCAGCGTTACCACCATACTGGGCACCGGCAGAATAAAAGACAGCACCGGGCGAAGAATGCCCAACTTTATACGTATTACCTACGGCAGGGGCGCGGTGTTCCTGCTGCTGAACCCATCTTCCCTTACCAATGTTTTTTTGCTGGAAAAGCAAAACATTGCATCACTTGAAAAACAGCTGGCCTATACCTATAACAATCCCAATGCAGTGTATTGGGATGAGTATTACAAATACCTGAACGGTCCCCGCGGCGATTTCAGCGAATGGCAGGTGCTGATGCGCTACCCCGCCATGCGCTGGGCCTTATGGCTGGTGCTGGCCCTGCTGCTGCTGTATGTGCTGTTTGAAGGCAAGCGCCGGCAGCGTATTATACCGGATAAGGAAGTGCTTACCAACAACTCGCTGGAGTTTGTGGAAACACTGGGGCAGCTTTACTACCAGCAGGGCAACAACCGTAACCTGGCGCAGAAAATGGTGCTGCACTGGACAGAGTACATCCGCTCGCGGTTTTACCTGAACACCAGCTACCTGAACCAGGCATTTATTGATACGCTGGCCCGTAAATCGGGCATGCCCGTTGCGGCGGTGCGTGATATAGTAGACAGCATACATCATATACAGCTGGAAGACCATATCAGCGATGCGTACCTGGAACAATTCTATAAGAACATACATCAGTTTTACCTAAACACGAAATAATGGACGTAAATACATTTGAACCCAGGTCAGACCTGTCCTCCCTGCATCAGTCAGTGGCCGCCATCCGCGCCGAGATCGGTAAGGTAATAGCCGGCCAGCATGAAATGATAGACCTGCTGATCACCGGGCTGCTTACACAGGGGCATGTGCTGATAGAGGGGGTGCCGGGTGTGGCCAAAACGCTTACCGCCAAGCTGCTGGCCCGTTGTGTGGATGCTGATTTTTCCCGCATACAGTTTACACCGGATATTATGCCGGCCGATGTGCTGGGCACTTCGGTATTTAACCCGCAAACCCGTGAGTTTGAATATAAGCGCGGCCCTGTTTTCAGCAACCTGGTGCTGATAGATGAAATTAACCGTGCGCCGGCCAAAACGCAGGCTGCCCTGTTTGAGGTAATGGAAGAGCGGCAAATCACCAACGACGGCATCACGCACCCGCTGCCCCTGCCGTTTATGGTAATAGCCACGCAAAACCCTATTGAGCAGGAAGGCACTTACCGCCTGCCGGAAGCGCAGCTGGACCGTTTCCTGTTTAAAATTGAAGTGAAATACCCGGCTATAGCCGAAGAGGTGGCCATGCTGCAGGCCATGCACCAGCATAATAACATGCAGGATATTACCATGCTGGTGAACCGGGTGGTAACCGCTACCCAGGTTATTGAGTACCAGGCGCTGGTACGCACCGTACACATTGAAGAAAAGCTGCTGCATTACATTGCATCGCTGATACAGGAAACCCGCGTAAATGCATCATTGTACCTGGGCGCATCGCCGCGTGCCTCCCTGGCTGTTATGAACTGCGCCAAAGCCGTAGCTGCCATGAACGACCGTGATTTTGTAACGCCGGATGATATTGTAAGCATGCTGCCGCATGTGCTGCGCCACCGTATTATGCTAACGCCGGAACGTGAAATGGAAGGAATCACTACAGATGAAGTGATTGCGCAGATCATCAAAGCTGTAGAAGTACCGAGATAATAAAAAAGCAGAAAGCAGAAAGCAAAAAGCCCGAAAGCCCGGGTTTATGGGATATAGAATAAACAGATAATGCAGGAAAAGCTTTATGCTTTCAGCTTTCCGCTTTCCGCTCAAACGTAACAGATGTCTATCAAAGAAACATACCGCTCCTTATTCTTCGGCAACCGCTTTTACCTGTGCCTGGGTGGAAATGTGCTGCTGTTTGTACTGGCGTTCTTTTTCCCGGCCCTGTATGTTATTGCGCAGCTGGTGTTTGCCGTACTGGTGGCGTTGCTGCTGCTGGATGTAATAATGCTGTACGGTAATGCAGCGCCGTTGCAGCTGCAGCGCCATATGGCTGCACGCTTCAGTAATGGCGATGACAATGAGGTACGCATCACCATACAGAATAATTTCCGTTTTCCGGTAAACCTGTCTGTGATTGACGAGCTGCCCGTCCAGTTCCAGCTCCGGGATCATGTGTTGAAAGCCCGGCTGAAACCCGGCACCACGCATGAATTTTCTTTTACTTTGCGCCCGTTGGAAAGGGGCATCTATAATTTCGGCAATACCAATGTTTTTGTCGCCAGCCCTTTTAGTTTCGTAAAACGGCGGGTGTTGTTTGAGAATGAGCAGGCAGTAAAAACCTATCCTTCTTTTTTACAGCTGCGCAATTACGAGCTGCTTTCTTTTACCAACCGGCTGAATGAGCTGGGCGTGCATAAAAAGCGCACTATCGGCCACAGCATGGAGTTTGACCATATTAAGGAGTACAGCAGGGGGGATGATGTGCGCATGCTTAACTGGAAGGCAACGGCCCGCCGCGGCAACCTGATGGTAAATACTTATGTGGAGGAACGCTCCCAGCAGGTGTACTGTGTGATTGACAAAGGGCGGAACATGAAAATGCCTTTTGACGGGTTAACCCTGCTGGATTATGCTATTAATGCCACGCTGGTGTTCAGCAATGTGGTGCTGCAAAAGGGCGACAAGGCCGGCCTTACGACCATAGGCGCGCAGCAGGTAGATATACTGCCGGCCAGCAATAAAAAAACGCATCTTAACAAAATACTGGAAATGCTGTATGCGCAGCAAACCCAGTGGCAGGAGAGTGACTACGAAAGGCTGAGCATAAGCCTGCGCAGCGCCCTGTCGCAACGCTCGCTGCTGATACTTTTCACCAACTTTGAGTCTACCACCGGTATGCGCAGGCAGCTGCCCTATTTACGCCGGCTGGCCAAATATCACCTGGTGCTGGTAGTGTTTTTCGAGAACACGGCGCTAAAGCAGGTTACGGAACAGGAGGCAACGGATGTAGAGGGTATTTACAGGCAGGTAATTGCGCAGCAGTTTGCCTATGAGAAAAAACTAATTGCGCGTGAGCTGTCGCAATACGGCATTATGAGCTTGTTATGCACGCCGCAGCAGCTGACCATACAGGTTATCAATAAATACCTGGAGCTGAAGGCCAGGATGCTGATATAGCGGTTACCCGCCCCGTTTCTTTCTCCGGTTGTTATTGAACAGGTCCCGCTCATCCTTGATGATCATGGAGTCATCATCCTGCTTTTGTTTTACAGGTATCACCGTATGGATCACCATGGAGGGGTTAAGCTTATAGGTAGCGGTAACATTAATAAAGCGGCTGGTATCTGGGCGGCTTAGCAGCAGGTCCTGCCCCAGCAGCCGGCCGGCAGAGGCGGCAAACTGTATGACCGAAGTGTCCAGCGGGTATATTTTACCTGTGCTGAAGCGCCCCTCTACATTCAGATAAAAGCGGATGTCTTTTTTCAGGCTGTCGGCATAGTGATGAAAGCGGATGCCGGTAAGGTAGGGCAGCTGCAGGGTGGTTGCTATGGGCTGCTCCACATCGGGCAGTGTTACCAGCAGCTTTACCTGGTACTGGTTCTGCGGCAGGTAGCTGCGGTCAAATGTAAGCACGCCGTTGCGCACCGTGCCATCCGGTGAGGTTACCTTAATGTATTTCCAGCGGTAATTGCCGTGCATAAACCCTTCTGTAGCGCGTATCTCGCCATTGGTGTAGGTAATCTCCAGCCCAATGGGCGCCTGGTTAAACAGCTCTACAACCGCAGTGGTGTCGTAATAAGCGGTAATGCTTTTTACTTTATGCTGCTGCGCCTGCAGCAGTAGTGGCAGCAGCAGGCCGGCGAGTATCAGGTAGCCTTTCATTATCATTTTCAAAACAAACCATAAATATAAACATTCAGCGGCAGTTGGGGGGTGCTATGCCTTGTAAGACAAATGCCGGGTGTATTCCAGCGTTTCCTCCAGCTCCTGTATGAGCCGTTGCACAATAGCAGCGGTAGGCGCAATATCCTCCACCATTTCCACGCTTTGCCCTGCGCTCCATAAATGCTGATAGGAGCCGGGGCGGATGGCCTGCTCCAGCTTTTTCATGCCCCTCAGCTGCACCAGCATTTTAAAGTATTTACGGGTACGCGGGTTGCGGCTCAGCATTTTCTCCATCCAGTTTTGCTTATAGCCTATTTTTTTGGCGGCGGGGGTATTGATAATGTTGCAGGGGGTGCCGGACAGGCGTTCTGTAAGTACAATATCCTCCATACCATATTCCAGTATGGCCTGCTTATATGCATCGCTTACGCCGGCTTCCCGGCTGGCAATAAAGCGGGTGCCGATAGATACTGCGTGGGCGCCCAGCACCAGGGCGCTGGCCATTTGGCGGCCGGTGGCAATGCCGCCCGCTGCCACCAGGAACTTGTCCGGGAAGGCCTTTTGTAAGGCGGGCACCAGCACATGCATGGGGTAGGGGCCTGCATGCCCGCCGGCGCCGGCGCATACGGCAATAAACCCATCGCAGCCCTCTTTAGCGGCTTTTTCTGCATGCTGCAGGTTGGTAACATCGCACAGCACTTTGGCGCCATAGCCGTGGGCAGCGTCAATTACCTGGCGCGGGTTGCCCAGGGAGGTGATATAAAAGGGCACCTGTGCCTCCACGCAGGTTTGCAGGTGTTTTATATATAGCGGGTTGGTTTTTTGTACAATCAGGTTTACCCCGTAGGTGCCTGTGGGGTTATGGGGGGCGGTGCGGTAGGCATTCAGCCTTTTCAGCAGGGCCTTCAGCTCGTCCTCTTTCCGGAAGTTGAGGGAGGGGAAGGTGCCGGCAATGCCATTGTCCATGGCGGCTTTTACCATGGCCTCATTGCTTACCAGGAACATGGGCGCCTGGATAACAGGATAGCGAATGTGAAGGAAATCAGTGTGCATAGCGTGAGCAATGGTTAATTACGGATTGGTCAATTACGGATTGGGGC
>NZ_DASTRI010000089.1:0-94129 GCF_035761305.1 Chitinophaga sp. | reverse complement strand
ATTCATGAGAGTCGCCCAGGGTAAGCTCCCCTGCCCCATTCTGCGATACCAGCACGTGCACGCCCCATTGGAGGTGTGCGGGCATCTGCTCCTGTAGGCGCTGCCGCAGGGCTGGCAGCGAAGCGCAGCTACTGAAAGCGCTGTAATGCAGCAGGGTAAGGCCGGCGCATAAGGCAGGGCCCAGCTGCCAGCGGTTTGGCTGTGGTATGGTGCGCATCATCTGCAGCTTGCACTTGATAAGCGCAGTTTGCGCAAAAGCCTGTGGGTACAGGGTTTCAAAGTCGGCGCCGCTGCATACAAATACCCGGTTTATCTTCCATTGCTCATCTGCTGTTTGGATATAGGGCATACTAATGCTGTTGACTGCTGTATTAAAACGCATGGTAACGCCCCATTGCTGCTGCAGGCAGGCGGCTATAAGAGCGCTGGCCTCCCGCGGGTTTACCGTCATTTCCGTAGAGCTGTACATAGCGCCCAGCAGGCCGGTTGTTTTCACGGCCCGGCTGCGGGCCGTTACCTGCGCGGGGGTTAACAGTTCACATGCATAGCCATTGGCAGGCGCTGCCTGTACAAACTCTTCCAGCACTGCCAGCTCGTCTTTTGCATATACCAGGTGCAGCGAGCCGGTTTCGTTACATTCCAGGCCGGTGGCTGCAGACAGCTCTTTCCAGATACGGCGGCTGGCCATGGCGCGGCTGTAATGCAAACCTGCCTGCTGGCCTATGGGCCACACCAGGCCAAAGTTGCGGATAGATGCGCCCAGCGCGCGGCTGTTACGTTCAAACAACACTACCTTATTACCTTGCCTGGCCAGGTGGTAGGCCATGGCCAAACCTGCGATGCCAGCGCCTATAACGGCTACGTCTGCATGTTTCATATAAACCAATGTATTGACAGTATTTCTTCCAGGTCGGCTACCAGGTGGGTATGCGGCCCTGCCTGCAGCGCCTCTTTTGTATAGGCCCCGGTGGTAACGCCTATAACGCAGGGGCAGCCGGCGTTAGCGCCTTCTTCAAGATCAGAGAGGGTATCGCCTATTTTGGCTACCTGCTGTATGCTTTTGATGCCCAGCTGCTCCATGGCCCTGTAAATCATGTAAGGATAAGGGCGGCCAAAGGCTACTTCATCACTGGTAACTACTGTATCAACGAGGTCATTATTCAGCCAGCCAACCCTTTCCAGGACAATATTGGTAATGGCGCGGTCAAAGCCGGTATCTAAAGCCACCCTAATATCACGCCGGCGCAGCTCCTGTAACACCATGCCGGCGCCTTTTTTTTCACGCACCTCACCATCCTGGTAATGAGCGCTCATTTGCTGTACAAAAAGCGTGTGCAGGCCATTTACAAAACCAGCATCCCGGTAACGGGCATCCTGCTTTTGCTGCAGCAGATAGCGGATGGCGTAAGGCTTGGCATAACCCATTACCTCATTCACTTCGGGCAGTGAAACGGCTACCCCTGCCTGCTGCTGTATTACCTGCTGCAATACCAGGCCTACATTAGACTCGTCGTGCAGGGTGGTGCCTGCTATGTCAAATACTGCTAACTGTATTCCCATGATGGTGACGCTTCATTAAATATGAGAGCAAAGATAGTTTAGCATTTATAAACAACTAATGATTAATTACCCGTGAGGGAAGGGCAACGCCTGGCGACGTAAGTGGTATGTACTGAAATAAACAGGTGAAAAGCGCAAAAGGACTAAGGCTCTTTTACACTTTTCACCTTGCTTTATGTTTGTTAACCCGCTGTACGGGCAGGGATTACAGCCCTACGTTAAAGCCCATACGGAACAGGGGCCGGTTCTGGTACGGCGACCATTCATCCTGTATCACATCATACAGCACCATAATGTAAAAGGCAGAGCCGCCATCGCCCAGCGGCTGTGAATAGCCGCCGCCTAACAGCAGGCTGGGTACTGCATGGCTTTCTTTTACAGATGTTTTGGGATCAGTATAAAACGTGCTTTTTATGCTTACATAGTTCATCTCCGGCTGGGCATGCGCAAACAGCATTTCCAGCGGGTAAAACCGGCCCCACAGCCCGCCACCGAACACGGTGTACTGGTCCTTCTGCGAGGTGCGGCCGCTATAGTCCTCCCACTTTTCAGATGCGTACTGCGCATTGATGCTGATACCGGCTGCAAACATATCTGAAAAGCGGTACCCCAGCAGCGGCGATATATTAATGTTGGTATAATCGCCGAAGATAAGGCCCACGCTACCGCCAATCATCAGCCGGGAGGGGTCCAGTCCTTTGCGTGAGGCGGTATCTGTTTTATAATACTGGGCCTGTGCAGTATGCATGCCTGCCAGCAGGAATACACATAAGAGCAAACGTTTCATTACTAAACTATTTATTGTTTTACGATTGTGGTGCATTATATCAGTCAAATATTTTTCCCCTGTTCAGGATATTATTCGGATCAAATACCTGTTTAATCTGTTTCATCAGCTGCATGTGCTGCGCATCAAACATTACATCCATATAAGATTTCTGCACCAGGCCAATGCCATGCTCACCTGAAATGGTGCCGCCCAGCTGCTTTACCAGCGCAAATATTTCACGGATGCCGGTTTGCAGCGTACCGTTCCACTGCTCGTCCGACAGGGCGCCGCGGATAATGTTCACATGCAGGTTACCATCGCCGGCATGGCCATAACATACGGAATGAAAGCCGTATTTGCGGCCAATATCCTTTACTCCTTTCAGCAGCACCGGCAGCTCCGCGCGGGGCACCACGGTATCTTCCTCCTTGTACACCGAGTTGGCCTTAACGGCTTCGGCCACACGCCTTCTTAATTTCCACAGCTCTTCTTTCTGCTGATGGTCTTCCGCAAAAAGAATTTCCCCGCAATCGAACTCCGTTACTACGCCGGCAATGCCTTCCATTTCCTGCATCAGCACATCGGGGTAGTTGCCGTCTACCTCAATGAGCAGGTGCGCCTGTATACCGTCTTCTACCTTTACCGTACTGCTCTCTACATACCGCGTTACCCACTCCAGCGCATCGCGCTCCATGAACTCCAGGGCTGAAGGAGTGTACCCGGCCCGGAAAACAGCGCTTACTGCCGCGCAGGCATTTTCCGCAGAGCGGAAAGGCACCAGCATCAGCAGGTCGTATTTAGGCGCCGGTATAAGGCGCAGCACTATACGGGTCACAATGCCCAGGGTTCCTTCACTGCCCACCACCAGCTGGGTAAGGTTATAGCCGGTGGCGTTCTTGAGCACGTTGGCCCCTGTCCATATAACGGCGCCGGAGGGCAGCACCACCTGCAGGTTCAGCACATAATCCTTTACTACCCCATATTTAACGGCTTTAGGGCCGCCGGAATTTTCCGCTATGTTACCGCCTATTAAGCACGAGCCGCGGCTGCTTGGGTCCGGCGGATAGAACAACCCTTTTTCCCTTACCGCGTTCTGCAGCACTTCTGTTATAACGCCCGGTTCTACCGTTACCTGCAGGTTACGTTCGTCAATATCCAGTATCCTGTTAAACCGTTCCATTGACATTACTACCCCGCCCCATTGCGGCAAAGCTCCGCCGCTTAAACCGGTACCGCCCCCGCGGGGTGTTACGGGCAGGTTTTCCTGCTGGCACAGCTGCATAATGCGGCTCACCTGCTCCGTGGTATCGGGCTTAAGCACTACTTCCGGCAAATAATGCAGGTCTTCTGTTTCGTCGTGCGCATAGTTATCCAGCGCTTCCTGGTCTGTAAGTACATTGGCCGCTCCTACAATATCCCGGAACTGGTCCAGGTGCCCGGCATGTAGCCTGGAAAAATTGGTCATGAAACAAAAGTAATTACGAATTATGAATTACGGAATTACGAATTGACCGGTAATGCTTCGGGGTGGTACTTCTTTGCTGAATTAGCCATATAATTCCCTTTAACGGCACTACATGATTTAGTTACACCTTCCATTTGTAATTCATAATTGCACTTACAGTTTTCGGGCAGCATTGCTTATTGAAGCATGGAACTTTTTACTGAATCAGCCATTACAATTACTTTTACCGCCACCTTGCATGTTTTACACACTTACCCATTCGTAATTGGCAATTCATAATTGTACTCCATTGCCCACTCTTAAAAGCTGGGACATAATGTGGCTCTGCGGGCGCTGCTGAAGCTGCGGTTGGGATAAAGGCCGGTAAAAACAATGCCTATTTCATATGCGCCGCGGCGGCCGTTGGAGGCAGCCAGGTTAGAGGCCGTAACATCGTAGCTGAACATCATGCGCACTTTGGAAATTTCATACCCTACCATGAAAATATAGGCATCGTTCAGGCGGTAATAAATGCCGCCATATACCTGCTTGGTGCCATCGCCGGAAAGGTTATAGGCCGCATTGGTGCCCAGCACAAATTCCCTTGAACCGGCCTGGCGGGTATAGTAGGCCGCCGGGTTCAGGATCACCAGGTCGCTTAGCTTAAAAATACCGTTCAGGAAGGCGATGTAACGGCGGTCTATCTGGTTATTGCCTTCATAAAAGCTTTCATGCGGCTTGTTTACATGCTGTACAGAAAAACCGGCATTTACGTAAATATTATCCGTGGGAAAGTAGGCATAGTTCATACCTACCTGCATATCAAAGTAGTTCACTTTTGACTGGGTAATAGGTTCTGCGGTAGGCAGCTCCGAGTCGAAGAACTTACCGTTCCACTGGTCGCCAAAGGTAAGCTTGGCAAGGTCAACCCGTTTGTTGGCAGATCCTACGTTAAAGCCCAGGGATAGCAGGCTGCTTTGCCCCAGCAGCTGATGGTAAGCTACAGAACCATACACTTTGGTAGAGGTAAGGTTGCCGCTGCCGGCCACATCGCGCAGGATAACGCCGCCCAAACCTACCCAGCCGTATTCCAGCCGGTCGCGGAACAGCTGGAAATCGCCAAAGGCCGACATGGTTTTATACGGCACCGGAATGCTGACCCACTGGTTCCGGTAGTTAATGCCTACGCGGTAATTGCCGTCGGGAATAAAACCCGTGTTGGCGGGGTTGGTGGTAAGCGGTGAGTTGAAGAACTGCGAAAAATGCAGGTCCTGTGCGGTTCCCTGCAGGGCAGTGAACAACAATACTAAACCGGCTACGTAAAATTTAACTGGCTGCTTCATGGCTCGTCATCTTAACAAGGTAATGTTTCCCGTCTTATTGGTTTTAGTCCCGTCGCTGAACTCTACACTTACGGTATATGCATATGCATCCATGGGTTGCAAAGCGCCTTTGAACCGGCCATCCCAACCTATATTGGGATCGTTGGACTCAAAGACCAGCTGGCCCCAACGATTGAATATTTTGAAATTGAATTTGGCTATGCCAAAGCCCCGCACCAGCAGCACATCATTCATTCCATCATTGTTAGGTGAGAAGGCGTTAGGGACATCAAACAAGGGTATTACAATTGCGGCTACCTGCTTACAGATCGTATCTACACAACCAGCGGCGTTGGTAGCCAGCAAACACACATCGTACGTTCCTGTTTTATTATACTGGTGTACGGGGTTGGTTTCTACAGAAACGGCCCCGTCGCCAAACTCCCACAAATAGCTTGCCGCTCCAATGCTGGTATTCACAAAGGTAACCGGCGTATTTTCCTCCGGCTTGGTGGGCGTAAAGGTGAAGTCGGCGGTAGGCGGCCCAAACACATGGATGACCATGGAGGTAGAGTCTTCCTTATTACAGGTATTATTATCAAATACGTACAGCTTAACGGTATAATCGCCCGGGTTTAAGTAGGTGTGCGTGGGATAAGCTTCGGTAGAGGTACCGCCGTCCCCGAAGTTCCATGTAAAGGTTTCACCGCCCAGGGAAGTATTATTGAACTCAACAACAGCCGGCACACAGGTACTGTCCGGCGCCTCAAAGCTGGCTTCCACGTTGGCGGCTACACGCAGCGGTACGGTATCGGTATGCGGCGCATTGCAATAATTGGTATCTACCAGGGTAAGCATGGCGTTGTATACACCGGGCGACTGGTAAGCATGCTGCCAGTTCCCCAGCCCTACGGATGACTGGGGCGTTCCATCCCCAAAATCCAGCGTAAAGGACTGGTTGGTGAAAGGCTTGCCCGGCGGGGCTACAGATGCGTTTTTAAAGTCATAGCTCAATGCTTCGCAGGGAGGCAGCTTGGTTACCACCAGGTCTACAGCAGCGCTGTCGGCCCGTATGCGCACCTCTGTGTAAGCGGTGTCACAACCGTTACAGCTGGCCGGATCACATTTTATAAGGCGTATAGTGTAGTCGCCAATGGCGTTATAGGTGTGCGCAATGGTGTCCAGGTTGCCGCCTACATCCGGCGTACCATCTCCAAAGTTCCAGGTGCGGCTTGCTGCGGGCGAGCTGGCAGTATCTACAAAAGTGATATTGGCGGGTACGCAATAGTTCTTACGGCGATCCAGCGTTTTAATGCCGGCCTTCACCCCATCCAGGTTAAACGCGATCTTTAATGCACCAAAGTTGCAGAAAGGCGGCGCCGCGGTGGCGTAAGCGCCGGGGGTGGTGGGATAGCGCGGCTTGGCGCCGTTGGTGGCCGATACATTGCACCAGGCGCATATGCCCTGGTAAATAACGCCGTTGCGGTCAAAGCGGCTGGTGCCACCATCCACATGCTCATACAGGCCGTTGCCGCCAAAAAAGCTGGCGAATAATACATCAGTGGCATCGCGCTGCAGCACAAAAAAGTAAAAGTCCTGGTCGTCCGTGGTACGCTGCAAAGGATTTTTGGTGATTAGCCCGCTGGTGCCCGAGTTAGGGTAACGCAGCGATTTATTGATGCCGCCGCCCCAGCCGGAAACATACACATTCTCACACCGGTCTACCAGGAAAGCCGTAGGCGAAATACTGGGATCTGTGGCCTGCTTGCCAAAGGTAGTGGAGTACACAAATGATGATAGGTTGGGCTGCAGCTTGGATATGAACTGTTTGGAATTATCGTTGTAGAATGTGGCGGTGCCTGTGGGCTGCTTAATGGGCCAGCGGCCGTCTGTAGTGCCCATTACGTATACATAGCCGTTTGCATCCAGCTGTATGCCATATACCTGGTCGGCAGAAGCATTATCGGCCCCGATGAAGGTGCTTTGCAGCACGCTGGCGCCATCGGTGCTGATGTGCATTATAAATCCATCACACACACCGCCGCGGTAACCCGGGTAAATAACACCGCCGGTAGTGCGGAAGTTAGTGCTGGCCGTGCCGCCCGCCACATACAGGGTGTTACCGTTCAGCGCCAGCACATAGCCTGCATCTTCCTTATCGCCGCCAATATAGCTGGCCCACAACAGGTTATTGCAGTTAGGATCTATCTTCATTACCACGCCGTCCTGCGCACCGCCAAACGTGGTTTGGAAAGCGCCGGCTGTTACCGGGAAGTCGGTAGAGCGGGTGCTGCTGGTTACATAAATATTGGCTGCATCATCCAGCACTACCTCACTGCGGGCATCATCGCCGTAGTTGCGCAGCAGCACCCAGCTGCCGGCCTGCCGGTTCTCGCGCATATTCACAGCATCATCTGCGCTGCCGGCTATGCGTAAGGAGCCTATAATGCCGGTGCCTGCTGCATTCAGCTTTACAATGGCAATGTCCCATCCGCCGCGGTTGCCTACCTCATTCTTAAAAGGGAAATTACCGGAAGTGGTTCTGCCGCTAATGACCAGGTTACCCTGCGCATCGGCAAACAGGCTATGCGGCTGCTCATCGCCATTACCGCCCAGGTAAGTAGCATACACCAGGTTGCGGCCATTGGGCGTGAACTTGCTGATGCCAATATCAAACTGTCCGCCCTGGAAAGCATTTTGTATTACGCCGGTAGTAACCGGGTAGCCCTGCGCCCATACAATACCGCCGCCGTAAAAATTACCCTGGTTATCATAAGTAGCGGTAAAGCCCCAGTTATCGGCCCGGGAGCCGGACACGCTGGAGAATACAAAGGTAGGATCTATTACCAGCGGGTATTGCGGATCATATTTTCCTGATACTTTAAAGCTTACTTTATTGCCGTTTACCCGGTAACTAACCTTAACGGGCACACGTTGATTGTTAATGTACTGGTAAGCATATGGCATCTGCTCTGTGGAAGTGCCTACAGAGGTTGTAATCTCCAGCTGCTCTTTCTTCAGCTCCAGCCGGTCCACACCACTGTACTGTAATTGTATTTCGGAAGGATCGGCGCCGGGGTGCACCACCAGGTCGTACTTTAACAGCGAAGCCTCTGAATACACCTGCATGTCGATACCGTTGTACAGGTTTTTGTAAAGTATTTGCTGGTAAGACTTTACTTCGGATTTCCATTTGGAAGGATCGTTACCCAGGAAGTAATTGCTGTAACCTTCTGCCGGCTTATCCGGCATTACCTGCAGGGTGGGTTTGGCATTGAGGAAGGTTACTTCATATGCATGCGCTCTTACTATTGGCTTTTCGCGTTTAATATCGCCCGGAACATCCTGGTGCGGCGTGGCGGCGGCAGCAGCGGCAGCGGTTCCCTTTGCATTGTAATCTACATAAGGCGGCGCCGGCGCATCTGCATGGCCGTGCATATATTCAGTAAGCTTTGAGTAATCGGTTTTGTTAAGCAGCGAAAATGTAAACCCATTCTTTTTAAGGAAGATGGCGCCTCCGCCCAGGTCTGTCTTATACAAAAAATCGCCCTCCCACTGTCCTTTATTTTCAATAAACTGCAAAGGGGTAAAATTACTGTTCTCCTGTGCCTGCGCCCCGGCCGGCAACGCTGCGATTAGCCAGAACGCGACACATAATAAACCGGCAAGGAAAGTAAATTTCAACGGAAATAGATTTTGCGTTTTTTCCTGTAACTAATATACGAATAATAACGTGTAAAGGTTGTCAATGTTACTGCCTGGCAGCAACATTCATCCTATGTAAGAAGTTATTTATACAGAAGATGCGGATAAACAGGTGGTATAATGCATAAGGCCTTAAATTTATTTTTATACCGGTCCTAAAGCAGGTATCAGCAGCAGGAAACAGGAGGCGGGAAAATCTTACCTCCTGCTTAAAGACCTGTACAATAATAAAACGTTTAAGGCGTTGCAAAAATTGTTGCCCATTCCCTTTTACCGCAACAGGGTAACGCTGCCCTGCTTACTGGCCTGGGTACCATCGCTAAACTCCAGCTGCACGGTAAAAGCATAAGCATCCATCGGCTGCAGGGCGCCTTTAAAGCGGCCATCCCAGCCAATACCAGGGTCGTTGGACTCAAATACCAGCTGGCCCCAGCGGTTAAATATCTTAAAGCTGAATTTGCTGATCCCAAAGCCCCGCACCAGCAGCACATCGTTCATACCATCCCCGTTGGGAGAGAAGGCATTCGGCACATCAAACAGCGGCACCACCACGGCAGATACCTGCTGGCAGGCAGTATCTGTACAACCTGCCTGGTTGGTGGCGGTTAAACATACCTCATACGTACCGGTTTTATTGTACTGGTGTACGGGATTGGTGGAGGTAGATATTTCCCCATCGCCAAACGCCCACAAATAGCTTACGGCGCCAACAGACTGGTTTACAAAAGTAACCGGCGTATTGTCCTCCGGCTTGGTGGGCGTAAAGGAAAACGCTGCGGAGGGCGATCCAAAAACGTGCACGATAAAAGTGGTATCGTCTGTTTTGTTACAGGTGCTATTGTCTACGGCATGCAGGGTAACGGTATAATCTCCCGGGTTTGCATAGGTGTGCGTGGGATAGGCTGCTGCAGAGGTGCCGCCGTCCCCGAAACTCCAGCTGAAGCTTTCCCCGCCAAGGGTGGTATTATCAAAGCTGATGACGGCGGGCGCGCAGGCGGTGTCCGGCGCGGAGAAGCTGGCTACTACGTTGGCGGCTACCCGCAGCGGCAGCGTAATGGCATGCGGCGCGTTACAATAGTTGGTATCTACCAGGGTAAGGGTAGCGTTATAAATACCGTCTGCCTGGTAGGCATGCAACCAGGAGCCTGTACCTACAGCAGATGCCGGTGTGCCATCCCCGAAATCGAGCTGGAACGACTGGCTGGTGAAAGGCTTGCCCGGCGGGTAGGAAGAGCTGTTGGTGAACTCATAGGCCAGGGATTCGCAGGGCGGCTGGCGAATGGCTGAAAAGTCAACGCTGGCGCTATCGGCCCGCACGCGCACCGGTATATAAGCGGTATCACAACCGTTACAGCTGGCCGGATCGCATTTAACCAGCCGCACGGTATAATCGCCAATAGCGGCATAGGTATGTGTAATAGTATCGAGATTGCCGCCTACATCGGGCGTTCCATCCCCAAAGTTCCAGGTACGGCTTTGGGCGGGCGTGCCAACAGTATCTACAAACGTAATGTCTGCCGGCACACAATAATTTCCTTTCCGGTCCAGGGTTTTAATGCCGGCTTTTACGCCATCCAGGTTAAAGGCAATTTTCAGGGCGCCAAAGTTACAGTCCGGCGGCGCTGAGGTGGCATAAGCGCCGGGGGTAGTAGGATAGCGCGGCTTGCTGGAGGTGGTGGATAAATTGCACCAGGCGCACAGGCCCTGGTAAATAACGCCGTTACGGTCAAAACGGCTGGTGCCGCCATCCACATGCTCATACAGGCCGTTGCCGCCAAAAAAACTGGCAAACAGCACGCCGGTGGCATCGCGCTGCAGTACAAAAAAGTAAAAATCCTGGTCGTCGGTGGTACGCTGCAGCGCGTTTTTCACCGGCAGGTCTTTGGTGCCGGAGTTGGGATAACCCAGCCCTTTATCCAGGCCCCCGCCCCACCCGGAAATGTACACGTTCTCACATTTGTCTACCAGGAAGGCCACCGGCGAAATGCTGGGGTCTACTGCCTGCTTGCCAAAGGTGGTGGAATATACAAAGGCAGACAGGTTAGGCTGCAGCTTGCAGATGAATTGTTTTGAATGATCGTTATAAAAAGTAGCAGTGCCTGCGGGTTGCTTTACCGGCCAGATGCCTTCGGTGGTGCCCATAATGTACACGTAGCCGTTTGCGTCCAGCTGAATACCGTATACCTGGTCGGCAGAGGGATTGTCCGAGCCCATGTAAGTGCTTTGCAGCAGCGATTTACCATCGGCGGTAATATGGGCAATAAAGCCATCGCACACCCCGCCCCGGTAGCTGCTGTAAATGCTGCCGGCGGTGGTGCGGAAATCGGCGCTGGCCGTACCGCCGGCCACATATAATGTATTGCCGCTCAGCGCCAGCACATAGGCTGCATCTTCTTTTGAGCCGCCAATGTAGCTGGCCCAGGCAAGCGTATTACAGTCAGGGTTTATTTTCATTACCACGCCATCCTGGCTGCCGCCCATGCCGTTCTGGAAAGTACCGGCGGTAACCGGGAAATCTGTGGAGCGGGTACAGCTGGCTACGTAAATATTATCGGCATCATCTACCACCACTTCGCTGCGGGCATCGTCGCCGTAGTTACGCAGCAGCACCCAGTCGCCGCTTTGCCGGTCGTCGCGCATGTTCACCGCATCATCTGCGCTGCCGGCTATGCACAGCGCGCCTATAATGCCGGTGCCGGTGGCGTTAAGCTTTACAACGGCAATATCCCAGCCGCCGCGTTTGCCTATGGTATTGGTGAAGGGGAAATCGCCCGAGCGGGTACGGCCGCTGATCACCAGCTCACCTTTTGTATTTACAAACAGGCTATGCGGCTGCTCAATACTGTTGCCGCCCAGGTAGGTGGCGTATATTAAACGGCGGCCGGTGGGGTCGAACTTGCTGATGGCTATATCAAAGTTGCCGCCCTGGAAAGCATTTTGCGCGGCGCCTGCTGTTACCGGGTAATTGCCCGGATCAAAGCTGATGCTGCCGCCGTAAAAATTGCCCCCTGCATCGTAGGTGGCGGTAAAGCCCCAGTTATCGGCCCGGGCGCCGGAAACCGTGGAAAATACATAAGTAGGGTCTATCACCAGCGTATACGCAGGATCGTAGCTGCCGCTGATGTTAAAGCTTACCTTATCGCCCTTTAACCGGTAGCTAACCTTAACGGGCACACGCTTTTCGTTAATGTACTGGTATGCATACGGCATAAGCTCTGTGGCTACGCCCACGGAGGTGGTAATTTCCAGCTGGCCTTTTTTCAGCGCCAGCTTGTCGGCGCCGGTGTACTGCAGCTCCACGGCCGATACATCGGCACCGGGGTGTACCACCAGGTCGTATTTTAACAGGGAAGCCTCTGAATACACCTGCATATCTATACCTGCATACAGCTGCTTATACAACACCCTTTGATATGACCTTACATTGGAACGCCACTTTGCAGGATCATTACCTATAAAGTAATTACTGTAGGCTTCTATGGCCTTATCCGGCACTATTTCGGGGCTGGTATTGGCATGCAGGAAAGTAACATTATAGGCGTGCGCTTTCAGCGACGGTATTTTTTGTGTGCTGTTGCCCGGTATACCACGTGCATTGGTGGCCGTTATACCGCTGTTCAACGCTGCTTTGGCATCATAGTTCACAGTGGGAGCGCCCGGCGCGCCGGCATGCCCGTGCATAAATTCACGAATGCTGTCCAGCCCTGCTTTATCCATGAGGTAAAAAGTAAAACCATTCTTTTTAAGGAAGATGTTACCGCCGCCCATGTTTGTTTTAAACAGGAAATCACCGGTCCATTGCCCTTTGTTTTCTACAAACTGCAGGGGAGTAAAATTACCGGAGGACTGGCTTTTGGCACGGCTGCTTAACAATAACCCGAGTATGATACCTGTAAAAAGGGCAAGGGAGTAGCGTTTCAAGCGTTACACATTTAGTTGGTGGGTAAATAACATTATATAACAAACGTTGAACCTGTTCAGGAAATTTTGCTCCATTGGGATTTTCCCCGCTGGCTGGCTAAATATTCCTGTAAGGGCTGGTTTTCAGGTAGCGACAGGTCCATATCATCCTGCAGTATTTTTTCGGCGCAGGCCCTGGCTGCATCCAACACGGGCTTATCATGCAAAATGTCGGCGAGCTTAAAGTCCAGCACACCGCTTTGCCGGGTGCCTTCCATATCGCCGGGGCCGCGCAGCTCCATATCTTTTTCAGAGATAATGAAACCGTTGTTGGTTTGAACCATTACGTTTATGCGTTCTTTTGAGTCGGCCCCCAGCTTTACGCCGGTCATTAATATGCAGAAAGACTGCTCTGCCCCGCGCCCAACGCGGCCGCGCAGCTGGTGCAGCTGGGAAAGGCCAAAGCGTTCCGTGCTTTCTATTACCATTACCGAAGCATTGGGCACGTTTACGCCTACTTCAATCACAGTGGTGGCTACCATAATATGGGTTTCGCCCTGTACAAAGCGCTGCATATTGGTTTCCCGCATATCTGCGGGCTGGCGGCCATGCACCATGCTGATGTAGTACTGCGGCTCCGGGAAAAAGGCCTTTACCTCCTCATAGCCTTTCATAAGGTTTTCGTAATCCATTTTCTCGGACTCCTCAATTAACGGGTATACGATATAGGCCTGCCGGCCTTTTTTAATTTCTTCCTTAATGAACTCCATTACCTGCGGGCGCTGAAACTCCGTACGGTGTACGGTGGTAATGGGTTTGCGGCCGGGCGGCATTTCATCTATCACCGATACATCCAGGTCGCCGTAAATGGTCATGGCCAGGGTACGCGGTATAGGCGTTGCCGTCATAACCAGTATGTGCGGGGGAATGGCATTTTTTTGCCACAGGCGGGCGCGCTGCGCCACGCCAAAACGGTGCTGCTCATCAACAATGGCCATGCCCAGGTTATGGAACTGCACTTCATTTTCCAGCAGCGCATGTGTGCCTATGAGTATATGCAGGCTGCCATCTGCAAGGGCAGCCAGTATTTCTTTACGGGCCTTGCCTTTAACGCTGCCGGTAAGCAGGGCTATCTTTACCGGCATATGGGCCAGCAGCTCCGCAAGGCCTTTATAATGCTGCTGCGCCAGTATTTCCGTAGGGGCCATCAGGCACGCCTGGAAGCCGTTATCAATGGCCAGCAGCATGGTTAACAGGGCCACTATGGTTTTGCCGCTGCCTACATCGCCCTGGAGCAGGCGGTTCATCTGGCGGCCGTTCATGGTATCTTGCCGTATTTCCTTTAACACACGCTTTTGCGCGCCGGTTAAGGGAAAGGGTAAATGGTTATTGTAAAATTCGTTGAAGGTATGGCCTACGGCGCCAAACACATAGCCGTGCGATTGCTGGTGCCGCCGTATCTTAAGGCGGCAGATGCGTATTTGCGCAATAAACAGCTCCTCAAACTTCAACCTGCGCCGGGCCTGCTGCGCCTCTTCTTCCGTGGCCGGTAAATGGATCTTGAAAAAGGCCATGGGCCTGGACATAAGCCGGTATTGCTGCAGCACCGGCTCCGGTATGTTTTCCGGTATTTCCAGCGGCGACAGCTGCTCCAGCAGGTTAAAAGTAAGCTTTCCTATGGCCTTGGCCGTTAGGCCGCGGGCTTTCAGCTTTTCAGTGGTGTAATACACCGGCTCCAGGAACTGTTTACCGGTAGCAATGTTCTCTGTAAGCAGGTCCATTTCCGGGTGGGCTATCTGCAGCACGCCGTTGAAGAAAGAAAGGCGGCCGAACACCAGGTAAGCAGTTTGCTCCTGCAGGGATTTCTGCATCCACTGCCAGCCCTGGAACCATACCAGCTCTATTTCGCCGGTTTCATCGCGCAGGGTGGCTACCAGCCTTTTGCCCCGCTTTTCGCCTATTACTTCCAGGGAGGTAATGCGCCCGCGTATCTGCACATAATCCTGCTGCCCCTGCAGCTGTCCTATTTTTTCAACCCGGGTACGATCTACATACCGGAAAGGAAAATAGTTGAGCAGGTCGCCGAAGGTATACAGGTTCAGCTCCTTGCGCAGCAACTCTCCCCGTTGGGGGCCTACCCCCTTCAGGTACTCAATGGGATTGGATAATATGGCTATTGACGGTGCGATGCTGCAAGTTATTTAAATGCAGAGATTAAATAAAATAGTCCATGGGATTGCTCCACGGACTATTTGCTTTTCAACTATATCGTAATGTCCATTTTTGCATGGACTAAAAAATCAATCTGCGATAGCATCTATCTTACCTTCTACAAAAAGCTTCATCCATTCTGTGGTAACAGATTTAGGACGCTCAATGGAAAGGCCCAGGGCGCGGTCCCAGCACAGTGACGCCAGCACGCCCAGGGCGCGCGATACGCCAAACAGCACGGTGTAAAACTCATATTCTGTAAGGCCGTAGTGCACCAGCAGCGCGCCGGAATGCGCATCCACGTTAGGCCAGGGGTTCTTTACCTTACCCAGCTCCTGTAAAATGGGCGGTACGGTTTCATACACCAGCCATACGATGCGCACCAACTCATCATCCGGTAAATGCTTTTTGGCAAACTCCATCTGCGCGGTAAAGCGGGGATCTGTTTTACGCAGCACAGCATGTCCGTAACCAGGTACTACCTTGCCGTCGGCCAGGGTTTTGCGTACATACTGCTCTATCTGGCTTTTGGTAGGCATACCGCCTCCCAGCTCCTCGCGCATGCTCAATATCCAGCGGATCACTTCCTGGTTGGCCAGGCCGTGCAGGGGGCCTGCCAGCCCGTTCATACCGGCGGCAAATGACAGGTAGGCATCGCTCAGCGCAGAACCTACCAGGTGGGTAGTGTGGGCGCTTACGTTACCTCCTTCATGATCGGCATGGATGGTCATATACAGGCGCATCAGCTCTTTGAAGCCTTCATCGTCATAACCGAGCATATGGGCAAAATTGCCGGCCCAGTCGAGCATGCCATTGGGTTGTATATGCTTACCGCCTTTGTATTTGCGGCGGTACACGTAAGCGGCTATACGGGGCAGGCGTGCAATAAGGTTCATGGTATCTTCATACATATGGCTCCAGTAGTCTTTCTTGCTCATGCCTTCTGCATAGGCTTTGGCAAATTCAGACTCTGTTTGCAGCGCCATAATACCAACATTAAACATGGTCATGGGATGGGTGCTGAGCGGCAGCGCCTCAATAGCATCAAACACATAGTTCGGTACATGTGAACGGCGGGCCCACATGCCGGAGAGGTATTGCACATCTGTTTCAGCGGGCAGCTCACCTATCAGCATCAGGTAAAACAAACCTTCCGGTAAAGGCTCTGCACCACCCTGGGCTTTTGGCAAATGCTCCCGCAGCTCGGGAATGGAATACCCCCTGAAACGGATCCCTTCATTGGCATCCAGCAGGGAGGTTTCTGTTGCCAGGCCGGTAATGCCACGCATGCCCTGGTACACCTGTGCAATAGTTACATCATCAATTTTCTTACTGCCATGGTTCTTGATCAGGTCCTTGACTTCTGCGCTGAGCTCATCGGCCTTTACCTTGAATTTCTCTTTTATATACCCCATTTTGATACTATAGTTTGATAGTTAAAACTCAATCGATCAATTGTCAAAAGTAAGGATTTGTTAACTAAGTTGCACGGACTTTTTGAGAGTTACCAGGGGTTAGCCGTTCCTTGGCAGCGGGTATAAAACTCTACAGATCAATCATTTGTCAGCGTAACACAAAAGCAGTTATCTATTAAAAAAATGTGAAATTTTTTAACAGGGCTTTGCCTGCTCCGCTCACCTTTGGTAACCGGGCAGGTTTTATTTGGGGGCGCGCGCGTACAACCAAAATGCCAGGCCGCCGAATATGAAGTTAGGGATCCACACGGCCAGCAGCGGGTTAAGGCTGGCTTTGGTGGAGAATACGGTAGAGAACTGCAGGAAGATAATGTAGGTAGCGCTGATCACAATACCCAGGGCCAGGTGCAGGCCGCTGCCGCCCCTTACCTTGCGGGAGGCAATGATGCCGCCAATGAGCGTTAAAATAATCACGGCAGCGGCAGAGGAGGTGCGGCGGTATTTTTCCACGTAATAGGTGTTGAGTCCCTCTGCGCCGCGCAGCTCTTCCCGGGCAATAAAACGGTTCAGCTCAGGCGTGGTCATAGCTTCCTGTATGTTCCTGGCTTCTACCATTTCCTTGGGCGTAAGGGCAAGTACGAGCGATGTATCTTGTATGTGCCACCAGGTTTCCTTTAAACCTTTAATCCTGCGCAGCGACACGTAATCCAGCCGCCAGGCCTTTTTTGTAGAGTCCCAGGAAACGCGGTCGGCGCGGATCTTTAAGGTCATATCCAGCCCCTCTACCCTTTCCAGCACAAAGTTGCTGCCGCTTTTATAATTGGGATCGTAGGAGCCAAAGGTAACATAGGTAAAGCTGTCTACCCGGGTGGTTTTATCGTACATGGTATGGCCTTCGTCCCTCGTGTGAATGTATTTGTTCTCAAACGTGGTGCGGATGCGGTTGGCCTCCGGCACCGTCCACCGGTTGCCGAGCCAAAGAATGCCGCTGAACAGGAATGCGCCTATCCAGAAGGGGCGCAGGAAACGGCGAAAGCTAACGCCCGCGCTCAGGATGGCGATGATCTCTGAACGGTAGGCCATTTTTGAGGTAAAAAAGATAACGGATATAAAGATGAACAAGGGAAACAGCAGCGCGGCAATATGCGGTATAAAACCAAAATAGTAATCTACTATAATGGTTTTCAGGGAAAGGTTGTTGCTCATAAAATCATCCACCTTTTCCGTAATGTCTATTACTACTGAAATAACCAGCAGGATGATGATGGAGTAAATAAATGTTCCTATGAACTTGCGCAGTATATACCAGTCTATTTTTGTCATACTGATTTTTAGTAACCTTAATTTCTGCAATCTACAATTTAGGCGGTATGATTTTTAACAAGCCTTGTTAATGAATTCAAAAATCGTACATGCGGCTGCGGGAATATTTTAAAGCCTGGTTTGCAGTTGCGGCACCATAGCGGCTTTCCAGGCAGCGTACGTACCATCCAGTATATGTGTGCGCGCGGCTTTTACCAGCTGCAGGTAAAAGCTCAGGTTATGGATGCTGGCCAGCTGCATACCCAGTATTTCACCGGCGGCAAACAGGTGGCGCAGGTATGCTTTGGTATAATGCCTGCTGGCAAAACAATCCGTTTGCTCATCAACCGGCGAAAAGTCCGTTGCCCATTTTTTATTCTTGATATTGATAACGCCCTGCCAGGTGAACAGCATGCCGTTACGGCCGTTGCGGGTGGGCATTACACAGTCAAACATATCTACGCCCAGCGCAATATTTTCCAGCAGGTTCCAGGGGGTGCCTACGCCCATCAGGTAGCGGGGCTTGTGCACCGGCAGTATTTCACATACCAGGCCGCACATTTCATACATCTGCGCTTCGGGCTCTCCTACGCTCAGGCCTCCTATGGCATTGCCGGCACATTCGCGCGCGGCTATTTCCGTGGCGGAAATGGTGCGCAGCTCCTTATAGGTGCTGCCCTGCACAATGGGAAACAGCGTTTGTTCATGCCCGTAGGCCGGCTGTGTTTCTGCCAGGCGTTTGATACAGCGGTCGAGCCAGCGGTGCGTAAGCTCCATTGATTTGCGGGCATAATGGAACTCTGACGGGTAAGGCGGGCATTCATCAAAAGCCATGATAATATCCGCGCCAATGGTGCGCTGTATATCCATTACATTCTCGGGGGTAAACAGGTGGCGGCTGCCATCTATATGGGACTGGAACACCACCCCTTCCTCTTTTATTTTGCGGTTGGCTGCCAGTGAAAAAACCTGGTAACCACCGCTGTCTGTAAGTATGGGACGCTCCCAGCTATTGAACTTATGCAGCCCACCGGCGGCAGACAGTACCTCCAGGCCCGGGCGCAGGTACAGGTGATAAGTATTGCCCAGGATAATCTGTGCCTGCACATCGGCACGCAGCTGTTCCTGTGTAACGGCTTTTACGCTGCCCACCGTGCCTACGGGCATAAAAATGGGCGTTTCAATACTGCCATGGGCCGTGGTGAGCACACCGGCGCGGGCCCTGCTGTTGCTGTCTGTTGTAAGAAGGTTAAAATCCATAAAAACAGGGCAAAGGTATAATTAATGTGCGGATATGCAGATGTGCGGATGTGCAGATGGGATTGACGGGGAGGTTGGATGATTAGGTGGATGGAAGATGGCAGATGGATTGAAGAAGGAGATTAGCGGATGGGTGGATGCAACGGAGGCTAAGGGAGATTAGTGCATGGCGGATGGGCAGGTAAGAGCATATGCAGATGGCGATTACCGGTGGCAGATAGCAGGCGGAATTAAAGGTTGGTACCTGGTAACCGGGCAAATGAAATTGCGGGGAGATAAGATGAACAGGTAAAGGGGCACCGGGAGCAGTAAATGGGGAAAAATTATAGCGTAAAACACGCCTGCCGGAAGAAAAAAAGCAGTAAAAAACGAACCCGGCCTAGAACAAAAATATGATAGTTGACGGCTCCCCTTTCATATTTTACCTTTTTTATCCCCATAAGGTTACAGATAAGCAAAAACATATATATTTGTCCCCAATATGTCGGAACATCTGGGTTTAATTGCTTTTTACATTTTTGCTACCGTAGCCGGTGTACAGGTGCTGTATTACCTGATCTTCTTTTCCCGGGTAGCCTTTTACAAGCGCAGGTTTGATTTGGATGAAGCGCCCGCCAACCGTTTTTCGGTAATCATCTGCGCCAAGAATGAGGAGCTGAACCTCCAGAAAAACCTGCCCACAGTACTGCAGCAACGTTACGACATTCATCACAACCCGGAGTACGAAGTAATAGTAGTGAACGATAATTCAGAAGACGATACCAAGTACTACCTGCGCTCCATAGAGCCGGGTTATGCCCATTACCGGCATATAGAGCTGAAGCAGGCGGCCAAATTCATTCCCGGCAAAAAATATCCTTTATCTATCGGCCTGAAAGGGGCCCAATATGAGCATGTGCTGCTTACGGACGCAGACTGCCGCCCTTCCAGCGTAAACTGGCTGCATATTATGAGCCAGGGTTTCCGCGACGGGAAGGAGATTGTGCTGGGGTATGGCCCGTATGTAAAAAAACCCGGCTTTCTCAACAAGGTAATCCGGTACGAAACCTTTTTCAGCGCCCTGCAATACCTTTCCTTTGCCATGGCCGGCATACCCTATATGGGCGTAGGCCGCAACCTGGCATATAAAAAAGAGCTTTTCTTCCGCAACAAGGGTTTTGTAAACCACCAGCACCTGGCCAGCGGCGACGATGACCTGTTTGTGAACAGCGCGGCCAACAGCCATAATGTTGCCGTGGTTATTGACAAACAGGCATTTACCTATTCCGAGCCCAAAACCAACTGGAGCCGCTGGTTCAGGCAAAAAACCAGGCATATGTCTACCGGCAGGCACTACCGCTTTGGCCATAAGCTGCTGCTGGGCATATTTTCCCTTACGCATTTCCTGTTTTACCCGGCCTTTATAGTAAGCCTTTTTTACCTGCCGCTGATGTACTATGTGCTGGCCGTTTTTGGCGTTAAGCTGCTGATACAGTCCATCATCTTCTTTTTTGCGCTGCGCCGGCTGGACGAAGGCGACCTGTTCAAACTGTCGTGGTTCATGGACATCTTTATGTGCCTGTATTACATTATCTTCGCACCCTCATTAGTATTCAAATCAAAGAACAAATGGTAATGACTGGCTGTTAGCTATGGGCCTTTAGCTGCTGGCTAAAGCCAGGATGCTGATAGCTAACCGCATGTAGTCATGAACATTATCCTGCAATATTTTTCTGATTTCACCCCTTTGCAGCTGCAGCAACTGACTGCGCTGGACGCCGTATACCGGGAGTGGAATGAAAAGATCAACGTAATATCCCGTAAAGATATTGACAGCCTGTACGAAAAACATGTGCTGCATTCCCTGAGCATTGCTGCCGCTGTGGACCTGCCAGCCGGCACGCAGGTGCTGGACCTGGGCACCGGCGGTGGTTTTCCCGGCATTCCGCTCGCCATTTTTTTCCCGGAAGTGCAGTTTCACCTGGTTGACTCCATCGGCAAAAAAATAAAGGTGGTGGAAGCGGTAAAAGACGCGCTGGAGCTGAAAAATGTAACTACCGCCCATACCCGGGCAGAAGAAATAAAAAACCGCAGGTTTGATGTAGTAGTATCGCGCGCCGTGGCCCCCCTGGGCGATTTGTGGCGCTGGAGCAAGCCCCTGCTGAAGAAAGCGGAAAGCAAAAAGCAGAAAGCAGAAAGCACCGGGGAAGAGGAAGCTGCCAGCGGGCTCATATGCCTGAAAGGCGGCGATCTTGCGCAGGAAATATCTGAAAGCGGCTGCCACCCTACCCTGCTGGATATTTACGAGCTGTTTCCGCTGGATTATTTTAAGGAGAAGTACGTGGTATTGGTAACGCGTTAGTTTCCAGCGTTACATGCTGTATGCCCAGGTGCTCCAGCTCGTGGCGCAGGCTGTTTTTCAGACCGGCCACCTGCTCCCCGTCCAGGTTATCGGACACCACCAGCTGCGCGGTAAGCGCATTTTCCGTGGTGCTCATAGCCCATATATGTACATGATAAATGTCCTTTATACCGGGTATTTTCAGGGCGGCTGCCTTTACCGCCTCCAGCTCAATGCCGGGCGGCACCCCGTCCATAGAAAGCCGCAGGCTGCTGCGCAGCAGGCCCCAGGTGCTGTATACAATTACCAACATTATAATAAGGCTTACAACAGGATCAACCCAGTACCAGCCGGTATATATAATAATAATGCCAGCCACCACTGTACCCAGTGACACCATGGTATCTGCCAGCAAATGCAGGTAAGCCCCTTTTACATTCAGGTCACTTTCCTTATGACGCATAAACAGCAGGGCCGAAGTAGCATTTACCACAATGCCAATGCCGGCTATTATGGCCACCATACCGCCGGGTACGGCCTCCGGCCGGGAAAACCGGCGAATGGCCTCCCACCCGATGGCCCCTACGGCCACCAGCAGAATAAGCGCATTGAACAGCGATACCAGTATGGTGCTTTTGCGGTAGCCATAGGTGTACTGCTGGCTGGATCTCGCCTTTGCCAGGCGGAACGCCACCAGGGAAAGCGCCAGGCTGGCCACATCGCTCAGGTTATGGCCGGCATCGGACACCAGGGCCAGGGAGCCGGTAACAAAGCCAGCCACAAACTCCACCACCACGAACCCCAGGTTCAGGGCAATGCCCCAGATAAATGCACGGTTCAGCTGCCCGCCGGCAGCGGGTAGCGCATGCGTATGTACATGGGCGTGTGCATGATCATGTGACATAACGTAAATTTAAGGAAGTTTACGCATGGGGCCTGGCTGCAGCAGCATATGAAAATGAAACACTTGTGCATTTCTGAGGTACAACGGTCCACTTCCAGCGCAGCCGGCCGTTATTAAAGCAGAAAATTTTTTCCGTTAGCTAAAATATTCCTGTTAGCTGCTCCGTCATCCTAATTAAGATGAAAGAGCTGCTCCTTACAAAAACATCTATGGCCATAGAACAAAATGAACGCATTCAACAAACCGTTCAGAGGGAGCGTAAGCGTTTGCTGAACTTTATCCGGCAGCGGGTAAATAATGTGGCGGATGCGGAGGATATTTTACAGGATGTGTTTTACCAGTTCACGGAATACCTGCGGTTAGGCAGCCAGATAGATTCCATTACCGGCTGGCTGTTTGCCGTAACACGGAACAAGATCACCGACTGGTTCCGCAAAAAAAGGGAAACCACTTTTTCCGATAATGCGCTGGAATATGAGGGGGAAGAAGCTTTGTTCCTGTCTGAAATACTGCCGGATCCCTCTTCAAAAACAGACACGCCTATGCTCCGCAAAATGCTGGCAGAAACCATTATGGAAGCCATAGATGAGCTACCGGCCGAACAGCGCGCTGTATTCCTGCAGCATGAGATAGAAGGAAAATCATTCAAGGAAATGGCTGCCGAAACAGGGCTGTCCATTAACACACTGCTGTCGCGCAAACGCTACGCCGTACTATACCTGCGCGAGCGGCTGGCAGAGCTGTACCAGGAGCTGTTAAACAATTAAATCACACAAACTAATTTGATATCATGAGAAGACGTAAACCAGGATTGGGTGTTTTGAAATTCATTGTATTAGGCCTGTTATTCGTTACGGTATTAGGCCTGGTAACCATGACCTTGTGGAATTGTTTGATACCTGATCTTTTTCACGGGCCGGTGATCACCTTCTGGCAGGCACTGGGCTTATTATTACTGGGTAAATTACTGTTTGGATGGCATGGCCCCAGCAAGGGCGGCGCCCCCTGGCGAAACCACTGGCGGGAGAAAATGCGGCAGCGCATGGAAAATATGACGCCGGAGGAAAGAGAACGCCTGCGGGCCTGTTACGGCCGGTTTAAGGGTGGCGGCCGGTTCTGGAACGAGCGGAACTGGGACGAGCGCAGCTGGAATGACCCGAACCGGAATGAGCGTAGCGAACAGGAACCGGGCAGCACACCGCCGCCTCCACCCCCGCCGCCGGAAGCATAATCCATAACTTATCATAAAAATAAATCCTATGCTACACGCCATTGCTAATTATAAAACGGATGCTATGACAGGTATTTTCAAAACCAATATAGCAACACCTGAAGAAAGACAACAAATGATCCGGGCCATACATGCCCATTTTGACGTAGCCACCTGCTACGTGGATATTGAAGATTGCGACAAAGTGCTGCGCATTACGGATATGAAGGTAGACGAATACACCATGATGGCTTTTGTACGGCAGCAGGGCTTCCTGTGCGAAATACTGGAATAAGTAGGCCATTAACCCGGATTTTTTTGTTAACTTCTCTCCATGAAAGTTCCCCAAAAACTATTGCCACCATGCCATACATATGCATTGGCCACCTGCATATTTTCAGCAGGCCTGCTATTTTCCCATTATACTGCTGCCCAGGAATTTCCCAAAGGATGGGTATTTCCACTGGAACTGGGACAAGGCGCCGTTACCACCTTTAACCATGCGCCGGACCTGTACCTGGGCAGCCTTACCTTTACCCCGCAGTACACCCTTATTAAAAGCAGGCTGCGTATAGGACCTGCCGTGGCAGGGGCTTACACCAACAAACGCATATATGGCCTGGCCGGCCCGCACCTGGCGCTGATGCTTACCGACAAGCCCAAAGTATTGCTCAGCACTGTGCTGAACATACAGTTAACAGCAGAACACCTGTGGGGCACCAGCGAGCAGCGTTTGGCCGGCGGCGGGCTTACCGCGGAAGTAGGGCAAATGGCCACTTTTTCCCTGAAGGCATTGCGGGATTACCATTTAAACAGCTGGTGGCTGCAGGCTGCCATTGGTATAAACCTGTTCATGCAAAAACCTTCAGAAAACCCGTTTGAGGGGGTGCACTGATGTGCTGCCCCAACAGGCAGCTTCACCTAAATGATCTGTTATGGCAAAAACAGCTTTAGTAATAAGCGGCGGTGGCTCCAAAGGCGCATTTGCCGTAGGCGTAATCAAATACCTGGCAGAGAACCGGCCCGACATACAGTTTGACACCCTTTGCGGCACCAGCACCGGCTCACTGATTGCCCCGCTGGCGGCACTGGGCGAAATTGACCTGCTGGAAACAATTTACACCACGCAAACTACCGCCGATGTGGTGATTACCGGCAACATCCTGAACCGTTTTGCACGCGCCAACTCCCTGTATGACGCCTCCCCGCTGGCCCGGCAAATCACCACCTACTATACGGATGAACGCTTTAAGCAGCTGGCTGCTTCCAAAAAAGAGGTATTCCTTACCACGGTATGCCTGCAAACCGGGCGCATTACCTATTTCAGCAACACGGGCATGCCCATGCTGAACACTGCTTATGATGTAATAAAAATGAAGGACGGGCAAACCCTGCGTGAGGCAGTACTGGCATCTTCCTGCCAGCCGGTATTTATGCCCCCTATAGAAATAGGCGCTGTTACAGAAAAACCGCGGCAGTTTGTAGACGGCGGCCTGCGGGAATATGCGCCCATACAGCTGGCCATTGATAACGGGGCTACTGAAATTTTTGCTGTGCTGCTAACGCCCGAAGCGCCTGAAACCAGCAACCAGCGCTTTGCCGGCACCTTTGATATACTGCAGGAAACCATTGGCTGGTTTACCAATGATGTAGCGGTAAACGACGTACAAATACCGCAGCTGTATAACCGCGCGCTGCAATACATAGATGCTGTAAAACAAAAAATGCTGGACAGCGGCGTAAAACAGTCCGATGTTGACAAATATTTTGATGTACCGGGCGCCAATCCCTTCCTGGGCAAACAGGAACTTACCATTCACATTATACGGCCGGATGCGGCCCTGGGCGGAGGACCGGGCGGGCTGGTATTTGACCCTGCCGAAATGAAAGGCATGCTGGCAAAAGGCATGGCCATAGCAGAAAGGCTGTTCAGCTAACCCGGGAGTAATGGCATGTATAAAAATAAATATCCCGGTACGGGCGGTGCTTGCCTGTACCGGGAATACGGGTTGATAATTGCTTTACTGTACTTTAGCAATATTGTTGCTCCTGTCAATATCCGCCATGCGTTCTGTAGGATCAATTTCCAGCAGGCTGATATTTTTCATGGGCATATCCAGCGTTACTTCATAGGTAGGATGCGTCCAGTCCCACCATTCATGCGTTATACGCGGAGTAGCGTCTTCCTGCGGTTTTTCTCCAAACATCAGCGAAAGCGGTATGTAGTGTAATTGCTTTTTACCATCGGCAGTGGTTACCACCAGATCCACCGGCATAGGCATTTCTCCTATGCGGTGCAGGCGTACCACGGCTTTCCCGTTGCTTTCATATACACTGTCAATACCATAATCAATATGCTTGGTAGTGTACACAAACAGCATGCGGTACCAGTCCAGCTGCAGGCCGCTCACCTTTTCCATTACACGTATAAAATCATTCGCATTGGGATGCTTAAAGCGCCACTCCTGGTAATAGCGCAGCAAACCTTTATCGCGGTTTTGCGCGCCTATGATGTAGCCCAGCTGCTCCATAAACACGGCGCCTTTTGCATATGCGCTAAGGCTGTACCCTGCATTGGTGCTGTAAAAGTCGGCATGTGTGCTCATCGGCTCTTCCAGGCCGCTTCTTACCAGGCTGAAATATCCCCTGTAAGAGTCTGTATGCGGGTTAGGCCCTTTGGTTGAGTCCATCGTATGATAATAGATGTTGTCTTCCGCAAAGGTGGTAAAACCTTCGTCCATCCAGGGGTACAGGCTTTCATTGGTGCCCAGCATCATCTGGTACCAGGTGTGCATCCACTCATGCATGGCCAGCCCATAGAGGCCCGGCATTTTGCCGTTGCCCAGTATTAGCGTGCCCATGGGATATTCCATACCGCCATCACCCCCTTGTATAAACGAATATTGCTTGTAAGGGTAAGGGCCGTAATGCGTTTTAATATAGGCGTACGCTTTAGGCACCATGGCTGCAAACTTAGGCCAGTTCTCGCGCGTAACATCGTTTTCGATATACAGGAAATGCGCGGTAAAGCCATCTACCTGCTCGGTAATGTGCTTATAATCCGGATCAGCCGCCCACATAAAATCATGCACATTAGGCGCTATAAAATGCCAGGTCAGCGTGTTGCCGGCCGGCCGTTTTACAGCAGCGCCGGGCGTTTCATACCCATAACCTATTTCATTGGGGTTTTGCAGGTAGCCGGTGCCGCCCAGCACATATTTTTTGTCGATGGTGATCTTTACATCGTAATCGCCCCACACGCCGTAAAATTCACGGGCTACATAAAAGGTGGGATGCCAGCCTTCGTAATCATATTCGCACATTTTAGGGTACCACTGCGCCATGGAGTAATCAACCCCTTCTGCATTATCGCGGCCGCTGCGGCGTATCTGTACGGGCACCTGGGCTTCAAAATCCAGGGTAAACACGGTTTTGCTGTGCGGCATAATGGGCTTGTCCAGCATTACTTCCAGGATGGTGCCCACCTGTTTGCTTTGCTGCACGCGGCCATCGCGTTTCAGGTTGGTTACCTTCTGGTAGCCTATTTCATTTGGCTGCAGGTGCTCAATACGGTCACGCACCCGTGCATCCCAGTCCTGCCTGCCGTTGGGCAGTATAACTTTACCCAGCTCGCGGCTGCGCACATCCATCATGCTGTTGGGCTGAAATGCGTTCCAGTACAGGTGGTAAAACACCTTATGCAACGTGTCGGGCGAGTTATTGGTGTATTCCAGCGTTTGCTTTCCGGTGAAACGGTGGGTTTGCACATTCATCTTCACATCCATGGTGTACTTTACGCGCTGCTGCCAGCGGTCGGACTGCGCATGCAGCCCGGTCCCTGCCAATAGTAACAACAGCAGGGTTGCTCCTGCGAAAGTTTGCTTCATTACTGGTAAAATTTAAAACTGCTAAATTAGTCCTATTTAGTATTTATGCGCCCCCTACTATCACTACTATCTCCCCTTTAACACCTTTTTCCTTATAGTAATCCGCTACTTCCTGCAGTGTGCCGCGGGTGTGCTCTTCAAACATTTTAGTAAGCTCCCGGCATACGCAGCAATAGCGGGTGGCGCCAAAATACGGTATCAGCTCTTCCAGCGTTTTTACTAACCGCTGCGGGGACTCATAAAAAACAATGGTTCGTTCATCCTGCGCCAGCTGAGTGAGTAAGGTATGGCGCCCTTTTTTGGGCGGCAGAAAGCCCTCAAAGGTAAAGCGGTTCATAGGTATGCCGCTGCTCACCAGCGCGGGTACAAAGGCGGTGGCGCCGGGCAGGCATTCAACGGGTATGCCGGTGCGTATGCACTCCCGCACCAGTAAAAACCCGGGATCAGATACGCCGGGCGTTCCTGCATCTGTAAGCAGGGCCATGGTTTTGCCGGCCTGCAGCTGCTGCAGCAGGTGCTGTAATACTTTATGCTCGTTATGCTGATGATAGGGGGTTATTGGCTTTTGTATGTTATAGTGCCTGAGGAGCACGCCGGAGGTACGGGTATCTTCTGCCAGTATCAGCGCTACTTCTTCCAGCACCTTAACGGCGCGATAGGTAATATCGGCCAGGTTACCTATGGGAGAAGGAACGATGTAGAGCTTCATTCAATTACGAATTACGAATTACAAATTACGAATTGGGGGTCGTTGCAGGAACGTATGTTTTCTATGAAACTTTAATGGAGCCAATAGCTTATGCTAAAGAACTAAACTATGCAACAACATCATTACGAATTGTTAATTACGAATGAAGAATTATTTAATTCATAAGAGCAAAAGGTTGCATTCGTAATTCGTAATTGATAATTCGTAATTCGTAATTATTGTTACTGGATGTTTATTTCATAAAATTCCATTACCTGGTTGGCCAGCAGCTTCTGGCAGGCGTTTTCCGCCAGCTGCCGGGCTTCTTCTTTGGAAGCGGCTTCTATTTGCAGGGTAATATGCTTGCCAATTCTTACATCGGCTACCTGGCTAATGCCCAGGTTCTTTAAACCGCCCATTACGGCTTTACCCTGGGGGTCCAGCAATTCTTTCAGCGGCATCACATTAATGTGTGCAGTAAACGTCATTGTGCTAAAAATTTTGAGTGCAAACCTAAATAATTAATAGTTAATAATGAATAATTAATAATAAGGGGGCGGCGTGGCATCGCTGTTGAAAGGTCACTTCTTATTAATTATTCATTATTAATTATTCATTAATTAAGCGGTTGGGAGGCGCTACCATAGACAGGGCTACGTAGCATATGAACAGGAACGGCACTACTGCATATTTCAGCAGGGGAATGCCGGCCAGCAGCAGTACCAGCAACAGCAGCCGGGGCCAGTTTTGCCTGAGCTGCAAGCTTTTAGATTTCAGGCTGATCATGGGTATTTCGGCCACCATTAAGTAGCACAGTACCGCAATAATAACATACAGCACCCAGATGTTCTGCAGCCAGTGGGCCAGGTTAAAGGAGTTGTACAGCATTATAAGCGGGAAAGAGGCCACCAGCAAGCCTACTGCCGGTGTAGGCACGCCAATGAAAAACTCGGTCTGCCGGGTGTCGAGATTAAATTTAGCCAGGCGGTAAGCGGCAAAGCAGGGTACCAGCAGCGCCGGCGCCAGGTTAAAATATGATACGTCAAACACATCCGGCATTTGCATATAAGCGCTGCGCAGCAGGCGAAAGAGGATCATGCCGGGCACTACGCCAAAGCTCACCACATCTGCCAGGGAGTCCAGCTCCTTACCCATAGGGGATTGTATGCCCAGCCAGCGGGCTACCAGGCCGTCAAAAAAATCCAGCACACCCGCCAGCACCACCAGCGCAGAAGCCCAGTACACAGGCGCCGGGTTGGTAACCGTATATTCGGAACCGTTAAACTCCGCTATATATTGCGGCGCATGCAGGATGAATATAATGGCAATGGCTCCACAGAAAAGGTTGCCGAGTGTAAGTACGTTTGAAAGTTGCTTCATTTTTTATTCCATGGTCCATTGTTCATAGTCCGTAGCGATGGTGGCGCCTTAAACCGTTGTAATAAACAGCGGCAGGCCGGCTGCTGAACCTTGTAATGGATAGTTTTCTCAATCTTTTAACTCTACAAATCAGCAAAAATTATTTCATCTATCAAATTTCTTTTTTTTACAATAAATACACGTCTGCCCCGGCTGGTGCTAACGCTTCATTAATGCTTCTATTTCATCTGCCGTAATGGGTATATTTTTCATAAGATCCACATTACCATTGGCGGTAACCCATACATTGTTCTCTATACGGATGCCCATCTGCTCTTCTTCTATATAAATGCCGGGTTCCACAGTGAGCACAGCGCCTCCGGGTATGGGTTGATGAAAAGAAGGGGCCAGGTCGTGCACATCCACACCCAGGTGGTGGGATATGCCGTGGTACAGGTACTTGCGGTAGGCCGGGCTTTCCGGGTCCTGGTTCTTTATATCGTTTTCTGTGAGCAGGCCCAGTTGTACAAACAGTTTACCGGCTTCCTCCCCTACCATTTCATGGTAGCGGGCAATGGTGACACCTGGTTTCAGGATGGATTTTGCGTATAGGTGCAAATGCAGGCAGGCGTCATATACCTGGCGCTGGCGGGCGGTAAACTTACCGCTTACCGGCACGGTACGGGTAAGGTCGGCATTATAACCGCCGTAAGCGGCGCCAAAGTCCATGAGTATAAGCTCGCCGGCTTTACATTCCTGGTCATTGGCCACATAGTGCAGCGTACGGGCGCGGTCGCCGCTGGCGATAATAGAGTTATAAGCTTCGCCGGTGGCGCGGTTACGCAGGAACTCGTGCAGTATCTCTGCATGAATTTCATATTCCCATACACCCGGCTGTATAAATTGCAGCAAGCGGCGGAAGGTTTTTTCGGTAATGTCAATGGCCTGCTGTATTACCTTTATTTCTTCCGGTGTTTTGGATGCGCGCAGCTCTTTAAAAAGCCTGGCCGCCCGCAGGTAGTTATGCAGGGGATAACGGCTTTTCATTTCTGCGGCGTAGCGGTAATCCCTTACCGGCACCAGGCTGGCTTTGCGGTTGTTTTCGTTAGTGTTGAGGTAAATGTTTTCAGCTTCGTGTATCCATTGCTGCAGCAGGGCATCCAGCGTGTCCAGCCAAACAATGGTGGCAATACCGGAAATGGCGGTAGCTTCCGCTTTACGCAGGCGGTGGCCGTCCCATTTTTCCTTTAGCTCATTGGGCCGCACCAGCACCAGCACCTCACGATATTTAGGATCAGGATTACCGGGGTACAGGATCAACATGGTATCTTCCTGCTCAATGCCTGTTAGCCAGTACAGGTCGGAGTTTTGCTTAAAGGTATATAGGGCGTCGCCGTTGGAAGGCAGTTCGTCATTGGAGTTAAAAATGGCTATGGACTGCGGCTGCATTTTTGCCATAAAGCGCTGACGGTTCTTTACAAAAAGCTGCGGATCCAGCGGCAGGTATTTCATACTACTATACAATTTAGGGCTTCAAAGCTACACGAAAAATGCCAATCGTGGGCGGCGCCGGCCAGGCATTAAAAGAATAGCGCATATATGACGCATTCATAGTGTGGCAACGGTATAACCGCGTGTTTGGCAGTTGTGTGCTGCTTTAAATCGGCCTGAGGCTTGAAATTTGATTATTTTGTAATCGAATTACTTTGAGAAAGATCAATCAAAACCAGTCAATTTGTATACAATTTCTAAATTTAGCCTATTGACAGGCCATTAAATTTGATAATATCAAAAATTACCTAGATTTGCTGTATCACCAAAACAATCTTACTGTATGCAAGTAAGCAGCGTAAGGAATCCCCTGGCAGAGCTGCGGGAATTGGGTATTGCCAACACCGCCGGTATACATTACCAGCTTGCCCCTGAAATACTGGTTACTCAAACATTGAGCCGTGACCAGGGCGTGCTGGCTGATTGTGGCGCGCTGGTTGTACATACCGGCGAGTTTACCGGCAGGGCACCTAAAGATAAGTTCATTGTAAAAGATGAGCTGACCGCCAACACTGTTAACTGGAATGATTTTAACCAACCCATTACGCCTGCCTACTTTGATATTTTGTATAATAGGGTCACCCAATACTTTGCCGGCAAGGAGGTATGGATGCGGGATTGTTATGCCTGCGCCCATACCGACTACCGGACCAACATCCGCGTAATTACAGAAACGCCATGGGCCAACCTGTTTGCCTACAACATGTTCCTGCGCCCGCAGGAAGAGGCGCTGGACTTTGAGCACCCCGACTGGACAATCATGCACGCGCCCGGCTGCCTGGCCAATCCTGCCACGGACGGTACCCGGCAACATAACTTTTCAGTGGTGGACTTTTCAAAAAAGATGATCCTCATAGGGGGTTCTGCCTATACCGGCGAAATCAAGAAAGGAATTTTCACCATCCTCAACTATGAGCTGCCGCATTACAAAGGCGTATTAAGCATGCACTGCTCGGCCAACCAGGGTAAAGACGGCGATACCGCTATTTTCTTCGGGTTGAGCGGTACCGGCAAAACCACGCTGAGCGCAGACCCGGAACGTAAGCTGATAGGCGATGATGAACATGGCTGGGATGATAACGGCATATTTAACTTTGAAGGCGGCTGCTATGCCAAGTGTATAGATCTGAGCGAAGAAAAAGAGCCGCAGATCTACAGCGCCATCCGGGAAGGCGCCATGCTGGAAAACACCCGGTTTTACCCCGGTACCCGGCAGGTTGATTTTTCAGACAAAACCATTACAGAAAATACCCGGGTATCTTACCCGCTGCACTATATTATTAATGCTATGGAGCCATCCATTGGCGGTATCCCTAAAAACATTTTCTTTCTTACCTGCGATGCATACGGCGTACTGCCGCCCATTTCCCGCTTAACACCCGAGCAGACCATGTACCAGTTCATCTCAGGCTACACGGCGCGGGTAGCCGGTACAGAAGCGGGCGTTACAGAACCTAAATCAACCTTCAGCGCTTGTTTTGGAGCGCCTTTCCTGCCCCTGCATCCGGCACAGTATGCACAGATGCTGGGCGAAAGAATGCGCCGCCATCATGTAAACGTGTGGCTGGTGAACACTGGCTGGACCGGCGGGCCCTATGGCACCGGGCAGCGCATTAAGCTCACCTACACCCGGGCCATCATAGCGGCTGTGCTGCAGGGGGCATTGGACAAGCTGGCCTATATGGAGCACAGCATATTCGGATTTGCAGTGCCCGAGCTGTGCCCCGGCGTGCCATCCGATATACTGGACCCGCGCAATACCTGGGAAGATAAGGCAGCGTATGACCTGCAGGCAAAGGAGCTGGCCAGGCAGTTTATCCACAACTTCAGTAAGTACGAAATGCAAACACCGCCGGAAATATTGGCCGCTGCACCCAAAGCAGAGTGATGGAAAAAATTTTTATAGAAAATTTAACTTTTTAAAAAATATACCTATATTGAGGTCCCTTGTGCTTTTATAATTTCCACTATTAATTAACGGCAAGTTCCAACTTATAGCGCCCATGGCGCAGCTACGCAAAACAAGTTCCCCTGCTCTTATTCATTATCAACATGAAAACAGGAGTACTTGTTTTGCGGAACTTGCGGCGCCTCTCTCAATTAATTAATAATTAAGAATGAATAATTAATAATAACGGCCATTTGTTGATGGCCGCACGCCCGTATACACACTTTCTCCCTCTCCATTAATAATTAAGAATGAATAATCAATAACGGTCATTTATTAATAGCGGCACGCCGTACACACCTTCCCCTTCCATTAGCCGCGCGCCATATCCACACACCTCCCTATTAATTATTCATTCTTAATTATTAATTATTAATTGTAGTACCTTTGCGCATGCAAATTTTAGACGGTAAACTTGTTTCTGCAGCTATTAAAGCGCAACTGGCCGAGAAAGTGGCCGAAATTAAACTCACCGGAAAAAAAATACCCCACCTGGCAGCCATCCTGGTTGGCAATAATCCGGCAAGCGAAACATATGTGGCTTCTAAAGTAAAATCCTGTGCAGAAATAGGGTATAACAGCACCCTGCTGCGTTTTGATGCACAGATCTCTGAAAAGCATTTGCTGGATAATATTACCTTACTGAATGAAAATGCCGATATAGACGGCATCCTGGTACAGCTGCCCTTACCTAAACATATTAATGAAGAGCTGGTGATCAACACGATTGATCCCAGCAAAGATGTGGATGGCTTTCATCCCATGAACGTAGGTAAAATGGTAAGCGGCCTGCCTACTTTTATACCCGCTACGCCCTACGGCATTATGCTGATGCTGGAACACTATAACATTGCCACCAAAGGCAAGCATGCTGTGGTAATAGGCCGCAGCCATATTGTGGGCACCCCGGTAAGCATATTGCTGAGCCGTAACAGCTACCCCGGCAACAGCACCGTTACGCTGTGCCATTCCAACACAGCCAACCTTACCGAGATCTGTAAACAGGCCGATATTATCATTGCCGCCATTGGCCGTCCCAACTTTGTAACAGCCGATATGGTAAAAGAAGGCGCGGTGATTGTAGATGTAGGCATTAACCGCATAGCCGACGCTTCCAAGAAAAGCGGCTTCCGTTTGGTAGGTGATGTAAAGTTTGATGAAGTAGCGCCCAAATGCAGCTACATCACACCAGTACCGGGCGGCGTTGGTCCCATGACCATAGCGGCTTTGCTGAAGAATACCTACTATGCGTCCCTGGGACAGAAAGTGCTGATGAACTAAACCGCACCCATCACTGGTTAGAGATAAAAATGCGAATTTTGTGAGAGATATAGTGATGCCAATAGCAGCAACAAATAACAATACTCCTGTTACGGCCCTGCCGGTAATGGAGAGCTTTTATACCCTGCAGGGCGAAGGCTTTCACCAGGGCAGGGCTGCGTATTTCATACGCCTGGGCGGCTGTGATGTTGGCTGCCACTGGTGCGATGTGAAAGATAGCTGGGATGCAGCCAAACATCCCGTTATTCCTGTTGCTGATATTGTAAAGGAAGCTGCACAACACCCCGGGCGCATAGCTGTAATTACCGGCGGCGAGCCCTTAATGCATAACCTGGATGCGCTTTGTAAAGCCCTGCATCAACAGGGCTTCCGCACCCATATGGAAACTTCCGGCTCCTCTCCATTAAGCGGACAGTGGGACTGGATCACGCTCTCTCCCAAAAAATTCAAAGCCCCCCTGCCGGAAGTATGCCAGCAGGCCCACGAGCTGAAAGTGGTGATATTTAATAAATCAGATTTTGCCTGGGCCGAGCAATATGCCGCAAAGGTTAACAGGCACTGTAAGCTGTACCTGCAGCCGGAATGGAGCAGGGCCGCTGAAATAACCCCGCTGATCATCGACTACATTAAAGCCAACCCGCAATGGGAGCTTTCCCTGCAGATACACAAGTACATTAACGTGCCCTGATGAACAGGGAAATAATATGTAATATATTCGCGTTAATCCATTGAGCCATGTGCATGCCTGCACATTTATCTTGTATTATGATGAGATTACTAATTACCGGCTGTATAATATGCTGCTGCCTGCACCTGCAGGCACAGCAGGTGGTTACCTATGAAACGGCTAAGAAAAAGGCCCAGGCCAGCTTTGATAATGCCATTAATGCCATCCGCAACTATCAGGATGATGAAGCTATCCGCTATTTGCAGGAAGCGTTGCGCATAGAACCTAATTTTGCCGACGCCTACGGGCAAATGGGCATCAGCTATGTGCAGCTGAAGCAATATACTAATGCCATTACTACTTTTGAAAAGCTGAAACAGCTGGACAGCACCGCCCTGCGGCCCGCCCTAACCGCTTACTCCCGCGCCCTGGCCGGCAACGGGCGGTTTCCAGAAGCCCTGCAGGTAATTGATCAATACCTGGCCGGTTCCAGGAATAAAAGCCCTAATGCGCTGAAGCTAAAGGCCAGCTATGAGTTTGCAATACACGCCGCCAACAAGCAGGTGCCTTTTGAACCGCATAACCTGGGCGATCATATCAATACCAAAGACCCGGAATATTTTCCCAGTCTTACTATTGATGATAAAACCCTGATCTTTACCCGGCGGGTGAATGGTAAAAATGAAGACTTTTATATTTCCCACCGCGATAGCAGCCAGTGGAACCCGGCTGCTGATATGGGAGAGCCGATCAATACCGTCTTTAATGAAGGCGCGCAGCAAATATCGCAGGACGGGCAAATGCTGGTATTTACCGGCTGCGAATTCCCCGATGGCAAGGGCAGCTGCGACCTGTATGTTTCCATGAAAACAAAGAACGGATGGACGGCGCCGCAAAATATAGGCGCTCCCGTTAATACGCGCGACTGGGAGTCGCAGCCTTCTTTATCGGCCGATAAGCAAACCCTGTACTTTGTGCGGGAAACACCGGACAACGGCGCTGATATATTTATGACCCACCAGCTGCCCAATGGCCGGTGGAGCACACCGGAAAGGCTGGGTCCCAACATTAATACGCCCGGGCGCGAAACCACGCCGTTCATACATGCCGATAATCAAACGCTGTTCTTCGCATCCAACGGGCATCCCGGCTATGGCGGCATGGATATTTTTTATTCCCGCCGCCAGCCAGATGGCGCCTGGGGACCGGCCACTAACCTGGGCTATCCCATTAACACCATTGATGAAGATGCCAGCCTGGTAGTAGCGGCCGACGGCAAAACCGCCTACTTTGCCTCTGACCGTACCGATAGCCGCGGCGCACTGGATATATACAGCTTTGAGCTGTACCCCGAAGCCCGCCCCCTGCCCACCCTGTACGTAAAAGGCTATGTGTACGACTCTACCACACACCAGCGCCTGACCGCCAACCTGGAGCTTACCGACCTGGAAACCGGTTTTACCACCGCGCTGGTAAAAAGCAACGACAGCGGCGAATACCTGGTGCCTTTGCCTGTAGGCAAAGCCTATGCATTTAATGTAAACAAAAAAGGATATTTATTTTACTCCGATAACTTTACACTACCCGCCCAGGCCGCCACGCCACCGGAAAAGAATATTCCGCTGCAGCCTATTATTGCCAATGCCACCATTGTGCTGCATAATATTTTCTTTGAAAGCAAGCAGTACGCCCTGCAGCCGGCATCGCAGGTGGAGCTGGACAAACTGGTTAAGCTGATGCAGGATAACCCCAGCCTGGTTACAGAAATCAGCGGGCATACCGATAATGTAGGGTCGGATAAGGATAACCTGTTACTCTCTGCCAACCGCGCCAAAGCGGTGGTAGCTTACCTTACGCAAAAGGGCATAGCGCCGGAACGCCTGCGCGCCAAGGGCTACGGAGAAACACAGCCGGTAGCCGACAACAATACTGAAGAAGGCCGGGCAAAGAACAGGCGTACAGAGTTTAAGGTAATAAACCCGTAGATACAATTACGAATTGTTCAATTACGAATTACGAATCAGGGCACTGGCGTTATGGTTGTTGGTGTTAATTCGTAATTCATGGTTATTACAATTATAGCTGTTTGCGCTTCTTATAATTTATAATTGGCAATTATTTACAATAATACTGTATGAATAATTACAGGCGAAATACCCCTTCTGGCGAACAGGAAACTGTAAACTGGGGAAAGTGAAAATTATTTCCCCGCAAGCACTGTCAGCACTGCATGACTATTATAAAATTCATGCATTACTCACGGGCAATATCATTCATAGCTGACGTACAGCTGCAATAACGCCACCCGTAGGCTTTAATCACGAACCGTTACCTTGCAAAACAACACATCTGTCCACCATTTCAACAGCGCTGTGCTTCAATTGTAACATCGCACAATCCATAATTACTTCCGCACGAGGCTTTGCGGAAGGTTACCTGCTGCGTAGTTTGCAGGCGGCATCACTATCATTATCAATGTGATGAAGTTTTTAATTGTTTGCAGGGGATGAAAAAAAACCGGGAGAAAAGACGTAAATTGGTGTAAAGATTGTTTGTCCAATGTTTGAACCTTCAGAATTACTCCACCAAATAGCCCTTACACTCATTCCCCAGGTAGGGGACGTAACTGCAAAAAAATTAATTGATCATTTTGGCAGCGCCGGCGCCATATTTAAGGCAGGCAAACAAGCGCTGGAAAAAATACCGGAAATCGGCAGCATACGCGCAGCAGCCATTAAACAGTTCTCCAACTTTGCACGGGTAGAGGAAGAAATCCGCTTTATTGAAAAATATAACATACAGCCTGTATTTTATACAGATGCCGCTTACCCGCAAAAGCTGCAGCACTGCTATGACAGCCCTTTGCTGCTATATTTCAAAGGCAATACCAGCCTGAATGCGCCCCGCATCATTAATATTATTGGCACCCGCAATCCCACCGCGTATGGCAAAGCCATGTGCGAAGCTATTGTAGCAGCCCTGGCGCCGCACCAGATCACTATTGTAAGCGGCATGGCTTATGGCATTGATATTATTGCCCATAAAACCGCACTGCAGCATAATATACCTACCATTGGCGTGCTGGCGCATGGCCTGGATCGTATTTACCCGTATGCGCATAAAAATATTGCCGCAGCCATGCTCGAAAACGGCGGCCTGCTCACTGATTTCATGAGCCAAACCAGTCCTGATAAACAAAATTTCCCCAAGCGCAACCGCATTGTAGCCGGCATTTGCGATGCCACAGTAGTAATAGAAACCGGGCTGCGGGGCGGCTCGTTAATTACCGCACATATTGCCAGCAGCTATAACCGTGATGTGCTCACCATTCCCGGCAGAATTAACGATCCCAAATCGGCAGGTTGCCACCAGCTTATTAAAACACATACCGCGCACCTGATCACCCATGCAAATGATATACTGGATATTATGGGTTGGCACAATACGCCTAAACCGGCGCCGGTGGCCCAGCAGCGGGCTATGTTTGTAGCACTCAGCCATGAAGAGGAACAGGTAATGGCCGCTTTCCGTGAAAAAACCGAACAACATTTTGATGATATTTCCCGCGCCTGCCGCATACCCGGCAGCCAGCTGAATAACGTGCTTATGAACCTCGAAATGCACTGCATGCTTAAAAGCATGCCCGGGCAGCGATACCAGTTTGTAGGATAGCCGGCTGATTGATACGAGAGGGGTTGCGCTTTTTCCGCTGAACACAGCGGTACCCATATGCAGGATAGCCGCCCCTGAATTACACTGCTTTTTATGATGTGCTGCCGTCTATTGTATAGACATGCTCTATGCTACTATAGAAAACGGGTTTTTCTAATTCCGTAAATACTCGTACATTTGCGTGCAATTATTTTTAAACCAACAAATAATTGCAACATGCCTGCGGGAAAAGCCAAACCCAAGTTTGTAGACGACGGCCTTACATTTGACGATGTACTCCTTGTGCCTGCCTATTCTGAAGTATTACCGAAAGAAGTAAACATCTCCACCCAACTTACCAAACAGTTAAAGCTGAATATCCCCATGGTGTCTGCCGCCATGGACACGGTTACAGAAGCTAACCTGGCCATTGCGCTGGCAAGGGAGGGCGGTATAGGCATACTGCACAAGAACATGAGCATCGAAAAACAGGCCGAGCAGGTACGCCGCGTAAAACGCAGCGAGAACGGGCTGATACTGGACCCTATTACCCTGGATGCCAACGCTACCATAGGACAGGCCTTACAGCTCATGAAAGAGAACAGCATTGGCGGTATTCCCATTGTTGATGAAAATAAAACCCTGGTAGGCATCCTCACTAACCGCGACCTGCGTTTTGAAAAAGACCTCAAACGCCGGGTAAGCGAAGTAATGACCAAAGAAGGCCTGGTTACCGCTCCTGAAGGCACTGACCTGAAGAAAGCAGAAAAAATATTACAACAGAATAAGATTGAAAAGCTGCCGGTTGTAAGCAAAAACAAAAAGCTGGTAGGCCTGATCACCTACCGCGATATACTGCAGCTGACCAGCTATCCCAATGCTGTAAAAGATGCATACGGCCGCCTGCTGGTAGGCGCTGCACTGGGCATTACCCCCGATGTGCTGGACCGTGCACAGGCGCTGATACAGGTAGGAGTGGATGTGGTTTGCCTGGATAGCTCCCACGGCCATGCCATAGCAGTTTTAAACAGCCTGAAAAAGCTGAAAAAAACCTTCCCCAAGCTGCAGGTAATTGCCGGCAACGTAGCTACCGGCGACGGCGCCCGGGCACTGGTAGAAGCCGGTGCAGATGCCGTAAAAGTTGGCGTGGGCCCCGGCTCTATTTGCACCACCCGCGTGGTAACCGGCGCAGGCTTTCCCCAGCTCTCCGCTATCATGAATGCAGCAACAGCTATTAAAAAATCCGGCGTACCGGTAATTGCCGATGGCGGCATCCGTTACACCGGCGATATGGTAAAAGCCTTGGCAGCCGGCGCTTCCTGCATTATGGCAGGTTCTATTTTTGCCGGCGTGGAAGAAAGCCCCGGTGAAACCATTATTTATGAAGGCCGCAAGTTTAAATCTTATCGCGGTATGGGCTCTGTAGAAGCCATGCTGGAAGGCAGTAAAGACCGCTATTTCCAGGAGGAGGACGATATTAAAAAGCTGGTGCCGGAAGGCATTGTAGGCCGGGTACCGTACAAAGGCACACTATCTGAAGTAATTATGCAGTTTGTAGGCGGTTTGCGCGCCGGGATGGGCCTTACCGGCTCCAAAGACGTGAAAGCCCTGCAGGAAGCACAGTTCATAAAAATCACACCGGCTACGGTAAAGGAAAATCACCCGCATGATGTAGTGATCACCAAAGAAGCACCCAACTACAGCCGGTAAAAAATACATGCACGTGTAATGTTTATACTATAAGACAGGAGAGCCGGGTAAATAACCCGGCTCTTTGCTTTTTACCGGCAGCTGCGGCAAAAAGAAGATCTGTAGTTCTGTCGGTGGCCGCCCGCGCTCCATCGATTTTTCATGTGGTGTTAACATCAATACCTTATTTTTGAACACTATTGACCCATCGTACAATATATGGCTAACCGTAGTTCCAAAAAATGGCTTCCCTGGTTGCTGGGCGTTTGCAGCGGTTTGCTGCTGTGGGCCGCCTGGCCAACCTCTCCGTTAACCCTGCTGATATTCCTGGCATTCATACCGTTACTGCATCTTTCCAAACTGGTACAGCACCGCGGCATTTACTTCGGCTGCGTGTACCTGGCCATGCTGATCTGGAATGTGGGCACTACCTGGTGGGTAGGCAATACAACAGTGCCGGTAAGCGGCGTGCTGGCCAATGTTACCAACGCTTTAATAATGACAGTGCCCTGGCTGGGCTTCCGCAATATCCGCAAAAGATTTAGCGGCACCCTTAGCTACCTGGCGCTTATCGTATATTGGTTAACGTTTGAATACATACACCTGAACTGGGAGCTCAGCTGGCCCTGGCTTACTGTTGGCAATGTATTTGCCATGCACCCCGGCTGGGTACAGTGGTATGAATACACCGGCACCAGCGGCGGTACGCTGTGGGTGCTGCTGGTGAACATCAGCCTGTACACATGCTGGCAAAAACGCAGGCAGTATAAAGTGCCCTTTGCCACCCTGGTATGGAAAGAAGGCTGGAAACCTGCCGCTGTTTTTATTTTGCCGTTCATACTCAGCTTTACAACCGGTGTACGGTACCAGCTGCAGCAGCCGTTCAAAGGCGGGCCAAAAAGTCTTTCCATAGTGGTAGTGCAACCCAACATTGACCCGTACGACAAGTTTGCTGAAGGCGCAGAAACACAGCAGCTGGAGAAATTGATGCGCCTTACCCGGCAAATGGCCGACAGCAATACCGCATATATTGTATGGCCGGAAACAGCCCTGTTTCCCCGCGGCGCCTGGGAACATATGCTCAACGAGCAGCCTTCCGTGCAGGCAATACGTACCATGCTGCGCCAATATCCCAATGCTAAGCTGATCACCGGCGCAACTACGCTTAAACATTATGATAATAAAGATGAAGCCCCCTACTCTGCCCGGCCAATGGATAACGACGGTTACTTTGACGCATTTAACACCGCTTTGCAGATAGACACTTCCAATATCATACAGATATATCATAAATCCAGGCTGGTGCCGGGAGTAGAGCTGATCCCCTACTCGCGTTACCTGAAGTTCATGGAAAGCTGGGCGCTGGACATGGGCGGCATTACCGGCAGCTATGGCCGCACCCCTGGTGTGGATGTACTGGAAAACACCACTGAACATATTAAAGCCTTCCCCACTATATGTTATGAGTCTATTTACGGCGAATTTGTAGCAGAACATGTGCGCCTGGGCGCCGGCCTGTTATTTATTATAACAAATGACGGCTGGTGGGGCAATACCGAAGGCCACCGCCAGCACCTGCAATATGCGCGCCTGCGCGCCATTGAAACCCGGCGCTGGATAGCACGCAGCGCCAACACTGGCATTTCCTGCTTTATTACGCCCCTGGGCGATTTGCAGGAACCGCAGCCCTACTGGCAGGAAGCCGTTATTAAAGCCAATGTAACACCAGCCACCTCTTTTACGTTCTATGTGAAGTACGGTGATCTCATTTCCAGGGGCGCACTGATATTTTGTATCTTGTTAATTATATACTCCATTATTCTCCGGTTTACTAACAGAAAAGCTTATGTGGAAGGAAATTAACAATACAGCATACAGCGGCGCTTACCAGGTAAACGGCACCGGCACACCTGTAATACTGCTGCATGGTTTCCCCGAAAACAGTGAAGTTTGGTTGCAGCAGCAAAATAACCTGCAGCCCCATTGCTGCGTAATAACACCAGATCTGCCGGGCAGCGGCCGCTCACCGCTTACCCAGCCGCTGACGATGGAAAGCATGGCAGATTTCGTACATGCGGTTATGTTAGCAGAAGGCATTGAAAAGGCCATTATAATAGGTCATTCTATGGGCGGCTATATAGCGCTGGCATTTGCAGAAAAATACCCGCAGCAGCTGTTGGGGTTGGGATTATTCCACTCCACCGCGCTGGCAGATACCGCCGAAAAGCAGGACGCCCGCCGCAAGTCCATTAAGCTCATGCAGCAATATGGCGCAGAAGCTTTTTTACGGCAGGCAACGCCCGGTATGTTTAGTCCGCATACCAAAAGCACCCGGCCAGAGCTGGTAGAAGCATTGATACAAATGGGCATGCATTGCCGGGTAGAAGCGCTGATAGCTTATTATGAAGCCATGATGCAACGGCCCGACCGTAAAGCCGTATTAGCGCAGCTGCAGGTACCCGCGCTGTTTATACTGGGTAAAGATGATACTGCCGTTACGTTGGAAAGTGTGCTGCCGCAGCTTACACTGCCGGGTAAAAGCAGCGTTCATATTTTTGAGCACACCGGCCATATGGGCATGTGGGAGATGGCAAAGGAAACCTCATTGGCGTTGCAGCAGTTTGTTGAGTTTTGTAACCAGTAAATAACCGTAACATTCAACCCAAATAAATTCAGGCACACACGTGAAACGCATTTCTTTACTAATAATATTTTTAGCCGGTGCACTTGCTGTACGGGCTTCTCATATTATTGGCGGGGAAATGTATTACAAATACCTGGGCACCAGCAATGGTCAAACCCAGTACCTGGTTACGCTAAAGCTGTTCCGCATATGCGGCAACCCGGGCGGCAATGTAGCGCAAATGCCGCCCAGCGTGTATTTTACCATATACAGCAAGGATAATGGCTCGCAGGCAGGCAACTACCAGTTTGCCCGCAAAGGAGCTATTCAAACCGTTAGCTCCGCGCTGGTAGACCCCTGTATTGTAAACCCGCCCAGCGTGTGTTTTGAGATCGGTATTTTTGAAGGCACCATTACGGTACCGGATAACGACCAGGGGTATACGGTGGCGTTCCAGAGCTGCTGCCGCGATAACTTTATTGAGAACGTTATTGACACGCACATTCCCAACGATAACAATCACCCTGGTAACGGCGCTACCTATATAGCCGAGCTGCCTGGCCGTAACAATGGTATTATAGGCAGCTCCAGCCCGGTATTTGCCAAAGACCAGGCCGTGGTTATATGTGCCGGCAAAAAGTTCACTTATGATTTTTCTGCCGTAGACCCTGATGGCGACCGCCTGGAATACAGCTTTTGCGATGCTTTAGGCGGCGGCCAAACCACCAATACCGGCGTACCGCCGCCCGCTGTAGCGCCTCCCTATAGCGCAGTGCCTTACAAAAACCCGTATAACGGCGACAAACCGCTGGGCGCCGATGTTTTCATTGATCCCAACACAGGCATTATTTCCGGTATTGCACCGCCAGCCGGCAAATACGTGATCACTGTTTGTGTAAAGGAATACCGCGGCAGTCAGCTGCTGGGCGTTCACCGCAAAGATTTTCATATTACGGTTACCACCTGTACGCGGCTGGTAACCGCCGCCATGCCGGATAAATATGCCGACTGCTCGGGCTATACCATAAACTTCATTAATAACAGTACGCCGGGCAAAACCTATTTCTGGGATTTTGGTGATGGCGATACCCTTACCACCACCAGCACCGACGATCTGCCGCATACCTACAGGGGAGATGGCGTATATACCGTAAAGCTGTATGTTGACCGTGCCAGCAGCTGCGGCGACAGCGCTACTGCCACGGTATATGTATACCCTTTGTTTAAGCCTGATTTTTCTGCAAGCGGCTTATGCACCACTAAACCCACGCAATTCCGTAATACCTCCACCACCAGCAGCCGCACGGATAATATTGATTATTACCGGTGGGATTTCGGCGATCCTGCTGCTACCAACGATACAGCGCTGATGGTTGGCAACCCTGCCTACCAGTACACAGCGCCGGGAAAATACAATGTGGAGCTGCTGGTGCGCACAAAGAACGGCTGCGAGCGCACCTATTATGATACCGTAACCATTTACGACAAACCGCCGCTTACAACTACCAGCGACACACCGCTTTGCCATAATAATGCACTGCAGCTGCAGGCCTCCAGCATTGTTGCCGGCACCTACAGCTGGGCGCCAAACAACTATTTTATTACCGGCGCCAATACTGCCACACCGGTTGTAAGACCGAAGGTAGACACTGCTTACACTGTAACATTCACCGACGCTACAGGCTGCGTGAACAGCCAGCGTGTAGCCATTGACGTAAAGGACACCCTGCTGGTTACCACCCAGCCGGATAGTACGGTGTGCACCGGTGACACGCTGCACCTGCGCGCTGTGGCAGATGGCGATTACCAGTACGCCTGGTCGGACCTGGGCAATAATACCGTGATAGCCAACAGCCCCAATGCCAGCGTTACACCGCCGCCGCCTGCCGCCTCCTATATGATGCAGGTAACATTGGGCACCTGCTTTACCCGCGATACCGTAAACTTTAAAGTGGTGGATCCGCCGCATGCGTATGCCGGTGAAGACACCACCATTTGTTACGGCGACAAGGTAACCCTGCGCGCCACCGGCGGCTCGTCATACATATGGACGCCTGCCGATGTGCTTTCAGCGCCCACGCGTTCCGTAACCGTTGCCAGCCCCTTAACCACTACGGATTTTATTGTAACCGTAACCGATGTACTGGGCTGTCCAAAACCGGTAAACGATACGGTGAAGATAAACGTAACACCGCCTGTACCTGCCTTTGCAGGCAATGACACCATTCTTATAAAGGACCAGCCTTTCCGCCTGCATGCTACCGGCGGCGCGCGTTATGCATGGTCGCCGGTAGATGGATTAAGCGATCCGGATATAGATACGCCGCTTACGCTCATTAACCACGATATTACCTATACCGTTACGGTATATACTGAAGAAGGCTGCTTTGCCACAGATGATATTCACCTGCGCTTTATTGTAGGCCCGGACATTTACGTTCCAAACGCCTTCTCTCCCAACGGCGATGGCCAGAATGATATTTTCCGTCCCCTGCCTGTGGGCATTGTACACATGGACTTTTTCCGCGTGTTTGACCGGTGGGGTAAATCCATGTACTCCAATACAGAATATTTAAAGGGATGGGATGGCACTGTAAATGGGCACCCGGCTGCCGTAGGCACCTATGTTTGGGTAGTTCAGGGCCAGGATATTCATGGTAATACACTGCTTCGCAAAGGAACAGTTACGCTTATACGTTAGAAAAAAACAACACGTGTGAGCAGGCAAAAACAAGCGGTGCCCAAACCGCGCTTTGCTGCGCCCCGCTTCAATTTCCACGATTTTCCATTCATCGATTTCTTTTCACGGATTGCTATTTTTTTAGTACATTCAAAGAGGCCTGTGCCCCTACCTCATGAGCAAATTCCTCCTACTCGTTTTTGGCTGCTGCCTGATCCACGTTGTAGCAGTTGCTTACCATATAATTGGAGGGGAAATCTATTATCAAACCGTAGGATATAACGGCATTACGGGAAAATACCGCTACCTGATTACCTTAAAGCTTTACCGCGATGCGGATTTTACCTGCGGCGACAGGCAGGGCTGCCTGGATCATTTTGAAAACCCCGTGGTTATAAACGTGTACACTGCCTCCGGGCAGCGCGCCATTGCCCCGGTGGTGCTATATATTCAGGAAACCAGGCCGTTGTTTGATACATTGAAAAACCCCTGTCTTGCCCCGCAAACACAACATCTCGAAGCAGCCTTTTACCGCGATACCATTGATCTTACGCCGCAATACGGCGGTTATTATGTAGCTTACCAGCGCTGTTGCCGCGGTGAAAAGCTGGCCAATATTTACAACTCTGAACAGGAAGGCAGCACTTACTACACCATTATTCCCGGTACGGAAAGCAGGCCTAATAATAACAGCGCTTATTTCAGCAAAGATGTAGCCATTGTTATATGCGCCGACTTCCCTTTCAGGTATGATTATGCGGCCACCGACCCTGATGGCGACAGCCTTACCTATAGCCTTTGCAGCGCCTTAACCGGCGGCGCCGCCCGTAATGAAACCAACACCACCAACCCGCCGCCCTACGACGACCTTGTAGACTATATACCGCCTTACTCGGGCGCTAATCCCATGGGCGGCGCACCCCGCATCAGCATTAACAATAATGGATTGCTAACCGGCACGCCGGACCGCCCCGGCAAATTTGTAGTATCTGTATGCGTGAATGAATTCGACCGTGTTACAAAACAATACATCGGCAGCCATCATAAAGACATTCTGCTCACGGTATTCAGTTGTAAAGCCGATGTACGGGCTAACCTGCAGAGTGTACTGAATAACTGCACAGATACAGCCGACCTGCGGGTGGCTATTCCAAACTTCAGCAATGCCGGCTTTACCTCCAGCTACTACTGGAACTTTGGCGACGGTACAGATACCACTACTTATGACAAGCAGGTGTTTTACCACACCTACCCCGATACCGGCAGCTATCCCATTAAACTGGTGGTGAACCGGGGCCTGCCCTGTGTAGACAGCAGCAGGGGCATTATTAACAACTACCCCGGCCTGCGCGCCGGCTTTACAGTAACCGGCATGTGCAGCGGAGAACCTATTACCCTGCGCGACACCTCCAGCTATACGTACGGTAACATTACCTCCCGCAGCTGGGACCTGGGTATGCCCGACGCCCAGGCCAGCGGCTCATTGGTAAATATCACATATCCTAACAGGGGCGTATATACGATTACGCTTACGCTGGAAACAGATAAAGGCTGCAGCAAAACCGCCACACTTAATTTAACCGTGTACCAGGTAAAACCCTATGCGGGTAATGATACCATACTAACCCGGGGACAGCTGCTGCCGCTTTACGCCAGCGGCGGCGAGTTTTACCAGTGGACGCCTCCTTACGGCCTCAGTAATCCGGGTATTGCAGATCCTGTGGTGGATTATGACAAGGATATTCAATACCTGCTTAAGGTAAGCAACCAGCAGGGCTGCGTGGGGTATGATACATTGAACGTAAAATACTACCTGGGGCCTGATCTTTATGTTCCGAACGCCTTTACCCCCAACGGCGACGGGCAGAACGACCGCTTCCGGTTTATACCGGTGGGCATTGTACAGTATGACTACTTCCGCATTTACGACCGGTGGGGACAGCTGGTGTACTCCTCTGTTGATTTCCGCATTGGCTGGGACGGCGCTGTAAACGGCCACCCAGCAGCGGCCGGCACCTATGTATGGATATTGCAGGGCAAAGACCTGAGCGGCCAAACCGTTTCCAGGAAAGGCACCGTAACCCTGCTTCGTTAAATTACAAGATCAGCTGCTCACCGGGAATGTCAATAGTAATCCTGGGAGCTAACCAGTTGATCCACATAATGCCATCGTATATCAGGCCGTCTACAAACTGCGCCGGCACATTAATAACATTTATACCGGGGGCTGCGGCAGCGGCAATTTTCTTCACAGTGGTAAAGTAAATGCTGGAAGTAAATGCGGCGTTGATCTCGCTCTTCCTTTCTTTTTTCCTGACCAGCGTAGTATCGCCCGCATCTATACCCAGGCGCTGCAGGTATTTTGAATTTATCCTGTACACATCTTTGCCCGCACCGCTGTCCAGCGAAAATTGCAGGGTAAGCGTATCATTCACCCGGAAATAGGCAAACATATCGAGCGCTTTACCGTGCGACTGCTCCAGCTGCAGCGGAACAATGCGGCCGGCTTTCCTTATGGCTGCAAGCTGTTGCGGCGTTTCGAGCCGGATCACTTTCTTATCAAAGTCAATGGTAAAAGGCTGCTGCTCCATCAGCTTCAGGGAAATAATACCGTCTGCGCCGCCCAGGTCTACATCCAGGTAGCTTATCTCTGACACTGTTTTGTGCAGGTTTCCCAGCTTAAAATCACGTACAGTATAAAGGTCTACATCCAACCGCTCCCCGGTAGCCCGGAAGGCCGTAAAACCGCCGTCTATAGGCGCGGTATGCTTTAAACGGTCAAAGAACTTTTTAGTGAGCACTGTTAAACCCGCGCCGGTGTCAAATATAAACCTGCCCGTTACCCCGTCTATGCTGGCGGCTACAAGTATGTGGCCCGATGGCAGCAGCTGAAAAGGTATGGTACTTTGGCTAAATGTAATGCCAGGCAGGAACAGGATAAGAAAAAGCAGCAGGAAGCACGATCTCATTTGAACTGCGTTTTAACGGAAAAGATAAAGTTAAAATGGAATTTCAGCCCTATAACGTATAGTACTAACGGGATGTTACTGCACTATCGGCCGCTGTTAGTATCTTAGCATTATCATTTAAAAACCGCTTCCTAATGGCTATTGTACTTATTACCGGCGCTACTGCCGGTTTTGGAAAGGCTTGTGCTGAAAAATTTGCCCGGCATAAATATGATCTGATTATTACCGGCCGCAGGCAGGAACGCCTGCAGGAATTAAAAACCGGGCTGGAACAGCAATACGGCATTCATGTGCTGCCCCTGGCCTTTGATGTGCGTAATGAGCAAACGGTTACGGATATACTGGGCGGCATACCGGAGCAATGGAAACAGGTAGCAGTGCTGATCAATAACGCCGGGCTGGCCGCTGGCCTCAGCCCTATTGACGAAGGCAGCACCGACGACTGGAATGCCATGATAGACACTAATGTAAAAGGACTGCTGTATGTGTCCCGCGCGGTTATTCCCTGGCTGAAAGCACAGGGCAAAGGCCATATCATTAACCTGGGCTCTATTGCGGGGCGGCAAACCTATGCCAAAGGCAATGTGTATTGCGCCAGCAAAGCCGCGGTAGATGCCATTACCCTGGGTATGCGCATAGACCTGCTGCCCTATGGTATAAAAGTAACAGGCATATGCCCCGGCGCCGCGGAAACGGAATTTTCCCTGGTGCGCTTCAAAGGCGATGAGCAGAAAGCCCGGGATGTGTACAAAGGGCTAACCCCGCTGAGCGCTGAGGATGTAGCGGATGTGATCTTTTACTGCGCCTCCCTGCCCCCTCATGTTTGCATCAATGACCTGGTGCTAACACCCCTGCAGCAGGCAAGCGCCTACTATTATCACAGAAAATAACAGGAAAATGAGGAATTGACATGAAAATGTTATTTTATAGTTTATATATTTTGAATATATTTGAAACATTGCATATATTTAAGCCATATTAATTTTTTCAGTTACAATGTTTAAGAAGAAACTAACTATCCTATAATCCATAACCGAAATCCCTATGCTTACATTTGTAACAATTTTGTTATTACGCCTGTACTATCCCAGGTGGAAACGGGAATGGCGCTTTTATGCAGAAAGATCCCGGCAGAACAAATATGGCCGTTGGGCCATGGACAAGGCCTGGAGCAGTGATGCCGGCTATTCCCTAAGCTACAGCTGATGCTGAAACGTAGAGAAAGATTTTGTTAACAGTCCCGCGCTTATAGCCGGGACTGTTTTGTTTTAGGTATAATCCTATTAATTTTGCGGCGGAAAAACGTAAATAATACCTTTTAATATATGTCTTCAAAAGCTGCGCCTGATGTTGTGTTAATTGGAGCTGGTATCATGAGCGCTACCCTGGGTGTGTTATTGAAAAAATTACAACCCGAACTGACCATTGAAATCTTTGAAAGACTGGATGTTATTGCAGGTGAAAGTTCAGATGCATGGAACAATGCAGGCACAGGCCACTCTGCCTTTTGTGAACTGAATTATACCCCTGAAAAGCCGGATGGCACCGTAGATATTGCCAAGGCCATTAAGATTGCAGAATCTTTTGAAGTTTCCAAAGAATTTTGGGCTTTCCTGGTTCAGGGTGGGCTTATTAAATCACCGGAGAACTTTATACGCAGCGTACCGCACATCAGCTTTGTGTGGGGCGCCCCTAATGTAAGTTACCTGCACCAGCGGCAAAAAGCGCTGGAAGGCAATGCCCTGTTTAAAGGCATGCAATATTCTGAAGATCCCCACACCCTGGCTAAGTGGATGCCCCTGGTAATGGAAGGCCGCGATCCTAACCAAAAGGTAGCTGCTACCCGTATGGAGGCCGGCACAGATGTGAACTTTGGCGCGCTTACCCGCGAGCTGTGCGCCTATCTCTGGAACCAGAAGGGTGTAAAGATCTATACCGCCCATGAAGTACGTGATATTGAACAGGAGGAGGACGGGCGTTGGGCCATTACCGTTAAAAATGCCACTACCGGTAAAAAACGCACTGTTAAAACCAAATTTGTATTCATAGGCGCCGGCGGCGGTTCCCTGCCCCTGCTTGAAAAATCCGGCATACCGGAAGGCAAAGGCTTTGGCGGTTTCCCGGTTAGCGGACAGTGGCTCATTTGCAACAACCCGGAAGTAATTGAACAACACGCGGCCAAGGTGTACGGCAAGGCGTCTGTAGGCGCGCCGCCCATGTCGGTACCACACTTAGATACCCGGGTAATTGACGGTAAAAAAGCATTGCTGTTTGGCCCTTATGCCGGGTTCTCCACCAAATTCCTGAAGCACGGCTCTTTCCTGGACCTGCCGCTCTCTATCAAATACTATAACATCCGCCCCATGCTGGCAGCGGGCTTTGACAATATTCCCCTTACCAAGTACCTGATAGAGCAGGTACGCCAGTCGCCGGAAGACCGTATGGAAGCCTTACGCGCTTTTGTACCGCACGCTAAAATGGAGGACTGGGACCTGGAAACTGCCGGACAGCGGGTGCAGATCATTAAAAAAGATCCCGAACACGGCGGCGTGCTGGAGTTTGGTACAGAGGTGGTAAGCGCTGCCGATGGCTCTATTGCTGCCCTGCTGGGCGCATCGCCCGGCGCTTCTACAGCGGTATCTATTATGCTGGACCTGTTGCAGCGCTGCTTTAAAACACAAATGGCCACCCCGGAATGGAAGGCCAGGCTGAAAGAAATGATACCCTCCTACGGAAAAAAGCTGGGCGATACGCCAGGCCTGTGTGATGAGATCCGCAGCTGGACCAGCCAGGTGCTGAAGCTGAACGTGGAAGAGCCGGTAGAGAATTAATTAATAATTAAGAATGAATAATAATAAAAGAGGGCTGATCCTGGTGGTCAGCCCTCTTTTATTAATCCTGCTCGAATAATTAGTTAGAGAACCATTGCGCCCGGGGCGCACCGGAGGTCGCACAACCATCGGCATGCTGCCTGCAACGTTTCCAGTACACCGGGCTCCCTGCCGCAAGTTGCTGATACTACTGTGCCAGCATAAACCGCAATGTTATACCTCCCCGGGTATTAGTAACGGGATAGGCCGTGGATATAACCGGTATGGTTTGCCTGCGGTCATAGAAGAAGCGCAGGTTCAGGCGGTTGTTCACCACATAATCAATAGACGGCGCTATGCCTATTACCTTTTGCCCGCTGGTAGGTATTACCAGGTCGGCATCCAGGCGGTTATTCACTGTCCGGTCATCACGATAGCTGAGATCCAGCCGGAAGTTCATATCATTTTCTAATTTCTTACCCCCGTTTTTTCCTATGCGGAACGGCATCGGGAACCCACGCATACGATAGCCCGCGCCCACTATAACTTCTGTTGAGCGCAGCTCTGTAAGCTGATAATCTATAAGGCTGAGGCTCAGGGAGCGGCTCTTACGGAACTCCAGGCGGGCATTCAGGCTATTGGTGAAGGTCATATCAAAACCTATCAGCGGCGCAAACTGCTCCGTCATGGTGATATTAGGCACCAGGAAGTAAGGAATGTAGTTGCCCGACACTGTATCTATAAACCCGGGATAGCCTGCCAGGCGCGGATCTTCGTACAGCAGCGCGGTATTATAAGAGTTCATGCTTAACGTACCGGTATAGGCATGCGTAAGCACAAAGTTGGTGAATACGTTCCGGAACGGTTCCAGCTTGGTTAACCCGTTATAGGTGATGCGCCAGTTAGGTTTGGGTATAAAGTTGCTGAACGGGTTGCTGCGCACATTGGCGTTGCTTTGCTTCAGCAGTCCTATTTTTTCCGGGTCCTTGCCGGTATAAGCCGCCAGGAAGGCGGGTATCAGCACATCCTGCGCATAACGGCTGTAACCGTAGTAATAGGTGGGGTCTTTGGTGTTTTGCGTAGGCGCGCCCTGGTTATACGGGTTTTGTGCAGCCAGGCGGCGCGATATAGCCAGGCGGTAGTTCTCAAAGTTCTGGAAGGTTTTGGACATACCGCTTTCCGCGTCGATCTTGCCGAACAGGGTTTTAATGGCTATGTAGGTGATCTCAAAGCCACCCGCATCATAAGGGCTCAGGTGCTCAAAGCCCAGTATATTACCTAGCGTGTCTGTTGCATTTTTAAACAGCTCTGTATGCGTTTTGGTAAACGATTTGGTAATATTCAGGTCTATACGCAGGTCGGGAATGGGTTCCAGCTGCGCCTGCGCATCCAGCCGCTGGGTAAACTGCTGCTGAAACTGCACGTTAAACAGGGTGTCCGGTGTTATCAGTCCCTTTTTGGCAAAATTATCCAGCCAGGCTTTATTAGGCTGCGCGCCAAATACAAAGCCGAGGCCCGGCGCCATCGAAGCCCAGTTCATGCCCAGCGCCTTAACACTGTCTATATACCCCGGCAGTCGTGTGCCCGCATTTTCAGAATAGTTAATGGCAATGCGTTTTATCGACAGCAGCGGCCTTAGCGCGGCTTTCACCAGCGGCGGCAGCTCTTCGCTTTCCTCATCTTTCTTCTGCTGCTGTTGCTTATTCTGCTGGTTGCCCTGCATATTCTGGTTCTGCATGTTGTTGCTCCGGTTCCGGTTATTGCCGGAAGGCCCGTTGTTGGTAACCCTGCGCAGGAACTTGGATTTGTTATACAGCTCAGAGAACTTAAATTCCGCCGTTACCGTACGGTTCTGCGTATTTTCAATGGCGTTACCCAATTCCAGCGCCAGGCGGGAAGCGCCTGTCCACCGGTATTCCGTGCTGTAGCCCAGGGCAATGTTGGTCCAGGTAAGGGCCGGTATTTTGCTGGTGGGCAGCGTATAGGTAATGTTGGCGGAATGGAAGTAATTGGTGGTACGCCCAAACTTAAACAGGTTATGCCGCACGCTGTCGCGTTTAGCCTTGGTGTCAATACGGCCTTCGGGTTCATCAATGCGCGTATTGGTCACTGCATTAAAGTCAATGGTAAGGCTGCGGGTAAGGTCCCACTTCAGGCCATAGTAGCGGTCAAACGTAAAGTATTTGTTATAGGTTTCGGGCAGCTTATAGGTGCCGTCGCCGCCAACATTGCGGATGCGGGTAGCGCCAAACTGCCGCGTAATATCTGCCCTGAAGCTGATAATGGAAGGCACATAGTTGATGTTGAAGTCGCGTACCAGGTCAAGCCAGTGCGTTTTGGTTTTGAACAGCTTTTTAAACGGCATTAAGAACTTGCTTTGCCCGGCATAGTTATAGCCCAGGCCACCCCGGTGCTTCGTAAGCACATCATTTTCTATAAGCGGGTTATGGCTGTATGTTTGCGAGTACGAGTAGCTGATGTCAAAGTTCTCCAGGTCCCATAGCTTTAATTTGGGTTTGCCCTGGTTCAGCTTTCGCACGTTGGTAAAGTTCAGGCTCTTGATGGAAGTAAAGTCCTGCGCATCGCGTTTAATCGAATCCCGCTCCGCGCTCGTTCGCGCCAATCGCAACTTATCTTTCAGCTTAATATCCAGGTCATACGGGTCGTATTCCGGGTTGCTGGCAGACTGGGAGTAGCCTGCGTACACCGGTATGGATATGCCCATTTTCTTGGGCAGCAGCTTGCCCAGGTCAAGGTTGGCAGCTACATCGTATTGCAGGTAGTTATCGCGGAAGCGCTCATTCACGCGCTGGTCAATATTACCAAAACCGGCAGTGTGCATATTACCGGACACGCTTACGGTGCCCAGGTCGGCCAGCTGCAGGTCCATACGGGCAGTGGCGGCGTAACCGCCTTTTTCATCAAAGTCGGTCAGGCGCATTTCATTGAACCATACTTCGGCGCATTTTTCCAACCCGTCGTTTTTAGGGTTGTACACGCCTATCATTACGCTTCTTACGTCGCCCAGGCTGGGGTTACCCACTACGCTCATATAGTTGGCGCCGTCCATTTCGGTGTAGGGCAGCACCGGCGAGCAGCTGTCGCACAGGTTACGGCGCTGTTTCAGGTTGGCCAGCTTGGACAGCTCCAGGTCCAGGTCGTTGGCCTCGGGCCAAACAACGTACGCATCGCCCGTCTTGCCCCAGGGCGTTACCTTCAGCGGTATCTGGTATTCGTAGTAGTTGCTTACAAAGTCGCTGCCCAGGCGTACAATGGCGCGCAGCTCTCCATCCTTCAAAGAGGTAGGATTATCTACCGCCTCTGCGTGAATGTACATCTGCAGGTGTTTATATTGGCGCATGTCAAGGCCCAGGTTCTTGTACACGCCGCGGTTGTCGCCATCCTTCAGGTTACATACCTGCATAGACAGGGCCTGCTCATTCAGCTGCAACGTGGTGTTGTTGGTGCTGATGGTGTTTTGCCGGGTTACGCCGGGCGGTATCAGATACGGAACAGGCGTGCGGGAGGAGTTTTCCTCAATGTTCACCGCGGTTGTATTGAACTTGGTGCCTTCGTCAATAGGTACAGGATCGCCGGGCTGCAGCTTGTACATGTAACGGCGCCACTGGTTGCGCACCAGGTCAAGCTTGCCGAAACGCACTACCACAGAGTCCTGGAAGCCGGTAAGGAACATACGCATAAAGCGGATGGATTTAAAATCCGGTATGTTGCCTACACGGCGGTCGTACTGGTTCACCGGCACCTTAAACTGGTACCATGTTTCATGTGCCGTGTTGCCATCCTGCAGGGTTACATCAGCAACCACCTTATCCACTATATAGTTCTCCCCTATCTGCATGTTGGGTTTCAGGTTCACGCGGTACTGGAAGTATTCTTCCGTTTCATTCATGGTGTTATCGCGGTTCAGGTCCTCAGACTCGGGTATGTTAGTGGCTGCAGATGAATACTGCGAGTTGTTATTGGACACCGGGGAGTTGCCTTCCGGGTTGCTGTAGTTTTTATAACGCTGTAATATGCCCAGGCCCTCCCGGTCATAATCATCGCCGCGGTAGTGATGGTAGTCGTCATTAGCAGGGTCGTTGTAGGCCTGCTGGTAAATGGCGGAGCTGGTGCCAAAGCTGGCGGCCAGCTTGGCCAGGTAATCGCGGTAAAAATAGCGTTCATCGCCCGTGTTGCCGGTAGAGCGCAAGCCGTCGTAACCCACATCCTGGTAAGCGCGGATGTTGGGATCATTATCAAAAGCCTGTGTAAGCTGCTGCTGGTATTTGGGTATGCGGCCCCAGTGGGAAGAGTCCAGCTGGTTCGCGTTCTGGCTTGGATTGGGCAGGCCGTTCTCAAACATTTTACGGGAGTCTTTCAGCACATCTTCCGACACATTACCCAGGTTAAAATACAGCTGACCGCCCGTGCTGGTCGGGTTTTCAATAAAAGGATCCTGGATCCAGAACTCTATGAACTCCACGTTGGCAGTTTCAAAATCACTGTTATCAATGGAACGCATAATACCGGCCCATTTACGCTGCGGTGTTTTCAAACGCCCGTTGGCATCAATATCAGAAGGCCGGTAAGAGAAGTTGTAAGGCCCTCTTTCCGTGGGGTAATAGGCCAGGTCTAATGTGCTTAGCTGGCTTTGCCCGAAGTCGGTAGAGCGTTTAGGAAATATTTCTTTCTGGTAAACAAGGCGTACCCGCGGGTCCGATTGCTCCTTCACCGAGATGTTGGCAGGCAGGCCGGGCGACTTGGGCACCTGCAGCGTTGGCTCAATGATATACCAGGCCAGCTTGGCGCGGTTTTTACCATAGTCGAGCGAGTCGTTCAGGTCTGCTTCGGGGAACAGCACGTTGCCGTTGGCATCTGTAGCGCCGCTGGGAGTAGAGGCCAGCACCCAGCTAGTAGCGGGGAATTTAAGATCATACCCGCTCTGCGAACCTTCAAAATCATCAATATACACCTGGCCGGAGCTGCTGCCGGCAGCATTCACCAGCTTACTGTGGCCCGGGAACAGGCGCGCCACCTCACCTGTGAACAGGATGTTGGAGGGCGTATTGGTGCTGTAGTTGGGCAGCTTATCCAGCAGGCGGGTAAGGCCTTTCCACTCGGAGTTATAGTTTACATCCAGCCCCATTACCGTGTTCTTAATGGGATCTTCCCCGTAGTTCACCTTCTGGTAGTAGGGCCGCTCGCTCATACGCACCATGGTGCCGCCCAGGCTCAGCTTATCGTTTACATAATAATCCAGGCGGGTGCCGAAATAGTTGCGTACCTGCTGGCCAAACAGCGCATTGTTCTCAAACTGTACGTTAATGGGCACGCCGGAGTTCAGCACGCCGCCGTTAATGATTTTTATACGGCCCAGGTTATAGTCAATAATATAATCCACATTTTCGCGGAGCATTTGCCCGCCGGCGGTTACCGTTACGGAGCCGGGTGGTATGTTGTAGCCGCCCAGTGATATTTCCGATGAATTGGCCGACTTATACGATCCTTTGAGCACATAACGGTTCAGCTGCGGGAACTGCTGCGCCACTACTTTGATAGAGTCGTACAGTACGTTATAGAGATATTGCTTTTCCAGCGTTGGGTTGCCGCCAAAGGCCTTTCTAAGCCCGTCGGCAAAGGGCTCCAGCTGCGGGAACATTACCCGCCCGGTTTGCGAGTTGATGGTGTAGCCCTCCACATAGTCAAAAACACCATCGGGCTGGGGGTCATTCTGGTTATTAAGGCGGTCCAGGTTCAGGATAGTGATAATAGGTGCGCCGGCATACTGGCCCTGGGCATCGGGTATATACCGTTTGTCGCTGGGCGCGCGGTCCTGGGTGCCGGGGTCTTTGTAGTATACATCCAGCTTAAAGTCCTGCCGGTTTATCTGGAAAGCGCCGGTAGAATAAACGTTCTTCATCATCAGGTCCCAGATGGGCAGCGTAGGCCGGGCAGAAGTGGCTTTGAGCAGCTTCAGGAACAGTATCTGCTGGTTAGCGCTGTTGTTCTGATCCGGCGGCACATCCTGGGAAAACTCCCCTACCTGGTACACGCGGCCATTGTAGGTATATTGGTAAGCTACGGCCAGCACCTCATCCGGCTGCAGCTGCTGGTTTAAGGAAATGTAGCCCAGCTGCCGGTTCACGGTATATTCAGTGGAGTCCAGCTTACGGGCAAAGGTTTTTTCAAATTCCTGTACCGGTTTCAGGCCCAGGCTTAACAGGCGGCTTACTACTGTACCTGTAAAGCGGCTGGCAGGGTCGTTCGCCAGCTGGCTAAACAGGTTGTTAACCCCGTTGGCCGGCAGCTTAGAGCTGGTAAGCACCTGCAGGTTGGTGTTATAAGGTTTGTACTCGCCCAGGTCCATTAAACCCACTACATCCCTGGTTTGGGTGGTGGCGCCGGTTTTATTGGTTACCCATACCTCTATACGGTTAATGTAAGAGAGGGAGCGGATCACCGGCAGGTTAGACATGGCATAGTTGAACGTGTCCCGGAAAAACTGCGCCAGCAGGAAGTGGCGGTTATCTTCATACTCGTCGGCCCGGATGGTGAAGTCCTGCACCTGGGTGCCGCCTTTCAGCATCAGGTTCTGCTTCTGCGATTTCTGGTTAGAAAGTACGCTGGTTACGGTAAGGCGGCCAAACTGCAGCTGGGTTTTGATACCAAACAGTGATTGCACGCCGGAAATCAGCTGGCTGCGCAGCGGAAAGCTTACGTTACCTGCTTCTATCTTTTTTATGATCTCATCGTCGTAACCGGTGTACTCCAGCTTTATCTGGTTCTCAAAGTCAAAGGTGCTCTGGGTATTGTAATTGGTGATCAGCTTTAGCTTATCTCCTATTTTACCGGTTACGTTCATGTTAATGTTCATGTCAAAATCAAAGCCCCCGTTCTTACGCGCCTGTTCAACCAGCACGGGGTTTTTGATGTTCTGGCCCTGGTAACCAAAGGTCAGGTCCAGGCTGCCCTGGGGGCGTATATCCACCTTACTGCCGCCAAATACGCGGTCAAACAAGCTGTTGCCGCGGTACAGGTCCGGACCGGAGCCCAGCTGGTTTAAGCTGCTGAGGGTGGAGGCCCGTTTTTGCCAGTAGTTTTGCTCACTTTGATCGGCCTGCAGGCGGTAAAACTCGTCAAAGTTCATGTAGGTGGGGTTCCGGTAGTACTGGTCGCCGATTTTTTCCGAGATAATGTATTGTTTGGTAACGGGATCGTATTCTACTTCTCTTTTAATATTAGCGGGGTCTTTGAGGTCAATGGCATTTCTGACAGGATCGGTAATAGCATTTCCGTACCTGTCTTTTATAGGATATTTCAGGGTATCATTTTTATGGGTTGTATCCTTTGCGATTGTATCTGTTTTCCAGTTTCGCTGCTTAAAATAGTTTCCCGAACGTTCCCTTGCGGCAGTGTCAAGAATAAAAAAAGATACGACGCCTATTACTGCAAAAGCACTTAAATATGTCTTTTTTGCCAAGCGAAATAGGTTTTTATAGAGGTCAGGGTAATAAAATTATAGACTTTTCAGGGATTTCTTAATCAGCCCTTCCAAGTCCTGCAATAGTGGTTCAGCCTTCAGTACCCTTTGAATAGCCTGTTCTGCCACGTTACGGGCTATTCCCAGGGTCACTAATGCATTTAACGCATCTTCCTGCAATGTATTGTTTGTATTTACAGATAATTGTGGGCCTGTTTCCTTCTGCCTTTTTATCTTGTCTTTTAGCTCTAAAATAATCCGTTTTGCCGTTTTGGCACCTATGCCCTTAATGCTTTCCAGCATCTTTTCATTTTCCATGGCAATGGCGCGCTGAATGTCTTCGGGCTGCAGGGAGGATAGCATCATGCGGGCGGTGGAAGCGCCTATACCCGATACGCCCAGCAGCAGCAGGAACATGCTGCGCTCTGCTTCATCAAAAAAGCCATACAGGGTATGGGCGTCTTCCTTGATGTGCAGATGGGTGAGCAGCTTGCATTGTTCTAGTCCCTGAATACGGGAGTAGGTATTTAAGCTGATCTGTACCTCATATCCCACCCCCTGCACTTCTACATACACCATTGCAGGTGATTTGAGGGTTAATTTCCCGGTAAGGTAAGCGATCATACAGGTTTTATAAAGGCGCAAACTTACGGAAAAACTCGTAAGTGGTTGTGTATTACTTGGGCTCCCGCCTAGTTATGACAACATAAGACTTTTGATTTTCTTTTAATATCGTATTTTTACGCCCTGTTAAAAACAATCATTCCAATATATGAGTAAAATTACGGCCGCTATTACAGCGGTGGGTGGGTATGTTCCTGACTATGTACTGACCAATCAAGAGCTGGAAAAACTGGTAGATACCACGGATGAATGGATTACTACCCGTACGGGAATAAAGGAAAGAAGGTTATTGAAGGGGGAAGGTAAAGGAACATCTGAATTATGCGTGCCGGTAGCGCTGGAAATATGCCGCAAAAGAGGTATCACCCCGGAAGAGATAGACCTGCTGATCGTGGCCACTGTAACGCCGGATATGGTTTTCCCCGCCACCGCCAACATAGTAACAGATAAGATCGGGGCTAAAAATGCCTGGGGGTTTGATGTTAATGCCGCCTGCTCGGGCTTTTTATACGCGCTTGATACCGGCGCGCGCTTTATTGAAAGCGGCCGTTGCAAAAAAGTAATGGTAATCGGGGCCGATAAAATGAGCTCTATTATAGATTATACCGACCGTACTACCTGCATTATTTTTGGAGATGGCGGCGCCGGCGTGCTGCTGGAGCCTAATACAGAAGGTTACGGCCTGGTAGACAGCATCCTGAAAAGCGATGGCCACGGCCGCGAATACCTGCACATGAAAGCCGGCGGCTCGGCCAAACCTGCCAGCATAGAAACTGTTCAGAACCGCGAACATTTTGTATACCAGGAAGGTAAGATGGTGTTTAAATATGCCGTGGCCAACATGGCGGAAGCTGCGCACGATATTATGAAGCGCAACCAGCTTACCGCTGAAAGTGTTGCCTGGCTGGTACCCCACCAGGCCAACAAACGTATTATAGACGCTACTGCACAACGTATGCAGCTGCCGGACAGCAAAGTGATGATGAACATTGCGCGCTACGGCAACACCACCGGCGGTACTATTCCCCTGTGCCTGTGGGATTATGAAAAGCAGTTAAAGAAAGGCGATAACCTGGTGCTGGCAGCCTTTGGCGGCGGCTTTACCTGGGGCGCAAGCTATATTAAGTGGGCGTATGACGGACGCTAACGCGTGCGTAATTACGAATTATCCAATTACGAATTACGAATGAGAGCCGTGTTATTACAGCCACCGGTGCTGGTTTGTAATTCGTAGTTGTTTTTTATACAGGTGTTGTTTATTGCCTGTTGCGTTCTTTTCAGACTACTGCACCTATTGCAGCTTTATAATGTATTCAATTTGTTAATGTTATAAAGCACTGGCCTGCAGTCATATTAAAAACCCCATCTTATTTACAAAGCACGTTGCCTGAAAATTTCATCGCCCAATTCGTAATTCGTAATTGAATAACTCGTAATTACGTTCGGTTGAAACGTGCGCTCGTGCGCGCATGCTTCAACTGAACGACGGTAGTTCATACACAAACGTAAACCCTTCTCCCTCCTTTTCCGGGGCTGCGCTGATATGCCCGCCCATCTTATCCATAAAATCCTTACAGATCACGAGGGCCAGCTCCACATCGTGCAGGTGGCCAGGCTGGTAATATCCTGTGCCCCGGTATTCAAACAAATGCTCCGGCATAGCATTGGCAATATCGATCTTCAATACCTTTACCCATACCTTTACGGCGCCGCCCGCTGCGCCGGCCTGCACCAGCACCTGCCCGCCGGCGACGGAAAAACCGGTTGCGCTGTTTAACAGGCTGCGGTGCACAAACTGCAGCATCTCGCGCTCTGCAGCTACCTGTATGGCTTCGGGCACCTCAATGTGTATGTGTACATTTTTTTCCAGCGCTGTATGCTGTATGCTTTGCCGGGCTTCCATCATCATAGCCCGAATATGACAGGGCGCAGGCGCATATATGAAGCCGGACAGCTGTGATTTAATCCAGCGCAGGATGTTGTCAAACACTGCCAGCGTATCGGCCGCAGAACCGGCAATCTGGTCTACCAGCTGCGCCATGGCGGCTTTGTCCAGGCTTTGTGTTTGCAGCAGCGCCGCCATCCTGATAATATTGTTCAGCGGGTTACGGAAATCGTGCGCTATTACTGATATGAGCTTGTTCTTGAAATCATCATTGGCGCGCAGCAACCGGTTCTTTTCTGCTATAGAGCGGTTCATGGCATCCATGCGGTGCTCATACCGGCGGGAGCTGCGGTAATAGCGGTAATAAACAATGGTAATACCTGTTAACAGCACCAGTAGCGCTGCCAGCAGCCAGATAAGCATACGGCGGGTATCGCGCTGCAGGTTGCTTTTTTCAATGGCCTGCTCCTGCACTTGGTTGCGCAGCTGTAAAGCTTTCATTTCCTGCTCTTTCAGAAAATAATCCAGGTAATTAATCTCCTGCTGCTGTTGCCGCAGGGCCAGGCGGTGCAGCGCCAGGCGGCGTATGCCGTTGCCATACCGGGCAATTTTGCCGGCATCATGCAGCTGCTCATAATGCCGGTACAGGAAAGGCAGCACGGTCATCATCAGCTCATAGTACCCTGCCTGCTCCGATAGCTTAAATATCTTTGCTGCATAAAGCGCGCTGTCGGCCGGGTAGCCCATGGGAATAAAATCATCCAGTATGCGGAAGTAGGCGGCAATGGCCAGGTGCCGGAAACCCTTTTGCAACGCGGTATCGGCAATTTTATTGATCAGCGCTTCACCTGCCGGGCCATGCCCGTTTTTTAACAGGTTCACGGCTTCAAACATCCGGGCATATAGCCATTCCCGTGAGTAAGGATAACGGTCCGTAATGGCACGCAGCTGGTTATAGGCCCATTTTACCGAGTCCTGCCGGGTGCTGTCGTTCGTGTACCTGATAATATAGTTGCTGAGCACCAGCGTGTACATAGAGTCGTTGGAGAGGTGGCGCCCCCAGCGCATGGCTGCATGCAGGTAATAGTCTTCCAGGGGTGCATTGCCTTCTGTATCATAATCAACACTCAGGTTATTGAGCATATGGCATACGTTGGCTGAGTCGCCGCTGGCCAGGTATAGCGATAGCGCGGCCTGCTCATAGGCAATGGCCTGCTGGGTATTGAACTGTTGCCCGTACACAATGCCCAGGTTTTTGAGCGCGCCTGCTTCGCCCCGCTTGTAATGCAGCCGCACGGCTATTTCCCGGGCTTTGGTAGCCAGCAGAAAGCAGCTGTCTATATTACTTAAATGATAGTACACCCCCAGCTGGTTCAGCATATCCACATAGGCCATGCTATCCTTTGCGTGGGGCAGGCTTTTGCGGAGCGCAGCTATCTCGGCAGACTGGGCACGGGCCCGGAAGGCTGCCAGGAATAAGCCGGCACAAAACAGTATGTAGCATATGATACTACGCATTCATCAGCTGCTTTCACGGTTGTTTATACAGTGTGCTGCAGGCAGCGTATAGGACAATGCAGCGCCCCGGTGCGGCGTATTGGCAACATGTACGCTGCCCTGCATCATACCCAAAAAGTCCCTGCAAATAATAAGCGCCAGTCCTGCGCCCTGCTGTTTACTTTTAGGCGAGCGGCTATCTGTATGGTATTCAAACAGGTGCGGCAGCAGGTGATCGGGTATGCCGCTGCCTTCATCCGTTACCGTTACGGTTACCTGCCCGTTTTCTACCCCTGCTGTTATGTAAATGCTGCCATTGCGGGGCGAAAACTTAACGGCATTATGAATAAAGTTGCGATGCACAAACTGCAGCATTTCACGCTCTGCCAGCGCGCACAGGTTATTGGGAATATGCACATACACGTGCACCTGCCTTTCTGTAATTACATCCGCAAGGCTTTGCAGCGCGGCGTTCACCAGCGCGTGCAAACGGCAGGGCTCCGGTGCATATACAAAGCCGGATAGCTGTGACCTGATCCAGCGCAAAATACTGTCAAACGTGTGCAGTGTATTACGGGAGCTGCGCTCCACACCGGTCAGCAGTGAAGTGGCTGCGGCCGGCTCCAGGGATTGCCCCTGCAAAAAATGCATGATCTCCAGTATATTCACCAGCGGCAGCCGGAAGTCATGCGCTATCAGGGATATAAGCTTGTTCTTGAAATCATCGTGCGTTTGCAGCAGCGCATTTTTTTCGCTGATCTCCTTATACTTTTCCGTAAGCTGTATGCCGCTCTCACGGGAACGCTTATACGCATAATAAAAAAAGGTAAGCAGCAGCACCACCAGCAGCAGCAATACTATCATGCCGCCTGCCAGGTATTGCCGTTTACGGTTGGCCAGGTGTTTTTGATCCAGCTGCGCCTGTTGTAAGCGGTGCTGCAGTTGCAGGGCATTCAACCGGTCGTTCTGCCGGTAATAGGCTATATAATCCAGCTCCCCCTGTTTTTTAACGGCCCGCTCTTTTTCAAGTATATGCAGCATTAGGTGGCTGTAATAGGCTGCGGTTGCGGCCTGCCCGTGCCGGGTATAAAAAGTGTACAGGTCGGCAGCGGCGGCCAGTACCAGCTCCCAGTAACCGCCGGTTATGCCGTACTGCACCATGTTCACCCTGTATTGCAGGGAGTCGGCCTGTTTTAACTGCACTTTATAGCTGGCCAGCTGCGCGCTGGCATAAAGGGCCAGGTAGGTATAGCTGTTGTTAAGGCTTTGCTGTATTACCTGCTGCAGCTGCTTTTGCGCGGCAGCTACCTCCCCTTTTTTAAAAAGCTCGCCAGCTTCATAAAAGCTGCATTTCAGCTGCATGCGTATATCGCCATAGCGGCCGGCCAGCCGGCGGGCGGCAGCCAGGGCCCACCGGGCAGAGTCGGCCCGGGACGTATCGGCAGCATGTACAAAATAGTAGTCGGCCAGCACGGTGGCATACAGCGAGTCGTTATGCATATGCCGGCTTTTTCGCATGGCCTGGCGCATATATTCAACGGCCGGCGCCCGCTGCCCGGCATACTGGTAGTAAATAGCTATGCTGGAAAGCACCTGGCTAACAGCTGCGCTGTCGCCGAGGGCGTCGTATGCCCGCAGCGCATCCAGGTAAAAACGGTACGATAAAAACCGGTTAAAGCGCAGGGCATAATAGCCGCCCAGGTTCATATACACACCTGCCTGGCCTTTTAAATAAGCCTGGCGTTCTGCTATGCCGCGGGCAGTGTTAATATACAGGAAACAGGTATCCAGCTGCTGTGTAAGGTATAGCACAGACAGGCGGTTCAGGATATTCACATAATGAGTGCTATCCGTGGTATGGGGTAATTGCGCTTTTAGCTCGCTGATCTCATTGCTTTGGGCCTTTAACGTTAGCGCTGTGCTTAGCAGCAAAACATAAATTGCACCCCACCTCAAGGTATATGTACTTCGCCGGATGTGCTCCACTCCATTTATGGCTTAACACATGATAAATGACACCTATACAAAAAGCGGTATCATGTGTGAAGATAGGGGAAAAATGAAACGTAACAATGCGTGCCTACAGCTCGAACACAAATCCGCGGCGGGTAAGCTGCTCATACTTCTGTTTATCAAACCGGTAAAGGTGCGCTCCTTTTTTAGAAGTGGTTTTATCTTTTTCTTCCAGCTTTTCCAGGATGCCCATGGACAGTATTTTTTTGCGGAAGTTGCGCCGGTCCAGCTCGCGCTGGTATATTTCCTCATACAAACTGCGCAGCTGCGACAAAGTAAATTTTTCCGGCAGCAGCTCAAAGCCTATAGGATGAAAGTGTGCATTGTCTTTCAGCTTTTTGAGGGCATCTGCAATCATGCGGCCGTGATCAAAAATAAGCGGGGGTATCTGGTGCAGCTCCAGCCAGTGTGCGCCGTGTTCTGTAGCCAGTATATGATCATGCTCCTTAATGCGTATAAGCGCATAATAGGCAATGGATATTACGCGGGCGCCGGAGTCTCTTTCCACTTCGCCATAGCAGCCCAGCTGCTCCATGAATATATTTTCCAGGCCGGTGGTTTGTTTCAGTATACGTGCTGCTGCCGCATCTGTGCTTTCCAGCTGCTGCACAAAGCCCCCCACCAGCGACCACTCTCCCTGCCTGGGCGCTACCTTGCGCTTAATAACCAGCAGCTTAAGCCTGCTGTTCTCAAAACCAAATATGATACCGTCTACTGCTACCAGGTGCCGGGGCACGCCGGCATAAAAGGGTGATGGTTCCATAACGCTATGGGTTATTACCAATTTACGATTTTAGATTTTAGATTTACGAATTATTACAGCAGTATAATACCTGTTAAATACACAACGGCTTCATTAATTTGCTTAACTAGATGAGTATCACTATCAGGATTGCACGAAAAGACGATTGCCCCCGGCTGCTGGAGCTGATACGGGAACTGGCGGAATATGAAAAAGCTCCGCAGGAAGTAACCGTTAGCCTGGAACACTTTGAGAACGCCGGCTTTGGCGCCCACCCGGTATGGAAAGCTTTTGTAGCAGCAGACAATGAAAACGGGCAGGAGCAGATCACCGGGTTTGCCCTGTATTACATACGCTACTCTACCTGGAAAGGTTGCCGTTTATACCTGGAAGATATTATCGTGTCTGAACGCTGGCGGGGCCGGGGCATTGGCAAGCTGCTGTTTGACCGGCTGCTGGAAGAGGCCAGGGAAAAACAGTTCAGCGGCATTACCTGGCAGGTGCTGGAATGGAATGAGCCGGCCATCAATTTCTATAAAAAGTATAACGCCCGCTTTGATCCCGAATGGTGGAACGGGAGTATAGAGTTATAGAAGACGGGAGCCAAAAAAATGTAAAATGTAAAACCTTAAATACTAAATGTAAAAGTAAAATGCTGCTAACATGCTATTGTAAACGATTTCGCAGCATTTTACTTTTACATTTATGATTTTACATTTATGATTTTACATTTTTCAGCTCACCCCGTTCACCACTGCTTCTTTATGTATTTTGGTAATTAAGCCCTGCAATACTTTACCGGGGCCTACTTCTGTAAATTCAGCACCGCCGTCGGCCACCATGGCCTGTACAGATTGTGTCCATCTTACAGCGCCGGTCAGCTGGTCAATCAGGTTCTGCCTGATCTGTGCAGGATCATTCACGGCTTTGGCTACTACGTTCTGGTATACGGGGCAAACAGGCGTGTTAAAGGTAGTACGCTCTATAGCGGCCTGCAGCTCTTCCTTGGCAGGCGCCATTAAGGGTGAGTGAAAAGCGCCGCCTACCGGCAGCACCAGCGCTCTTTTGGCGCCGGCGGCCTTCATTCTTTCGCAGGCAATATTCACCGCGTTCACGGTGCCGGAAATAACCAGCTGCCCGGGACAATTGTAGTTGGCAGGCACCACTACTTCACCGGTTTCCTGCGTTACGGCCGCGCATATTTCCTCTACTTTCGCATCATCCAGGGCCAGTACAGCCGCCATGGTTGACGGTTGCTTTTCACAGGCACGCTGCATGGCGGTAGCGCGTATGAACACCAGGCGCAGCGCATCTTCAAAAGACAGCGCACGGTTGGCTACCAGGGCCGAAAACTCGCCCAGGGAATGGCCGGCCACCATATCCGGTTTTGCATTTTCAATGCCCATAAAGGCAATAACGGCATGCAGGAAAACTGCCGGTTGTGTAACATTGGTTTGTTTCAGGTCGGCTTCCGTACCTGTAAACATGGTATCGGAAATGCGGAACCCCAGTATCTCGTTGGCTTGCTCAAATAATGCTTTTGCTTGGGAGTTGGTTTCATACAATTGTTTTCCCATTCCGGGGAACTGCGATCCCTGACCGGGAAATACGTAAGCGTGCTTCATTACTCGTTGTAGTTTAGTTGAAATAGCTCTGCAAAGAAAACAAAAAAATCAGTTACTTAAACATTAGCCAATAATATAATAAAATAACCTTCCAGGCAAAAATATCCCGGAAGGCTATGTATTTTACTTACTACCCGTTTATTTTCCGATCAGGCGCATAAACTCGGAGCGTGTACGCCCATCCTCAAACTGCCCGGAAAAGGCCGATGTGGTGGTAATAGAGTTTTGTTTTTGCACGCCGCGCATCATCATGCACAGGTGCTGCGCTTCTATAACCACCGCCACGCCCTGGGGCTCCAGCGTTTCCTGTATTGCATCCAGTATCTGGTGTGTAAGGCGTTCCTGTACCTGCAGGCGGCGGGCAAACACATCTACCACGCGCGCCAGCTTGCTTAACCCTGTTATATAGCCGTTAGGAATGTACGCTACATGCGCTTTGCCGAAAAAGGGCAGCATATGATGCTCGCATAAAGAGTACAGCTCTATGTCCTTTACAATTACCATTTCGCTGTAAGCCTCTGTGAACTTGGCTCCCCTGAGGATAGCCTTGGCATCCAGCTGGTAGCCCTGGGTAAGGTACTGCATGGCCTTAGCCAAACGTTCGGGGGTTTTCAGCAGGCCTTCACGGTCAGCATCTTCTCCTATCAGCTGCAAACATTCCCTGTAATTGTTCATCAAACCGGAGGTCACATGCTCATCAAATGTTTCAGTCTTTTTATATGCCATTTATTGTTCGATTTCTGTTACTAATGCCGGTGCTTACTGACCGCCGTAATACTCCACGTATATGCGGGGTGTTTCGTATAGTTTAATGCAATGCAGCTGCGCTGCGGGCGGCAGGTTTTTAGCCAGCTCGTCCCAGATGGCAATGGCCAGGTTTTCTGCAGAAGTGAACTTGCCTGCCATAAAATCCACGTCCATATTCAGGTTGCGGTGATCTATCTTTTCAATGATCACGTCTTTGATCACATCGCCCAGGGTTTTGGCATTGAACACAAACCCGGTTTCCGGGTCAGGCGTGCCTTTTATGGTAACATGTAATTCATAGTTATGCCCGTGCCAGTTGTCATTGGCGCATTTACCGAATACTTCCAGGTTCTTTTCCTTGCTCCATGCGGGATTGGACAATTTATGCGCAGCATTGAAATTCTCCACACGCGTTAAATAAATCATTATTGAAATAAAATTTCCGCAAAAATACCATTAATCCGCGAGCCAGCCGTAAGTTTACAGGATGAATATACTGCTTGTAGCTGCTACTGACCTGGAAATCAAACCTTTCCGGGAATATTTGGCCCAGGCCCGCCTGCCGGCAACTTACCAGGTAACCGTGCTTATAACCGGTATCGGCGGTATGCACACGGCGTGGCACCTCGGAAAGTACCTGGCCGCCCACCGGCCGGATGTAGCCATACAGGCAGGCATAGCAGGCAGCTTTAACCGCCAGTGGCCTTTAGGGCAGGTAGTAGTGGTGAGCCGGGAGCAGCTGGGCGACCTGGGCGTGGATGATGCCGGTACTTTTAAAGATCTTTTTGATACCGGGCTGTGGCAAAGCGGGCAGCCCCCTTTTGAAGACAGCAGCCTGGTGAATACCTTTGCATACCTGCCTGCGGTGCCGGAGCTGCCTGTGGCCGCCGGCGTTAGCGTAAATACTGTAAGCGGCAGCCTGCCGGGTATTGAGCGCATTCAACAGAAATATGCGCCCGATATAGAAAGCATGGAAGGCGCAGCCTTTCATTTTGCCTGCCTGCAGGAAGGCATTCCCTTTTTGCAGCTGCGCGGCATTTCCAACTATGTGGAGGTGCGGGATAAAAGCAAATGGAATATTCCCCTGGCCGTGCAAAACCTGAACCGCGCGCTGATAGCCGTGGTTGAAGCAATGACCACCTGAAACCTACGATAGTGACCTGTTTGTAATAACCATATTACACAGATTAAACGCTTAATAACATGCATTTATCACTAGGCTTTTCACCATGTCCTAACGACACTTTTATTTTTGACGCCATGGTGAATAACAAGATTGACACCAACGGCCTTACGTTCGACACTGCGCTGGAAGATGTGGAAACGCTGAACCAGTGGGCGCTGCAGGGCAAGCTGGCTATTACCAAGCTCAGTTTTGCCGTGTACCTGAAGGTGCGCAACCAGTATAACCTGCTGAACAGCGGCAGCGCCCTGGGCAGAGGCTGCGGCCCCCTGCTGATTGCCAAAAAACCCATTGCCCTGGAAAATGTGAAGGATTGCCGCATAGCCATACCGGGCGACAACACCACCGCCAACCTGCTGTTTTCCATTGCTTTTCCGGAAGCCAAACAAAAACAGGTAATGCTGTTTTCAGAAATAGAGCATGCGGTGCTGGATGGCCGTGCAGATGTAGGGGTGATTATTCATGAGAACCGTTTTACCTACCAGCAGAAAGGCCTGGTAAAGATCATAGACCTGGGCGAGTACTGGGAAAGCACTACCGGCAGCCCCATTCCACTGGGCGGCATTTTCATCCGTAAAGATGTGCCGGCAGATGTGCAGCAGCAGGTAGATGCCATTATTCATCAAAGCCTGCAGCATGCTTACCGGCAATACCCCCAGCTGTCAGATTACGTAAAGCAGCACGCCCAGGAAATGGACGAAAATGTAATGCGCCAGCATATTGACCTTTATGTAAATGATTTTAGCCTGGATCTGGGGCAGGAAGGCCACGCCGCAGTAGACCGCCTGATGCGGGAAGCAGAAAGCCGGCGCACCGTAATACAATAGCTGTTAGCCGTTGGCTTGGGGTTAAATGACTTGCTGAGTAATACCATAACTGTTAGCGGTTGACAGCGCCTTTATTTAGCTAAAAGCTAACGGCTAACCGTTCCGCTTTAAATTACGCCTTCAAACAATACCTCATGTAAAATAGCGGCAGTAGCATTGCCATAACGGCTGCCGCGGAAACGCCCTACCCAGCGTATGCCGTAGATAGCATTGGTAAGAAAAATTTCATTGGCCTGCTGCAGGTCGGTGATGGTAAGCGGGTACTCCTCCAGCTTAAAGGGCAGCTCTGTTCTTAATAAATGTTTGCGCATTACGCCGCACACGCCCCCTTCTGACAAGGGTGGCGTAATAATTTGCCCGTTGCGCACCACAAACAGGTTGGCAATGGTAGTATCGGCTACCCGGTTATGGTGGTTCAGCAAAATGGCTTCATCCAGCTGGTTCTGGCGGGCGTACATGCTGGCCATTACATAAGCCAGGCAGTTATTGGATTTTATGCTGGACAGCTTATCGCTGCTTTTGCGTGCATCCGGAAAAACATCTATGGTAAGCCCCTGCTCATTCAGCTCAAAAATGCGGCGGCTCAGCTCCGTACACTGTATAATGAAGTTAGGCGTATTATCCGCCGGGTCATAATACCCGCCGTTGGAGCGGAATACGGTAAGGCGTACACGCGCCAGGCGCGACAACCCGTTGAGGCTGCACAGCTCTGTTATAAGATCGGTAAAATAGTCTTTGGTAAAATGTAAAGGCACCTCAAAATGCAGGCGGTTCATGCTGGTGGCCAGCCGCTCAAAATGCAGGTCGGCCAGCAGCACCTGCCCCTGGTAAACTTTGAGGGTTTCAAAACAACCATCCCCGTAGCGGAAAGAACGGTTATCTGCCGTAAAAATGGGTTCTGCTCCGGGAAGAAATCTTCCATTGTAACAAATTAAACCAGCTTGCACTTCGAACGCTTTTTGGTGACAGGTTTGTTAAGTTACGAAAATTAGGGGAAAACGCTCTCCGGGTAATTAATAATTAACAATTAATAATGAATAATTGTAATGCAGCGTATGACGGTCATTATATGCAAATATTAACTATATAAGTTTACCGGATGATTCGTTAATTAATAATAAAGGGGCAGTGCGCCAGTAAAGAAAAATCCCTCCGGGAATTAAGCATTAAGCATGAATAATTAATAATGAAGAACAATATGCTCCCGAACCGCACCGCTTTAAAACAAACACCGCCCTATTAATTATTCATTCTTCATTATTAATTCTATAGTTGCATCTCCGGGATAGTACCTGCCACCACCAGGCGGCCGGCAGTTTTAGCAATGATCTCATCTACCTCCACGCCGGGGGCGCGTTCCAGCAGCTTAAAGCCTTCGGGTGTAACATCCAGCACCGCCAGGTCGGTTACGATCTTTTTTACACAGCGTACGCCCGTAAGCGGTAGTGAGCATTGCGGCAGCAGCTTGCTTTCGCCTTTAGGGTTAGTGTGCATCATTGCTACAATAATGTTTTTGGCAGATGCTACCAGGTCCATGGCGCCGCCCATGCCTTTTACCATTTTGCCGGGTATTTTCCAGTTGGCAATATCCCCGCTGTCTGATACCTCCATGGCGCCCAGTACCGTAAGATCTACTTTGCCTGCGCGTATCATACCAAAGCTTTCGGCAGAGTCAAAAAAGCAGCCGCCGGGCAATACGGTTACGGTTTCCTTACCGGCATTGATCAGGTCCGCATCTATATCTGCTTCTGCGGGATAAGGCCCCATGCCCAGCATCCCGTTCTCTGATTGTAACATAATGGATATACCTGCCGGCACATAGTTAGACACCAGCGTGGGGATGCCGATGCCCAGGTTTACATACATACCATCCTGCAGCTCCTGTGCTATTCTTCTGGCAATGCCGTATTTATCTAAAGGCATACTTGAATTTTTTTGATCGTGGAAGTGGATTTTTAAGGCATTCATTCATCTGCACATCTGCACATTACATCTTCACCGTGCGGCGCTCTATACGTTTTTCATAATTGGTGCCCTGGAAAATGCGGCGTACATAAATACCCGGCACGTGAACATGATCAGGGTCCAGCTCACCGGGCTGCACCAGGTGCTCTACCTCCGCAATGGTGATATTGCCCGCCCTGGCCATGGGAGCGCTGAAGTTACGGGTGGCTTTGCGGAATACGAGGTTGCCCATGGTATCTCCCTTCCAGGCTTTTACAATGGCAAAATCCGCATGCAGGGCCAGTTCCATCAGGTATTGCTTGCCGTTGAACTCACGCACCTCCTTGCCGGCGGCTATCTCTGTACCGTAACCGGCCGGCGTAAAAAAAGCAGGTATGCCCATGCCTGCCATTTGTATGCGGGTAGCCAGCGTACCTTGCGGAATAAGGTCTACCTCCAGCTCGCCGCTGAGCAGCTGGCGTTCAAATTCTGAATTCTCGCCTACATAAGACGCTAACATTTTTTTGATCTGCCGGGTTTGCAGCAGCAGGCCCAGGCCAAAATCATCTACCCCCGCATTGTTGGAAATGCAGGTAAGCTGTTTCACGCCCTTGCGTACCAGGGCGTTGATACTGTTTTCCGGAATACCGCATAATCCAAATCCGCCCAGCATCAGCACCGCGCCATCCGGTACATCGTGCAGGGCCTCATCGGCATTAGCCACAACTTTGTTCATGTTTTGGTGTTTTACAGGGTTAGTGTTTCCTTTTCAGGAAAGGAAAGATGGTATCTTGCTTTTTTGAAATTACAGTATTCTTTGGATATGGAAAAAAAGCGCCGGGATCTTCGGCATAGCGCTGCCTTCTTTCTTCGCCTTCCGCCACGTTCTTTTGCCGGGTTATCTCTGCCTGCATCATGTCATACACTTCTTTCAGGCGGTTGGCATGCGCCTCATAATAACGGTAGCTGCTCATAAAATCCTTTACGGAAATATGGTGCAGGTCCAGTATCTGCCGGTAATATTCCTTTACTTTCAGCTGGCGGATGGAGTCCGGCACAGGCATGCCACGCATGGGCGTAATATCATAGCTGTAGGCATCTGCGAGGTTCATATCCAGCAGTATGGCGCTCATTTTTTCTTTTGACAGCACATTATCCGGCACTTTATCTCCCTGGCCGCAGGCAGCTGCGCCCAATATCAATACCCCGGTTAAAATTATCTTTCGTATGTCAGTCATTGTTACGCTATAGGTGAAGATGGCTATTATTGCCTTTACTTCATTTGCTGGTACTTGTTTGCATTTGTAACATCCATCTGCGCCAGCATTTGCGCGGCGCGGCTTTTTTCCTGGGGCGGCGCCTTGGAAAATATTTTCAGCAGCTCGTCCGATTTGGCGGTGAAGAATGTTTGCAGCAGCATGGAGTTGGGAATATCCTGCTGAATGGCGTACAGCATGTTCAGGCAGTTCATAATGGCGGCGCGGCCCTTGTTCATATCGTCATACATCACATCCAGCCCCTGCCGGTGGTACTGGTACATTACATCATGAAAGCGGCTGAATTTGGCATTCAGCAGGTTATCCTGCAGCCAGTAACGGTTACGGTTACCCTCAAACGCTTTCCAGCCGGCAATATCCTTGCCGTCCGGCGCATTGCTTACTATGTTCAGCGCTTTTTTAAAAAAGGCGTCGCCGCCGCGGGGTGAAAAAGAGTCATAGTCAAGCCCCAGTATAATGTACACATAATACGCCAGCGTGGCGGTAAGGTTAGATACCATGGGATCATTGGCCACCACGCGGTTATCGCTGAATTCCAGCGGCTGAAACTCCACATAGCGGAAGGCCACGTTATTATCCTGCGTGTTCAGCAGGCTGGTTACATAGCCCGAGTTAAATACCGGGCGCGTAGCCTGTATGGTAAGCGCTGCTTTGTAAGCGTTGGAGCCCAGCTCCTGCTGCACATTCAGCATAAAGTTGCATTCAATGCGCTCGGCTACGGTATAAGCATCGTTGGTCCAGCGGCGGTTGTTCAGAAATTCTTTAATGGCGTTCTGCAGGGTGGTAAATACTTTTTTATCTACACCGGTTACCTGGTTGGCCACCACGGTTACATTGGCGCGTATTTCCTGTGCTTCAGCCGCAGTGCCGCCCAGGGCGGAAAGCACCAGGCAAAGGGCCAGTAAAAATGTATGTTTCATAGGACAGGGTCTATTTACCATCATGATCATGTTGCAGTTCAATTATAGCTGAAACAATATCTTTTGCCACCTCCTGCTTGGATTTCAGCGGCAGCGCCGTTTCCCTGCCGTCGCGGTCAAACAGGGTTACCTTATTGGTATCATGGTTAAACCCGGCGCCTTCGTCATTCAGGGAGTTCAGCACCACCAGGTCCAGGTTTTTGTCCCGCAGTTTTTTCAGCGCGTATTCCTTTTCATTGTTGGTTTCCAGTGAAAAGCCCACCAGCAGCTGGTCCTGGCCTTTATTGTTGCCCAGGGTGCGCAGTATATCGTGTGTTTTTTCCAGCTCCAGCGTTATGCCCTCATCCCCTTTCTTGATCTTTTTATCCACTACTGTTTTAGGGCGGTAATCCGCCACTGCAGCGGCCATAACTACAATATCGGCCATGGGATAGTTGGCAATGCAGCTATTGAACATTTCTGCGGCGGTGTTTACATGAATTACCTCTACGCTGCTATCGGCAGGGGTAAGGCGTGTAGGGCCCAGCACCAGTTTTACGGATGCGCCGGCAGCGGCCAGCGCATCTGCCACGGCAATGCCCATTTTACCGCTGGAGTGGTTGCTGATAAAGCGCACAGGGTCTATGGGCTCCACTGTGGGGCCTGCGGTTACCAGCGCCAGCTTGCCCTTTAAGGGCAGCTGGGAGGGAATGTTGGATTGCGGCGCGCTGAAATACTGGCGCAGGTAGGCAATAATATGTTCCGGCTCCGCCATACGGCCTTCTCCAAAAAGGCCGCTGGCCAGCTCGCCGTTCTCCACGGGCAGCAGCCGGTGGCCGTATGATAATAGCTTTTCTACGTTATTGCGGGTGGCGGAGTGGTGCCACATATCTTCATCCATAGCAGGGGCTACCAGCACCGGGCAGGTAGCGGAGAGGTACACGGCCTGCAGCAGGTTATCGCACAGGCCCTGCGCCATTTTTGCAATGGTATTGGCAGATGCGGGCGCCACCAGCATTACATCGGCCCAGCGGCCCAGCATTACATGATTATTCCAGCTTTGATTATTGTTAAGGTCTACCAGCGCTTCGTTCCTGGACAGCGTGGATAGTGTAAGGGGAGTAATAAAATCGCAGGCAGCGGAGGTCATTACTACTTTTACCAGGGCGCCTTCTTTCACCAGCAGGCGTATGAGGGTGGCCGCTTTGTAAGCGGCAATACTACCTGATACCCCCAGGAGGATCTTTTTTCCTTGTAACATGGCTTTTAAGAGTTTGCATACGGGGCAACCGCTTCAGCGGCAAGCTACAAAACAAAAGCGGCAGAAAAAAATTGTCCTGCCGCTTGAGTAGCTTATACCGGCAGTGGGCCGCCTGCAGCATATGTGCGAACGGTACCTGCCAACTTGTTTATAATTTATAATAACAGTTGTTATCAACTGTACAGATCATCATCGTTCCGGCGGAAGTAGATCTTATCTTCCAGGAACTCCGCTGTAGCCTGGATAGCCGGGTTAGCCATCCTTTCATAGAAGCGGGATATTTCTATCTGCTCCTTATTCTCATGCACTTCTTCCAGGTTATCGGTATGGCTGGCAAATTCTTCCAGCTTGGAGTGCAGCTCTTCTTTTACAGATATGTTGATCTGGTTGGCACGCTTAGCAATAACGGCGATAGACTCGTATAAATTGCCTGTTTTGCCTTTTATCTCGGTTGTGTTTTTGGTTTCTACCCAGGGATTTAAACTACTGGTTAGATTGCGTTTTATTTTGCTCATTCTCCAAGGGTTTAATGTTAATGCTGTTGGAAGTATTGGTATTTATAATATTCGGAAGTTCCTTTTCCTTTTCGGCTTTGGCCCGGCGGGCGCGCTCTTTCTCTATTTTCGCCGTTTGAGAGTCCAGGGTTTTGATATTATCCTTGGCCATGGCGTAGTACCTTTCGGCATCTGTTTTCATTTTACTGGACGGGTAATGGTCTGCAAAATCCATGTACTCCGTTACCACATCCTCATAGCGCTCTTTTTGCTTTTCCAGGATGCTGTTTTTGGCATACTGGTAGTAAGCTTTGATAGCCATGTACTTATAACCGTCGCTCTTATCTGAGTCCGGGTAGTTGCGCATCAGGTTTTTGAAGGCAATTGCCGCGGATTTGTAATACCCTAAGTTAAAATAAAGTTCGGCACTATTATACTCTTTCTGCTCCAGCTTGCGGCGGCACAGCTCTATTACCAGGTTGGCCTCCGCTACCTTATCGGAAGTGGGGTAGTTGTTAATGTAGGTTTGCATGGCAGATATTGCCTTTACGGTATTGGTCTGGTCAAGTGATACCTTGGGCGACTGCTTATAATAGCAGTAGGCCTGCATGTAATCTACCTCCGTGGCATGCGGACTGTTGGGAAACGCATCCAGGTAGTTTTTAAAGTGGAAGGCTGCCTGCACATAGTCTTTTACGTAGTACGAGCAGTAGGCATATTTATAATAGATAGGCTCAAACTTATCGGTGCCTTTATATACAGGAAACAGCTCTTCGTACAACATCTGGGCCTGGGTATATTTCTTCTTCTTGTACAACTTATCGGCATAGGTCAGCTTTTTGGCGAAGTCCTTGCTTTTCTCTATCCGGCGCAGCTCCATATTACAAGCCGAAGCCGCTACCATGGCAAACAGTGTGATGTATAAAAAGATTTTCCTCATAAAAAAGAAGGGCAAAGGTACAAATTAAATGTAAATGTAAGGGTGGACAATATTTGCAGCTGTTAAAATTTTGCCAAAAGGCGCTATTTACCGGCAGGCCGGCCCTATTATCTTACCACTTTTTCACCCGGCTTTTCCCCGTTAATTTACACCGGCCGCTATCGTATACCGCAGGGCATTAAAAAAAGACCAATCCCTTATCCACAGCAAACTCCACTACATTCACAAGTTATTCACATTATAGCTATCAATATCCACATTCCTAGGAAGCAAAATCCCCGGTAAGGCCAATAGCAGGTACATTTTTCCCCTTTGGAAAAAATTTAGAATGCATTTTTTCGTTAAAAAGTGGGAAAAAGTGTTATTTTGTGTTAGAAAATGGATTTCAAGGATTTTCGCCCCCCGCTATGACAGGTTTTCTCGGTGAATATGAGGCCACGCTGGACGCAAAGGGGCGCTTTCTACTACCTGCCGGTTTCAAAAAGCAGTTGGCGGAAGGGGCCGGTGAACAGTTTGTGCTAAACCGGGGGTTTGAAAAATGTTTGTCCTTGTATCCGATGAATGAGTGGCAGCCGATATTTGAACGCATTAGCAAGCTGAATGATTTTGACCCGAAAGTTAGGGAATTCCGCCGCTACTTTTTGAATGGCGCCACCATTCTGGAGCTGGATAGTGCAGGCAGGTTATTAATTCCAAAAAACTTAATGACTTATGCCAGCCTGGAGAAAGACATTGTACTGGCAGCAGCCACTAACAAAATCGAGATCTGGGATAAAAGTAAGTACCAGGAGTTCTTTGAAAATTTCTCACCAGGGGCCTTTAGCGATCTGGCGCAACAGGTGATGACAGGCGGCGAAAGCCTTTAAGAATTACGGATCAGATAATTACGAATGATGCAGCGGCTTATCAGCCTGCACCCGTACCAAGTAATCATCTCCACAATTCGTAATTCGTAATTGAATAATCGTAATTGAACAACTGTATCATGGATGCTTCGCAATATCATTTGCCCGTACTCCTGCAGGAAGTGATTGAATACCTGCAGATACGCCCTGACGGCACTTACGTGGATGCCACTTTCGGCGGCGGCGGCCACTCGCGGGCCATCCTGTCGAAATTAGGGCCCAGCGGCCGCCTGCTGGTATTTGACCAGGATGAGGATGCTTACCGGAACCGCATTGAAGACGAACGGGTAACCTTTGTGCAACAGAATTTCCGTCACCTGCAGCGGTTCCTGAAGCTGTATAAGGCAACGGAAGCAGATGGCATACTGGCCGACCTGGGCGTTTCCAGCTACCAGTTTGATACGGCTGAAAGAGGCTTCAGCACGCGCTTTGAAGGCAACATGGACATGCGCATGGACACCCGCTCTTCGCTTACTGCCGCACAGGTACTGCAAACCTACTCTGAAAAGGAGCTGCACCTGCTGTTCCAGGAATACGGAGAGGTAACGAATGCCCGCACACTGGCCAAAACCATTGTAACGCAGCGTAAAACACACCCGCTGCGCACCATTAGCGAGTTTAAGTCCCTGATACAGCCCATTGTAAAGGGCAACCCGCAAAAGTACCTGGCACAGGTATTCCAGGCGCTGCGGATAGTTGTGAACGACGAGCTGGGCGCACTGAAAGAGCTGCTGCAGCAATCAGCAGCCATATTAAAGCCGGGGGGCCGGCTGGCCGTTATCACCTTCCACTCGCTGGAAGACAGGCTGGTGAAAAATTTCATGAAAACTGGTCAGTTCGAGATCCGGGACTCGTCTTACGATTTCACTACTGCCCCTCCCCCTAAGACCTTCCAACTAATTACTAAAAAGCCAGTTACCGCAGGCGCAGCAGAATTGAAGCAGAACACAAGAGCAAGGAGCGCCAAGCTAAGAGTGGCTGAGAAAATTTAGCATATCAAAAACTTATTACCGTGTTGCAGGAAGCAGAAGTATTGGACGATACAGCACAGGAAGAAAGTACAGGCATTCCGGAGGCGCCGGAGCAAAAAAAGGAATGGCGCCTGCGCATTAATTACCGGGCGCTTACGCAAAACATGCCCTTCATCCTGTTCCTGAGCGCACTGGCGCTCGTATACATTGCCAACAGCCATTTCGCGGAAAAGAAGATCCGCAGGATCAATAAGCTGGGCAAGGAAATAAAGGAGCTGCGGTGGGAGTACCTGAACGTGAAAAGTGAGCTTATGTTCCGCAGTAAAATGAGCGAGGTAAGCAAAGCCGTGGAACCGCTGGGCCTGAAACCGCTCAGCAACCCGCCAATGAAGATCGAAGTAAAAAGTAAGCAGTAGCATATAGCACAGCGGACAGTAAAAGAGAATACCGGAAGTAACAGTAAGCAGTAGCACCGCTTACTTCTTACTTCATTTTATATATATGGAAGTAAAGAAAGACATACTATGGCGTGTATACCTGTGCTTTATAGGCATGGGGCTGTTTGGCGTGGTTATACTGGCTAAAGTGTTCATCCTGCAAAATGTAGAAGGTAACTACTGGCGCAGCATGGCCGACAGCCTGCACACCAGCTATGTGTCTTTGGATGCGGAAAGAGGCACCATTTATTCAGAAGAAGGCAGGATGCTCTCTACCTCCATTCCCTACTTTGATATACGGATAGATTTCGCAGCCGACGGCCTGCGCGAAAAGGATGGAAAGATTTTCAAAACAAACCTGGACAGTCTTTCCCGCTGCCTCTCCCGGCTGTTCGACGACCGCACCACCGCAGAGTACAAACAGCTGCTGCGGGAAGGCTACAAAAGCAAGGACCGGTATTTTTTGCTGAAACGCAATGTACCGTTTAATGAATACAAGCAGCTGCGCAACTTTCCCATGTTCCGCCTGGGACCTAACAAAGGCGGCATGATAGCCGAAACGCGCAACAAACGCATTAATCCCTTTAAGCTGCTGGCCAACCGTACCATTGGCCTTTCCAGGGAAAATGCACAGAATGTAGGACTGGAAAGAACCTACGATGATTACCTGAAAGGGGTAACTGGTAAAAGGCTGATGCGCCGCATTGCCGGCGGCACTTTTGTACCCGTAGAAGGCTACGACATTGAGCCCGAAGACGGCCACGATGTGCACACCACGCTGGACGTAAATATGCAGGACATTGTGGAAACCGCCCTGATGAACATGATGGTGCAGAATGAGGCGGAACACGGCACCTGTATATTAATGGAGGTAAAAACCGGGAAAATAAAAGCCATCGCCAACCTGGGCCGGCAGCCGGACGGCAGCTACTGGGAGGATATGAACTATGCGCTGCAGGTAGGCGAGCCCGGTTCCACCTTTAAGCTGGCAACCGTTATTTCCATACTGGAAGATAAATACACTACCATGAACGGCATGGTAGACCTGAACTACGGACGCTGGCAAATAGGCCGCAGAACAGTATTTGACTCTGAGCCGCACCATCGTACCAACGTAACCGTTAAGCAGGCCTTTGAGCTGAGCTCCAATGTAGGCATGGCCAAGCTGGCTTACCAGTTTTATAATAAGCAGCCTAACAAGTTTTCAGCAGACCTGAAAAAGCTGCACCTGGATAAGCGCACCGGCATTGACCTGGAAGGGGAAGGACAACCTGTGATAAAAACCACGGCGTCTAAAACCTGGAGCGCCACCTCCCTGCCCTGGATGGCATTCGGGTATGAGGTGCTTATAAGCCCGCTGCAGATATGCATGCTGTACAATGCAGTAGCCAACAACGGGAAAATGATGAAGCCCTACCTGGTGAACAGCATTACAGAGTACGGCCAGGTAGTGCAGCAGTTTGAGCCTACGGTGGTAATGGACAGCATTTGCTCACGCAGTACGCTGGTGCAGGTGAAAAAAATGCTCGAAGGCGTAGTGCTCGAAGGCACTGCCAAAAAATTATGGACACCGTACTACTCCTTCGCCGGCAAAACAGGCACCGCACTGGTAGCCAACGGCAAAAGAGGGTATGCAGATAAGATATACCAGTCGTCATTTGCCGGTTACTTCCCGGCCAATGACCCGCAGTACACCTGCGTGGTAACCATCAAAAACAAACCGCATGCGCTGCGGTTTTACGGCGCATCTGTAGCAGGCCCGGTATTCCGGGAAGTGGCAGATAAATTGTACGCCATTGCTGTAGAAAAACAGCAGCCGTTAAAAACCACCGTGCAGCTCGACTCTGCACTGACGCTTAAAACAGGCAAAGGCAGCGAGTGGCAGGAGATACTGAGCACGCTGCACCTGCCCAGCAACGGGGCGCCTGTTAACAGCAGCAGCTGGGTAAGCGCCGCTGTTAATGCACAGCAGCAGGTGGCGCTGCAGCCGGTAAAACAGCTGAAGGGCGCGGTGCCGGATGTAAAAGGAATGGGATTAAAAGATGCGCTGTACCTGCTTGAAAATGCAGGTTTGCGCGTACAAATAAAAGGAACGGGTAAAGTGGTGGCACAATCCATACCCGGTGGCAGTAAGATAGGTAAAGACAAAACGATTGTAATTGAACTGAACACGTAAGCAGGGGAATGCAGCTATTAAGAGATATATTATACAATGCAGGCATCCAGGCAGTGCACGGAAATAACAACATTTCCGTGAATGCGCTGCGCATCGACTCCAGGGCCGTAAACCCCGGCGATGCGTTCATTGCCGTAAGAGGCGTGCATACAGACGGCCATTCTTTTATTGCAAAAGCCATTGAGCAGGGCGCAGCAGCCATCATCTGCGAAATATTGCCGCAGCAGCTGTTAGACCAGGTATGTTACGTACAGGTAAATGACAGTACGCTGGCCTGCGGTATTATGGCGGATAACTTTTACGGGCATCCGTCACGTAACCTGCAGCTGGTAGGCGTTACTGGCACCAACGGTAAAACCACCATTGCCACCCTGCTGTTTAAGCTGTTTACGCAAATGGGGTACCATTGCGGGCTGCTTTCCACCGTACAAAACCAGATAGGCGACGCCGTTATACCAGCTACCCACACCACCCCGGACGCTATCAGCCTGAACGCGCTGCTGGCGCAGATGGTAGCGCAGGGCTGCCTGTACGCCTTTATGGAGGTAAGCTCCCACGCCATACACCAGCAAAGGATAGCAGGGTTAAAGTTTGCCGGCGGTATTTTCAGCAACATTACGCATGATCATCTCGACTATCATAAAACCTTTGATGAGTACATCCGTGTAAAGAAGTCGTTTTTTGACGGCCTGCCTGCTACTGCGTTTGCGCTTACCAACCTGGATGATAAGCGCGGCAATGTAATGCTGCAGAACACCAAAGCCCGCAAAGCCACGTACAGCCTGCGCAGCATGGCCGACTTTAAAGGCAAGATACTGGAGAACAACCTCACGGGTTTAATTATGCAGATGGGTGAGCAGGAAGTACATTTTCGCCTGATAGGAGAATTTAATGCCTACAACCTGCTGGCCGTATATGGCGCAGCCGTATTACTGAACCAGGATAAGCACGTCGTGCTGCAGGCGCTCAGCAACCTGCAGGGCGCCGAAGGCCGCTTTGATTATATACTGTCGGATAAACAGCGCATTATGGGAATTGTGGATTATGCCCATACCCCCGATGCTTTGCTGAATGTGCTGGCCACCATCAAAAACCTGCGCAAAGGCAATGAGCAGGTAATAACGGTGGTAGGCTGCGGCGGCGACCGCGATACCGCCAAGCGCCCGGTAATGGCGCAGGTAGCCACAGAGCACAGCGACCGTGTAATACTTACTTCCGACAACCCGCGCTCTGAAGATCCGGTAGCTATCATACAGGCTATGGAAGCAGGCGTGCCGGTGCACCAGAAAAAAAAGGTGCTGTCTATTACCGACCGGAAAGAAGCTATTAAAACCGCCATCAGCCTGGCAGGGCCGGAAGACATTATACTGGTGGCCGGTAAAGGGCATGAAAAATACCAGGAGATTAAAGGGGTAAAGCACCCGTTTGATGATAAGGCAGTGCTGCAGGAAATGATGCGGATGATGGATAAATGAATGAACGAGGACTAACTAACTTATGCTATATTATTTATTTAACTACCTGAAAACTGAGTTCAATATCAGCGGTAGCGGGATGTTCCAGTACATCACCTTCCGGGTTACCATGGCATTGCTGCTGTCGCTGGTAATATCCCTCCTGCTGGGAAAACGCATTGTGCGTTTCCTGCAGCGCAAGCAAATCGGCGAGGTGATACGCGAGCTGGGTCTGCAGGGAGAAAATACCAAGAAAGGCACGCCTACCATGGGTGGGCTGATCATCCTTTCCGCCATTGTGATCCCTACCCTGCTGTTTGCCCGGGTGCTGAACGTATACATCCTGCTTATCCTGCTGTGCACTATATGGCTGGGGCTTATTGGTTTTATAGATGACTACATCAAGGTATTTAAAAAGAATAAGGAAGGGTTGGCCGGCCGCTTTAAAGTACTGGGCCAGGTAGGCCTGGGGCTGATTGTAGGCCTTACCCTTTACTTTAATGATAATGTAGTGATTTCCCGTGAGGTGCTGAATGCAAAGCCCATTCCGGCTTATGAGCGGGTGATGAGCCAAACAGAACGCACCACCAAAGAAGGTAAACGTTTTGTGGATGTAAAAACACCCATTACCACCATTCCCTTTGTGAAAACGCACGAGTTTAACTATGCCCGGCTGATCTCCTGGATACCCGGTGCGGAAAAATACACTTTTGTGCTGTATGTGCTCGTTGTGATCTTTATCATCACTGCTGTTTCCAATGGCGCTAACCTTACAGACGGGCTGGATGGCCTGGCCACCGGCGTTTCCGCGGTAATAGGCATTTGTTTGGGCGTGTTCGCCTACGTATCAGGCAACATCCAGTTTGCAGAGTACCTGAACATTATGTACATCCCCAACCTGGGCGAGCTGGCTATTTTCATCGCTGCTTTTGTAGGAGCGTGTGTAGGCTTCCTGTGGTACAATGCCTATCCCGCGCAGGTATTCATGGGCGATACCGGCAGCCTGGCGCTGGGCGGTATTATTGCATCCCTGGCCATTATTGTACGCAAGGAGCTGCTGATACCTATTTTTTGCGGCATTTTCCTGGTAGAGAGCCTGAGCGTAATGCTGCAGGTAAGCTACTTCAAATACACAAAGAAAAAATACGGTGAAGGCCGGCGCATATTTAAAATGTCGCCCCTGCACCACCACTACCAGAAGGTAGGGTATCATGAAAGTAAGATAGCTGTGCGTTTCTGGATTGTGGCCATTATGTGCGCCGTATTTGCTATTGCAACTTTAAAAATGAGATAATATTTGAAACAGCACTTACAATATCATCCAACAGCTGCAGACAGCGCCGGCAATGCCGGGAGGCTGGTGATACTGGGCGCAGGCGAAAGCGGTATTGGTGCGGCCCTGCTGGGCAGGCAGCAGGGATATGAGGTGTTTGTATCGGACGGAGGGGTGATCAAAGACAACTACAAACAGGAAATGGCGGTAAACCACATCCCGTTTGAAGAAGGACAGCACTCCTGGGATGTGATACTGGGTGCAGATGAAATTGTGAAAAGCCCTGGCATACCCGAAAAGTCGGAGCTGATGAAAAAGGTGCGTGAAAAGCAGGTACCGGTTATTTCAGAAATAGAGCTGGCTTACCGTTTCAGCAAAAACGCAAAGATCATTGCTATTACAGGCAGCAACGGCAAAAGCACCACCACCGCGCTTACCTACCATATTTTTAAAACAGCCGGCTATAATGCCGCCATGGTAGGCAACATTGGCATTAGCTATGCGCGGCAGGTAGCCACTGCGCCGGTGGACTATTACATTATAGAGGTAAGCAGCTTCCAGCTGGATGACATTACCACATTCCGGCCCAACGTAGCTGTTTTGCTGAACATAACGCCGGACCACCTGGACCGTTATGACTACAAAATGGAAAACTACGTGGCCTCCAAGTTCAGGATAGCCATGAACCAGACAAAGGACGATTACTTTGTTTACTGCATGGATGACCCGGAGATCAGGAATTACATGAACCAAAAAACTATTTATTCAACATCAATACCCTTTACTATCATGGAACCATTGAAGAAAGAAGGCGGATTTATAGCAAACGACCAGGTGAACATCCAACTGAACAACGACCCGGTGATTGTGTCTATCTATGATCTGGCCCTCAAAGGCAAACACAACTTATACAACTCAATGGCAGCAGGTATAGCAGGTAAAACCATGGACATACGGAAAGAGAAGATCCGCGAAAGCCTGACCTCTTTCAAGAGCCTGGAGCACCGTATGGAATATGTAGCCACCGTGCGCGGGGTAGATTTTATTAATGACAGCAAAGCTACCAATGTAAACTCCCTGTGGTTTGCGCTGGAAAGCATGGAACAGCCGGTAGTGCTGATCATGGGCGGTGTAGACAAGGGTAATGATTACAGCGCCGTAAAAGAGCTGGTACAGGAAAAAGTAAAGGGTATTGTATGCCTGGGCGTGGATAACCAGCCTATACAGGACTCGCTGGGCAGTGCTACCCCTATTATGGTGAACACCAGCAGTATGAAAGATGCCGTGCGGGAAGCATTCAGGTTGGCAGCTAAAGGTGATGTGGTGTTGTTATCTCCTGCCTGCGCCAGCTTTGATCTTTTTAAGAATTATGAGGACAGAGGCCGGCAGTTTAAAGAAGCAGTCAGAGAACTGTAAGGTAATTACGAATTACGGATTGGTTAATTACGAATGGATGGCAGAGGAAACATTTATTGATAAGGACAGTCAGTAATTAACAATTCCAGCGCACACGCCCTTAATTCGTAATTCGTAATAAAAAAATTTGTAATTAAATCCGATGGGTGATTTTCTTTATAGGACAAAAGGTGACAAGGTGATATGGGCCATCGTAGTGTTCCTGTCGCTCGTGAGCTTGCTGGCGGTATATAGCGCCACAGGCTCACTGGCGTATAGGGAAAGAGGCGGCCATACGGAGTATTACCTGCTCAAGCAGCTCACCGTGCTGGTGCTGGGATTGCTGATCATCTATTTTGCGCACCGCGTGAATTACACTATTTATTCCCGCGTAGCGCAAATAGGGTTCATTATTTCCATACCGCTGCTTATATACACCCTGGCATTTGGATCGCATATTAATGATGCCAGCCGCTGGATACGGCTGCCCATTATTAACCTTACGTTCCAGACATCGGATGTGGCCAAGCTGGCCATCTTCATGTATGTAAGCCGGCAGCTGTCCAAACGCCAGCATGTGATCACCGATCTGAAAAAAGGTTTTCTGCCCATTATTATACCGGTAGGCATTATCTGTATGCTCATTATGCCGGCTAACATGAGCACCGCGCTGTTACTGGGCGCCAGCTGTATGCTGTTATGCTTTATAGGCCGTATACCGGTTAAATACCTGATGGCTATGGTGGGTATGTGCGCAGTGCTGGTACTGCTCATGTTCCTGGTAGCCAAAGTATCGGGTTATGAGGGGCGTACCAAAACCTGGTTAAACAGGATTGAACACTTTACCAGTAATGACGATTCCGAAATTCCTTACCAGGTGCAGCAGGCCAATATTGCCATAGCAGGCGGCGGCATCCTGGGCAAAGGGCCCGGCAATAGTACGCAGCGGAACTTTTTGCCGCATGCGTATTCTGATTATATATATGCAACAATTATCGAAGAGTATGGTATCTTTGGCGCCTTTTTGATATTGATGGCCTATATGCTGCTGCTGTTGCGCTGCATCCGCATATACCGGAAATGCCCCTACGCTTTTGGGGCCTTCCTGGCATTGGGGCTTAGTGTAACACTGGTAATTCAGGCCCTCACCAATATGGCGGTAAACGTAGGCGTGTTCCCGGTAACAGGGGTTACGCTGCCTATGGTGAGCATGGGCGGTTCGTCGGTAATATTTACCAGCCTGGCCATAGGCATTATATTAAGCGTAGCGCGCAATGTAGAGGAAATGGAAGGCAAAAAGGCAGAGCAGGAACGCATAGCACGGGCAATGGCCATGCGTGAAGAGGTGGAAGAGTTAGAGGAAGTATAATTAATAATGAATAATTAATAGTTAATACCGGAAGCGGAGATAAACCTCATTAATTATTCATTGTAACAAAACATAATCATATTAATTATTAATTATTCATTCTTAATTATTAATTAAAACGGTGGCAAAGGTAATAATAGCAGGCGGCGGTACCGGAGGACACATCTTCCCGGCAATTGCTATTGCCAATGCATTGAAGAAGGTGGCCCCGGACACTGAAATACTGTTTGTGGGCGCAAATGGAAAAATGGAAATGGAGAAGGTGCCGCAGGCAGGCTACCGGATAGAGGGTTTGGACATTGCTGCATTTAACCGCAGCAATATGCTCAAAAACCTGGCGCTGCCCTTCAAGATCATAAAAAGTTTAAACCAGGCAAGCAGTATACTCAAACGCTTTCAGCCCAATGTTGTGGTGGGCGTAGGCGGTTACGCCAGCTTTCCTATGCTGCGTAAGGCGCAGCGCAAAGGCATTCCGACCTTAATACAGGAGCAGAATTCCTTTGCGGGGAAAACCAACAAAATATTGGGGCGGCGGGCCAACCGTATTTGTGTGGCCTACGATGGTATGGAAAAATTCTTCCCGGCAGAAAAGCTGATCCTAACCGGCAACCCGGTAAGAAGCAGCATCACACAATCTGCGGTGACCCGCCAGGAAGCGTTACAGCATTTTGGCCTGCAGGAAGGGAAAAAAACGGTGTTTGCCTTTGGCGGCAGCCTGGGCGCCAAATCCATCAGTGAAGCATTACGCAACCTGCAGCCCGCGTTTGTAGAAAAAGATGTGCAGCTGATATGGCAAACCGGTAAGCTGTATTATGAAACCGCCAAAGCAGCTGCAGCGCCCTATGCATCGCACATCAAGGTGTTTGAGTTTATTAACCTGATGGATTTTGCATACAAGGCGGCAGATGTGGTAATATCCCGCGCCGGCGCCATGACCATTGCAGAGGAGTGCGTGGCCGGCAAAGCGGTAATATTTGTACCATACCCGTACGCTGCCGAAGACCACCAGACGTTTAACGCAAAAGCGCTGGTAGCCAAAGATGCAGGACTGCTGATAAAAGACAGTGAGGTAGGCAAAGAGCTGGGCAATACCCTCTTTAGCCTGCTGCAGAACAAAGCGCTCATACAGCAGCTGGAACAGCACATTGCAACACTGGGCCACAGTAATGCAGATATGATCATAGCAAAGGAAGTATTGAAATTAATCTGAGATGGATCTGAACAACATACAAAGGGTATATTTTATCGGCATAGGCGGCATTGGCATGAGCGCCATTGCACGGTTCTTTAATGAGAACGGCGTGCAGGTGAGCGGCTATGACCGTACCGAAACCGCCCTTACCAAACAGCTGGCAGCTGAAGGTATGCAGATCCACTATACAGACGATATAACACTGCTGGATAAAACCACTAACCTGGTAGTATATACGCCTGCCATTCCCCCTATCCATACAGAGCTGCAATGGTACCGGGAAAACAATTTTGAAGTGGTAAAGCGCAGCGATGTGCTGCAGGAAATTACCCGGGAGCTGTTTGCCATAACAGTAGCCGGCACCCATGGTAAAACTACTATCAGCACCATGATAGCGCATATACTGCGGCACAGCGGTTATGGCTGTAATGCCTTCCTGGGTGGCATCAGCGTAAACTACGACCGCAACTTCTGGAGCAGCAGCAAACGGGTAGCAGTAATTGAAGCAGATGAATACGACCGCTCTTTCCTGAAGCTAAGCCCGGATATAGCCGTGCTTACCGCCATGGACCCGGACCACCTGGATATTTATGGCACGGAAGCAGCAATGCAGGAAGCATTTATCCAGTACACAAGGAATATAAAGCCAAACGGCACGTTAATAGCAAGGGAAGGGCTGCAAAGGGCAGCCGACCTGCAGGCCGCCAACAAGCTGTGGTACAGCCGCCAAAGCACTACGGCCAATGCATATGCCCGTAACATACGCAACAAAAAAGGCGGCTACGAGTATGATGTAGTACAGCAAAACTGGACTATTGAAAACGTAACGCTGCCAATTGGCGGGCTGCATAACATAGAAAACAGTGTGGCCGCCATTACCGCAGCGCAGCTGCTGGGCATTGACGCAGCCGCCATTAAGGCCGCCATAGCGGATTTTAAAGGCATCCGCCGCCGCTTTGAATACGTGATCAATAACGATTACCAGGTGTTCATTGACGATTACGCACATCACCCGGAAGAGCTGCGCGCCCTTATCAGCAGCGCGCGCAACCTGTTCCCGGATAAAAAATGCGTAGTGGCATTTCAGCCGCACCTGTACACCCGCACCCGCGACCTGGCAGATGGCTTTGCGGAAAGCCTGGCCCTGGCCGATGAGGTAATTTTGCTGCCTATTTATCCTGCAAGGGAATTGCCCATAGAAGGGGTAAGCAGCAAAATGATTGCAGAAAAAATAAAAAACAAGCCCGTGCAGGTATTGCAGCAGGCGGAATTGCTGGAGTGGCTGAAAGCCAATACCGCTCCCCTGTTCATAACAGCCGGCGCAGGAGATATAGACCTGGTGAAAGAGCCCGTCAGAAAAATACTGGAAGGTGAAAAAAGTGAAGGATAGCGTAGCGTGAAGCGATTTGTGAAAACAGGCAAGCGTTTTCACATTTCACCTTTCACCGGACATCATTTAAATAAATTAAAACGCATAAAAGTGCAGCCAAGAACACGCAAAGCATTAAAACGGATGGGTATCGCCTTCATATGGATGGTGGTGCTGACTGGCTTTGTAGTGCTGGTAGGCGCAGCTGCTAAGGTAAAGGACACCGCCGCATGCAAAGGCATTGCGGTAAAGCTGTCGGGCGACGATGAAAATTTCTTTATAGAGGAAAAGGATATAAAAGCGCTGCTGGTAAAAAATAAAGACCTGAACCCGGTAGGCAAACCGGTAAGCACCATCAATATCGCCAACCTGGAAAAAATAGTAGCACAGGATCCCTGGGTAAAACAGGCCGACCTGTATATAGATAACAACCGCGTGCTGAATATTAAAGTAATACAACGTGAGCCGGTAGCCCGTGTATTCACCATCACCGGCAACAGCTTTTACCTGGATGCGCAGGCCGACCGCATCCCTATATCTGAACGGTATGCTGCGCGGGTGCCTGTATTCACCGGCTTTCCTACAGATGCGCTGCAGCTGCAGTCGGCAGACAGTGCGCTCACCGCAGCCATTGTAGGCATCAGCAGCTATGTGCTCAACAATCCTTTCTGGATGGCCCAGGTAGAGCAGGTGAACATTACCGGCGACCGGCAGTTTGAGATCACTCCCAAGCTGGGCGATCATATTATTGACTTTGGAGAAGGCACGGATATTGAAAAAAAGTTTGCCAGGCTGCTGGCCTTTTATAAGGAAGGACTAAGCCGCGTAGGCTGGAACAACTACACCCGCGTAAATGTGGCGTTTGAAAATGAAGTAGTATGTACCCGTAAAGATGGTACACCGCCGCCTAAGCCCACACCGCCGCACATAGACAGTGTGGATGTGGACATGGCGGGCACGGGCGATATTGCCGCAGCAGCAACGCCCGCAAAAACAACCGCCGAAAGGCATACGGAAAAGCCGGCCGCAAAACCGGCGGATAAAACAACATCCAAACCAACGGCCCGCCCGCAAAGGACACCCAAAGCGGTTTACCGGCCGGCAGGTAAAAAAGTTAACACAACAAAAAAACATAGAACGCCATGAATCAGGAAGCTCCCATCATTGTAGGCCTTGATATAGGAACTACGAAGATTGCTGCCATAGCAGGAAGAAAGAATGAATACGGGAAACTGGAAATCCTGGGATTCGGTAAAGCCCCATCATTTGGTGTGCAGCACGGTATGGTGCTGAACATTGATCAGACAATTAAAGCCATACGGCAGGCACTGGAAAACTGCTATGCTTCTAATCCCAACCTGGAGATCAATGAAGTGTATGTAGGCATTGCCGGCCATCATATAAAAAGTTTACAAACCCGCGGCGATATTGTACGCAGCGACACCGATGCGGAAATATCCCAGCGGGATATTGACCAGCTGATCAACGACCAGTATAAAACGGTCATACCTGCCAGTGACCAGATCATTGATGTAATACCGCAGCAATACATTGTTGACAGCCTGCAGAATATTACCTACCCCATTGGTATGTCCGGGGTAAAGGTAGGCGCCAACTTCCACATTATTACGGGCGATAAGAACGCCATCCGTAATATAAACCGCAGCGTGGAAAAATCGGGCCTGCACATTCATGACCTGGTGCTGCAGCCCCTGGCTTCCGCTGCAGCCGTTATGTGCGACCTGGATTTTGAAGCCGGCGTTGCCATTGTGGACATTGGTGGTGGTACCACCGACCTGGCGGTTTTTTATGAAGGCATTCTTAAACACACAGCGGTAATTCCTTATGGCGGGGAAAATATTACCAATGATATTAAGAACGGCCTGGGCGTGCTGAAAACGCAGGCTGAGCAAATGAAGGTACAGTTTGGCTATGCGCTGGCAGATGAAGCCAAAAGCAATGCCTACATTACCATACCGGGCCTGCGCGGGCAAAACCCGAAGGAAATATCTGTAAAAAACCTGGCGCACATTATACAGGCGCGGATGAGCGAAATACTGGATTTTGTGGTGTACCACCTGAAACAGATAGGCATGGACAATAAAATGCTGAACGGCGGCATTATACTTACGGGAGGCGGCTCGCAGCTGAAACACCTGATACAGCTAACGGAATATACTACGGGTGTGAATGCACGCATCGGTTACCCGAACGAGCACCTGGCCAGCGGGCATATCGACGAGCTCACCAAACCCATGTACGCTACCTGCGTAGGTTTGATACTGAAAGGCTATAACGATTACGAGAACGACCGCAGATCACTGGAAGAAAATTATGTAAAGATCAACACCAGCTTTACTGCCAAAGAAAAAGCCTCCGGTAAGGCAGCAGACGGTGAAGACGACTGGATGCAGGAAACAGCAGCCGATGCCGCAGCTATCCAGGAGCAGAAAGCAAGAGAAAGGAATGCATCTTTGAAAAACTTCCTGGACAGGATGAAAACAAAGATCATAGATATGTTTACAGAAGAAGAAGACGCAAAGCTTTAATTAATGATTAAGAATTAATAATTAATAATACACGTTACACAGGCGTTTGATGCAACACAATTGGCACGATTATTAATCCTTAATTATTCATTATTAATTATTTAAGCAACTAACCCATAAAAGAAATAGAGTCATGATACATTTTGATCTTCCAAAGGAGAAATCCTCCATCATCAAGGTAATAGGCATTGGTGGTGGTGGAAGCAATGCGGTGAACCACATGTACAATCAACGCATTGAAGGGGTGAATTTTATTATCTGCAATACCGATGCGCAGGCTATTGCCAACAGCCCCGTGCCCAATAAAGTGCAGTTAGGGCCGCACTTAACACAGGGACTGGGCGCCGGCGCAAACCCTGAGATCGGGAAGCAGGCAACAGAGGAATCCTTTGAAGAGCTCAAAAAAATGCTGGAGGTAAATACCAAGATGGCCTTCATTACAGCAGGCATGGGCGGTGGCACCGGTACCGGCGGCGCGCCTATTATTGCCCGTATCTGTAAAGAGCTGGGCATCTTAACGGTAGGCATCGTAACCACGCCCTTTTCTTACGAAGGGAAGAAACGTATGATGCAGGCAGATGAAGGTGTAAGCCGCCTGAAAGAGTACGTAGATACGCTGCTGATCATCTCCAACGATAAGCTGCGCCAGAAGTACGGCGATCTTAAATTCAAGGCCGCCTTTGAAAAAGCTGATAATGTGCTGGCCACCGCAGCCAAATGTATTACAGACGTGATTAACAGCACCGGCCAGATAAACGTGGACTTTGCAGATGTATGCACCGTAATGCGTAACGGCGGCGTAGCCATACTGGGCGCGGCCACTGCCGAAGGCGAAAACCGCGCGCAAAAGGCCATTGAAGATGCGCTGACCTCTCCGCTGCTGAACGATAACGATATTAGCGGCGCCAAATGGATATTGATCAATATTTCCTCTGCAGAAGGTGAGTTTGAGCACACCCTGGATGAAATGGACACCATACAGGCCTATGTACAAAGCATGGCCGGAGAGGATTGTGATGTAATACTGGGCGTAGGCTATGATCAAACACTGGAGCGCAAGATTGGCGTAACCATTATTGCTACCGGTTTTGAGCAGAAGCCTATACAGCGGATGACAATGAATCCCGAAACCCAAAAGGCAGCGGAGCCTAAAATTGTAATGCAGCTGGGACAGGAAGGTGCTGAAAAGAAAATGAGTGATCCCAAGCAGCAGGGCAACCTGTTCCAGGAGCCAACGGATCATATGGCGCCAAGACTGGTAGAACCGGTGGTAACGCACCCGCAGCAGGCCCCCAACTACACGCCGCCGCCTGCACCGGAAAGGCAGAACTATGTGCTGAATATTGAGCCGGACCCGGATTATGTACCGCCGGTAGTGTCCAATCAGCCTGCACCGGCCGCCAACAACAATACCACCAGCGGAATTAACGTTATACGTGCGCAGCAGCATACGCCGCAAACCTATATTCATATAGAGCCGCTGAGCAATACACCGCCTCCGCCGCCGGCCAATGACCAGCCGGAGATGAAGATGGTGTTCAGGGAAGAGGAAGAACCGGCAACGCCGCCTACGCCACCTCCTCCTGCTGCATCCACTGCACCCGCTCCTGCTGCAGATGATCCGTTTGAAGAGCAGAAGCGCAAGCAGGCAGAAAGGGTAGCCAAGCTGCGGAGCATCAGCTTTAACGTGAAAACAATGGATAACAATGCCGAGATAGAAAATGTGCCCGCGTACCTGCGCCGCAATGTGGACCTGGATAACGGGGCCGGTTCTGCAGAACGTTTTTACTCCAACTATACGGTGAGTGAAACCGGGCAAAACCAGGCAGAGATCAATACTATCAATACGTTTTTAGACGGGAAAAAACCGGATTAATATAATCGGCAGGTAAGCCCATACAGCCGGGCGTTTAACCCGTTCTGTAATTTTTCGTTTGATTGTTTTTTAGTTGTGTTAAAGAAAGTCCCCTGGTTCTCCAGGGGACTTTTTAATTGCTGAAGATGAATAAGTACTCCTTCGCATTATATTGCTGCTATTCACCTGCTTATTTGTATAATATCCGCCTTCTACTTCTTTAAAATAAATATTCGTCATTCTATCTATTTGCGCCGGACCAAAGCGCGGGAACAGTGCTACGGCTCTTAATAGAGAACCCAAATCGTTAACATCTGATTAACCTATGCATATCTCACCTGCCAGAATGAGCACCATATTATAATTTGGTGGGAATATTCAATTTATTTAAATTTAAAAATTCCACGTATTAATATACGGGTTAACTCACAGGCCCTACCTGTCCTATCCTTATTGATCTTCCGCTAAGAGTAACAAGTATTCTTTTCAATTAACCTTAAAAAATTATCCCTATGGATTTTAAAGACCAGCTGAAACAGCTAGGAGAGCGCGTTAGCAGATTAAAGGATCAGATACTTACTGAAGAAGCCACCAAGAATGCGTTTGTAATGCCCTTTATAC
>NZ_DASTRI010000088.1:0-2033 GCF_035761305.1 Chitinophaga sp. | reverse complement strand
CTGGGGGCCAGCGCGGCCAACATTGCCGCTATGCTAAGCAGGGACTTTATAGTACTGGTTGCCATTGCGCTGGTAGCAGCTACACCACTGGCATGGTATGGCATGCACCGCTGGCTGGAGAACTTTGCCTACCGCACCAATATTGCCTGGTGGATATTTGCGGCAGCAGGCCTTTCCGCCATGCTGATTGCACTTTTAACGGTGAGCTTCCAGGCCGTAAAGGCAGCTGTAGCCAATCCCGTAAAGAGCTTACGTACCGAATAATTACTGTTACGGCATCGGCTTTAACCCCTCCCACTTTACCTGCCACTTCCCGTTTTTGGGAAAGCCCGGCGCATCGGGGCCGGTATAGCCATCCCACCCTGCGCACATTATGGCAATGGCAGAAAGCAGGGCGCCGTTACCGGGCAGGTATATACGTAAATTATCGCGCTGGTAATTATGCCCGTTGGGCAGGAAGGTATTTTTGGTTACCTGCTTCATTAACACATCTATGGCAGCTTCGGGCTGTCCCAGGCGGGTGGCCGCCATAGCCACCAAAGGATAGTCCCATCCCCAGGTTTCTTCCCAGTTCCATGATTGCAATATTTTACGGAAAGTACGCAGCATGATAGCGCTGTCCACCTCCGGCCCGGGTGGTATAAAACCATCCATGCCTAATACAGCCGGGTGGTCTGTCATATAACGGGGATTAGTATACGAATCCGGCGCGCTGGCCGTGGCCAGGTACAGGCTATCCTTTGAAGTGGCATAGGGCGCCAGCTTTGCGATAACGCTGTCCCACTCCGGCTGTGGGTTCATATTCAGGCGTTTGCGCCATTGCTGCGCGGTACGCAGGCCCCACCGCCAGTAAGCCAGCTCAAAGGAAGGGTTCATGGTAGTAGCCTGGTCAAAGCGCTCCTGCGCAGGTATGAGCGCAGGTCCCAGCATGTACTGATGCTTAACGGTATCGTACCAGGAATAGGATGCCATGAAATCCGCAGTGGCAAATACCAGGTCTTTATAGTGCTGCAGGGTGGCGTTATCAGGATGGTCGCGGTAGCACAGCTCCGCCATATAAATAAAATGCGGCTGCTGCCAGATGAGAAAAGGTCCTATAGGCGAAGGGCTTTCTGTGCCGGAAGGGTCTGTCATCTTGGGCCAGCGAACGCCGTTGTAGCCCTGCTTCACCGCGGTTTCCCGCGCCTTGTTCTTTATGCCGGCATACCAGGCCAGGCTTTTTTCCAGCAGCTCGGGGCGGCTCCACAATGCAAAATGCGCGGCGTGCCACCAGTGCATTTCCAGGTGAAATTTGCCGTACCAGCTGTTATAGGTAAGCCCTGTTTCCTGCGGCGGCGTGTTGCCTGCGCATTGTATGCGGGTAAGATATTGCGATAGTACAATGCGGCGCTCCAGCTTCGCCGCCCGTGGATCAGTGCTGCCGGAAAGGTCTACAGCGCCGCCTCTTTCCCAGAAATTTTGCCAGTCCTCCTGGCTGTCGCCCCAGATATGCCGGAAGGCCTGGCTGCTGATGCGTTGTTCAGCCGCGGTAAACAGGTTAGCCGCAGGCCCGCTTTGACCGGCCCCCCGTACTTTTGACGGCGATGCGGGCGTAAACAGGCAGCTGAAGGCCAGGGTTTCATCTTCTCCCAGGGGATTTAAAACATAATCATGCGGAGCTTTGCGCTGCAGCGCTTCATCACCATTCCATTGCAGTATAACCTGGTAATAGGTTTTATCCAGCTGGCGCTCAAACAGCACCTGCCGGTCGTTCAGGTACTGGTAGGTAGTGCTATGCTTATCCGGGTGGTCGTAGTCCGGCGTGCCTTCCCAGTCGCCGCCGGGGTAAGGAAAACGGATATGTATGCCCAGGCGGTGCTGTGCCACCAGCGGCGACTGCACATTGGCGGCCACCATATCCAGCTGCGGGTGGCATACGGTGCGTACCCTTACAGGCTCGCCTTCCACCTCAAAATAGCTGTTTATTTCACCGTCCCACAGGTCCAGCTCCTGGCGGATGTTCTTTATATCATCCATCTGCGCCGGCATGCCGT
>NZ_DASTRI010000087.1:0-39466 GCF_035761305.1 Chitinophaga sp. | reverse complement strand
TAATTATTTATCCCCTATCGCATTTTATAGAATTGTGTAATTACCGCACATAAGGATTAACGGGAGCATATACAGGGAAATAGCTGTTATAGCTGCTCCTGCTTACACTAACGCTGCCGGAAACAGAAAATGTTCTTTCGTCGTTAATATACATTACGCCTATTCTGGCAGCGGGGTTGATGCCATAATTATTAGTTCGCATTAAACCGTAGCTCTTGTTAATCCCGGGTTGATAGAATGCGCCATTGTATTGTAAAAGATAAGGGGTCACGGAAACGCCCCCGAAGGCATATATGTTATTGGTAAACTGCCGGTTGATCATTAATTCCAAAGGCGCGGACAGGAAGCTGCTGCTGCCTCCCTTAAATGCGGTAAAACCAGTGGAAATGCCCGCATATTTTGTGACAAACCATTTCTTTTGAAGGTAATTGGTATCGGCCGCCTGGTTAAAATTCCCGAAGGCAGGTTGCGTGCTATGCTGCGCCCCGGAAAATAAAGGAAGCTGTGCCTTTGCAGCCATAGCCCACATTAAAATTGCGGTAAAAATGATTGCACGTATCATACTATGAAGATAACCATCCTTTTTGTTAATATTGCTAATAAAATCATAATATTTCATCCCCGGGGAGGCGCCAGGGCGCTTCACGTGGTACAGCAACAGCGCCGGGGAGCCTGTAAACGCTAAAATACGAGGTATGGCCAATTCCAACACACAGGACCAGCGTATCGCAAAAATGACCTTTGCTTCGATCTATCCTATGTATCTCGCAAAAATAGAGAAGAAGGGCAGAACAAGGGAAGAATTACACCAGGTTATAGCATGGCTGACCGGTTTTGATGATCGTAAGCTGCAGGAGCTGATAAAAGAAAATGTAACGTTTGAAACGTTCTTCCAGCGCGCTTCGCTAAACCCCAATGCACATCTTATTACCGGCGTAATCTGCGGGTACCGGGTAGAAGAAATCGGGGAGCCTTTAACGCAGCGGGTTCGATACCTGGATAAGCTGGTGGATGAGCTGGCGAAGGGCAGGAAGATGGAGAAGATTTTGCGCAGTTAAGATGGAGATAATGGAAGCAAACAGTTTCCCGCCGTAATTTCATTTTTTAAACCGTTTAATGGCATCCTGTATGCCTTCTTCTGTTTCAGGTAATAAGAAATTCAAGCCACGTACAATTCTTGCCTGCACACTTTCAACATACGGCCGGTACGTTTGCATGTATTTCGCAAAAGCGATTTTGTAGTCATCATGTGACTGAAGCGCTTTGGCTAAAATGGTTGCTCCCTGTATTGCCAGGCTTGTGCCCATACCTGTAGGAAAGCTGGTTGTATGTGCTGCATCGCCAACCAGCGCAACACGGCCTTTGGCCCACGACGCCATATGAATCTGGCACACTTCATCAAAATATAAATTGCCGGAATGAAGCATCGCATCTAAAATTTCCGGGATTCTCCAGGAACCGTTTTTAAAATGATCTTCCAGTATCTGCTTGTGCTGCTCGTGATCCTTATAATCGTAATTCAGCTTAGGCGATCTGAAAGCAAGGAAAGCATACACCGCTTCTTTAAACGGGTAAATCGCAGCAGCTTTGCCTGCCTCTTTGTATATCGTAGCTGAATTTGGCTTATCCGGTTTCATATCCGGAGCTTCGGCAATGGCAAAGTAAGCGCCAAAAAACCTGGAATAATTTTCTTCATTACCGAAAACCAGCTTTCTTACGGCAGAGTGTGTTCCGTCTGCACCATAAACAAAATCAAAATTCCTGTGCTCCCCGTTTCTGAACGTTACTGCAACGGTGCCCGTGTGCTGGGTTATTTCTTCAATTCTGTTTTCGAAAAGAAATTCAACTTCATTTGCCGGAATGTTTTCATACAGTATATCCACTAAATCATCGCGGTGAATTTCAATATCACCGTTGTATTCCGGTAGCGCGTTTAGGGAAAATGAAACCAGCGTTTCGTTTTCGGCGTTTACAATTTCATCGGTATGTATAAATTCTTTTGCTTTTATTTTTTCGAGTATGCCCATTTCCTTTACAACTGCCAGCGCTTCGCCTCTTACGTCAATGGGCGACCCGCCTCTTCGTAACCCTGGCGAAATTTCAACTATCGTTACTTTGCAGCCGGATTTGTTCAGCCAGTATGCCAATGTTAAACCAGCAATGCTTGCGCCTGATATTAAAGCCTGTCCTTTCATAGCCATCAGTTTATTGTTTACCGTGCAAAAATGAGTGTATCTTTAGGAATAAAATAACCGTATAACTATTAAAAACAGTCGTAAAAATTGTAGCCTTGCAAACAGATAAACAAGTATTTCTCCAGTTTGCCGATAAAATCGGCTATGATATTGGAAAAAACCTGGCGCAAAATGTGGAAATACAATATCAGAAAATATTTGATTTTTTGCCCGAATTGGCGATGTTCGCTGCTTCTTATGTAGTAAAGAAAAGCTTCACACGCCAAACCACCGCGCCCAAATTGATCAAAGACAGCATTTGCTTTTTCTTCCTCAACACAATAGAGCAACCAAACAGGAAAGGCAAAGTGCAGGAAGAAACGCCCTATGTGAGTGTATTTCCCGCCGCCGCTTCACACAAAAGCTATTTCAAAAAGGGCACCAGGAAAGAAATTGTTTCTATATCTGTCAGTGCCGGCTACCTGAAAGATTTTTTAAAAGAAGATGCGCAACAGTTCCGGTTTTTGTTCGATGGCTACAATAATTTCCTGGTAGAGGAAATTATGACGGACGATATTTTGCGTACCGTAAATGATATTGTGAAAAGGGAAGAGCCGGGCGCGCTCAAAAGCTATTACTACAAGCTGAAAGCAATAGAGTTGCTGTTTTATTTGTTCCAAAGTTTGAGCAAGCGCGAAAAATCTGTTCATCAAAAATTAAGTGAAAACGACATACAGTCCATTTATAAAGTACGCGATAAAATTATGTCATCGTTAAACAAACCCAGTAACATTGCGGCGTTGAAGCAAATAGCCGGAATGAACGAGCTGAAAATGCGCAAACTTTTTACGCAGGTTTTCGGAATGGGCATTTACGATTACTACCAGCACCTGCGAATGAAAGAAGCCGCACGGCTTTTGCGTGATGAGAAACTGCTGGTATCGGAGGTAGGTTACCAAATGGGGTTTGAAAACCTGAGTCATTTTGCGAGAGTATTTGAAAAACACATCGGCAAAAAGCCCAAAAAGTACAGCAGTGAATTGAGATAAAGGATGCAGGCGGCCAACCAGGCAGATTTAGTTTTGGTTACCTTGCACCAGCGCGGGAACTTTGATGTTTTAAAATGAGCAGGCCATGGCCTGCTTTTCTTTAAGCGAAAGATAGTGTAACAATATAAATGCCGGAGTGGGACGGCAGCAGCTTTGCAAGAGAAGAATAATTATCTATTTTACACGCTTAAATCTCGAAGTATGTCCTATCGAATAACCAAAGAATTTTCCCGGTTCCATAGAGAAAGTATTGTTGATGATACTGCAAGAGTAATTGAAACGATAGATATTGATATTAACCAGCGTTTCCTGGATGAGGACAGATTCCACGACCTCTCTGTTTTTTGTGATACGGCTACCCTCAGCTCTAATTTAAAGTTCCCGGGCAAACATTTACTGATCAACTGCCGGCAGCTGATACTGGATGAGGACCGCGTGATTGACACATCAGTTAATGATGCCGACCTCCAAAATATTAACTGGGGCGCTCCCCGGCTGAATGAGCACAATGCTGATTTTCTTGATGAGGTGTTTAAGCAGGAGAATAAAAGCCCTGAAGTGCTGCTGTACCGTATTAAGGCACAGATCAAAGCCCTCCCTGGATCAAAAATAGTCTTTGATGATAAAAAAAGCCCTTTACAGATGCTCAATCAATTGCTGGTTGAGCCGTCTTTCTATGCTGCATGCCTGGCCGTACCCTATTATAACGTTTTGTTGCAAAGAGAAAGCCATTCTCTGGCTGAGCTGGAAAAAATGACAGCCAACCTGCGCAATGAGGTTACAGGTATATCCGATGCTGCCGGTAAGCCTTTGCTGAAGCGTTTTAACCGGTTGGTTATTTCTATTATAGAGAATGAAAACTGCCCCCGGTCTGTTTTCATATGGTGCGACTATGAACGTAACCGGCAGGCTCCCCAGGGGAAAGGAGCATCGGAACTGAATACCGGGTACAACGGAAGGGACGGCGTGAAAGGAGATGATGGCGCCAATGGAAGCAACGGGATAGCAGCGGGGGATGTAACCATTATTGCCGAAACAATTGTAATGAATAACAAGGCCACCCTCACCATTCATGCGAATGGCGGTAAAGGCGGCCGTGGGCAGGATGGAGGTAACGGCAGTGATGGCGGCGATGCCACCCTGTACCAGCAAATTATTACGGGCACAAGCAGCGCTAACATTGTGCTTGCAAATGGTGATAAGAAAGTAGCAATCAATAGTGGGCAGTACATAAGAACGGAGAAGCATTATGGTATGGGCAACTATTCATTGGATATGATCAACCAGGCGGCGTTCGAGAACGCGGTAGCCGAGATCATACCAAGAGGCGGAAAAGGCGGTGACGGGGGCAATGCCGGCAGCAGCGGCAATGGCGGCAGGGGAGGCGCCATTCGTGTATATTGTATCTTGAATGCCATAGCAGCCGGTGAGCGCATCCGCGTATCGCATACCGGCGGCGCGGCCGGCGCCCATTCCTATGGCGGAAGGCCTGGTAACAGCGGTGAATCCAACATACTCCGTTTGACCTTTACCTGGTTAATGGGTGGAGGAGCTGGTACATCCAGGAATTTTGACACAAGAAAGGGAACTGTAGCAGCCGGTGTTCCGGGTAGAAATGCGGCGGCAGCGGCGCCGGGAAGTGAGGGTAGCTATTCCTGTTCGCAGGTTGATTATAGTATGTTGTATTCCAGGTCCCCCGCATCCTTCGAATACCTGCCTTGTTCCATACCGCAACGCCTGATGACCTTTTACGCGCTCAAGCTGGCTTATTTGAAAAAAGACTTTGCCAGGACCAACATTTTGCTTAACTGGCTCGAAAATGTAACACCCCATGCAGATGAAAGCGCAACAGGCGAAATCCCTTCGGACTCCAGGACCGGGAATGCAATAAATCATAATGTTCTTCTCCTGAAAAATTACCTGGCCTGCGGGCTGGATTTTCACGGCCATTCCCTTAATTACACGCCGCTTAATAACGTGGAACATTATACGGACCGCATAACAAAAATACTGACGGTTGCCAAATCTGTAGAAAGCGAATACAACCGCTGGCAGCAAATAGCATCTGATACAATTCAACAGGCTTCCGCCGGCAAAGCATTTGTAAACAGCGAAAATGATAAACTGCGGACCCTTGATATGGGCATTGATGAGCTGCTCGAAAGAAAACTGCAAATAGAGCAAACACTGACAGACCTTACGAGGGAGCTAAAAGCGGAGTTTAAGCTGGTAGAGCAGCGGTCCCGTGATTTTTTTGATAATGTGCAATCCCGTATAGGTTTTGAAATGGGGCTGGGCATGTTGAATATCATTGCACAAACCGTACTGATCGCAACAGGAAACGTTGCCTCAGCTAAGTATATAGGTATGGCGGGAGAAGGGATTGCCAAGCTGCACAGCTACCTGCAGGAAAAGAATGCCGGGGTGGATGAAAATGGTGAAAAGTCGCTTGTTAAAAATCCGTTCCTGGAGGCTGCCAGCGACTCATTGGCGCGGCATGCCGCATCTATGAAAAAGCTCGAGGCGCATCAACAGGAAAAAAATAAAATAAAGCAGGCGCTAAAGGCGGAAATACTCAAGCAGGACGATGAAACCAACCTGACTATTGCTATCAGGGGCGTTAAGGAAAAGAAGCCTGAAACCGGCTTTGTTGCTACGGTGAAAGAAAAAGGACAGGAGTTGGGTAACGTGGTAGCGCATGTAATGCCGATAGTCAATGAAATCCAGAACATAAGGGCTATATCGAAGGATCTTGAAGAATGCCGGCAACAGCTTGGCTTTGATGCTGTAAAGCTGGCCATGACGAAACAGACCTATGAGGCCATGATCACTAAATTTGAAGGGTACGCCGGTAAAGAGGCAGCCGGTAATTTCAGAAAAGCGATTAAAAAATTTGAACAGCTGTCGCGTGACCGTAATGAGCTGCAGTTGGAGTATACCGCGCTTTTCATTAAAATGCAGGAGCTTCTGGCGGCCGATATGTTGATAAACCAGGAGATTGGGGCCAATATGGAGCAAATTGCGATCAATGAAGACCCGGTAATCCGGCAGATGAGCACCTTCTGGGAAAAGGTGTACGATTATTTCAGGGATATGCTGCTTGACCGTATTTATGAGGAATTCCAGGCTTACAGGTATGCCGCACTTTCGGACGAACCTTTCTCAATAGCATCTTTTAGTCATTATATCAGGCATGATGCAGGTATGACGGAAGGAAAAGACATCCCCGGGGCTTTACTAGCGGTACAAAAGATAGACCAGCTTTATTTAAACCAGCATGTGACGTTCATCGAACTACTGCATAACCGGGTGTACGAAATGGCTGTCCGGGCAAGGAACGCAAAATTTGGTTCTCATGCAATGCTGGAAGGCGAAGCAGGGAGGATCGTTTTCAGGAAAACGGAGGGCCACCGTCTTTTTTCCGTTGAAAAGGACTTTGCGGTTGGGGTTTTCCACATTGAAGAAGACTCGGAAAAATTCAATAAACGGGCTTATCTCAGCTTTTCGGAGCTGCGTGTATTTGTACCCGGTGTTGCCGCGGATAATGGCAGGGTATCTTTAAAGATCAGGCATGGCGGCCAGGTGCGCATAAAAGACAAGAAAGGAAAGACACATGAATATGTCCATGATATTCCCAATATCGTAGATTATGAGTATAAAGTATTCAAAGCAGAACAGGAGACGTTTATCAGCAGAATAGACCGGAGGAAAATCGTGTACCAGGATGACAGGGAAATCTATGTGGATTACATCACCAATTCACTGGGCAACGACGATATGTATATTGAGCTGAACCCCTGTACGCAATGGACCGTTTATCTTTCCCCAAAAGATAATCCCGGATTGAAGCTCGAAGATATTACCGAAGTGATTTTCCAATTTAAAGCCAGGGCATTGTCAATGGACATAATATAAAAAGTAATTTGGCATGGCAACGTACCGGGCCGGTGAATGCCAAGTTTAACATATTAATAAATATTTTTTACGTATCTTGATACAGATTATTTGATTAGAGTATGCTGCTGGCGAATTATTGTTTTTACTTCTGATAGTAATAATTAATCTTCTCATCTTATTCAGCTCTCACCTAAGTAGTCTTTTTTATCTATAGTCTTGTGCAATCTCATACAAACGTTTACTTTTTTATAATTTGCCAGCGAGGGTTGGTTTAACTTAAATTTCCTGTTAAATATGTCCTTTATAGAAAATGTGTTAGCCCGGCCAAGTTATGGGTGGAAGAATAGCGAGGGTTTATTTGTAAAGCCTACTTCCAGGCAATTGTTTGCTGAATTTTTTCGCAGGATAAATATTATTGATTCGCGCAAGAACTGGCTGCCTTTTTTTTCATGGTTCAGTGTTTTATGCATCGCGCCATTTTTTTTCATCTTTATTTTTATGCAGGTGCAGGATTTTAATGCCTGGTACCTGTTGGTAGCTTTTGTATATGGGATGATTTTTATGGGCACCCACGGCACCATCTGGTATCACCGCTACGGTACGCACCAGGCTTATCGCTTTAGCAGTAAAGGCTGGCGGTTTCTTACTGCCAATCTTGTAATCAAACTCGTATCAGAGGAGATTTATATAGTATCACATCACGTGCATCATTCATTGTCAGACCAGCCGGGTGACCCCTACAATGCGGATGGCGGTTTTTTATATTGCTTTCTGGCGGATGTAAATCATCAGCCTATTGCTAAAAACTTAAGCAGGGAAGACTATAAAAAGGCGGCTGCTATGCTGAGCCATACAGGAGTAAAGGCCAATAGTTACGAAGGCTATTTAAAGTGGGGCTCCATTGCACATCCCTTAAATACGATTTTGGGCACATTGGCGAATTGGGCCTTTTGGATCATTGTTTTTTATGCTATCGGCGGTCTTTACCTTACCGCGGCTATTTTAGCCGGCGCATTTGTGTGGGGAATAGGCGTTAGAACTTTCAACTATGAAGGGCATGCAAAGGGAGAAATAAAGCATGTTGCCGGCTTTGATTTTAATTCAAAAGACAAGTCCATCAACCAGTGGTGGCCAGGTATCGTTGCCGGGGAATGGCATAACAACCACCACCTTTATCCTGCCAGCGCGCGGTCTGGTTTTCTGAGGGGGCAGATTGACCTTGCATGGTATTACATCCGGGCGTTGAAATTTATTGGCGGCGTAAGTGCCTGCCGCGATTCAAAAAAACAGTTCATGGAGATTTACAGAAAGCCTTACCTGGAGGAGTTAAAGCGGATAAGAAACCTTGAGAAGCAAGCACCTGCAGGTAGCAGATAGGAGAGAGGGGGGCTTGTGCCCACTCCCCGCAAATCCCGTTAAAGATGTGATCTGCGGCGGCTACCAGTTCCCCCTGTGAAGTCATGTCAAATTCATTTGAAAGCAAAATGATACCCATATCAAACTCCGGGTAAAGAACACAATAGCTGGAGAAGCCGAATGTACCCCCGGTATGCCAAACCTTTAGTTTGCCACCAGGTGTTCTGTTCATGATATTCCAGGTTGGGATAAGTACCCGGCAGGTATTTACGAATGTCATCCTCCAGTCTTAATTTCTTGTCTAACAGCGCCCGTGCAAGCAAGGTGCCGGTAAATGTTTTTGTAATAGAGCCGATTTCATAAATAGTATTATCGGCAGGACGCACATCCTTGCCTTTTTGCGTGGAGCCGTAATGGTAAATGTACATGCGGCCATGCCGGTATACACCTATTGAAAGCCCCACCCGTGCCGTATCTTTCATAAAGCTTAAAGCCGCATTTTGAACAATTGTATCTACCGGCTTTACCGGGTAGCTGCCTGCCCCGTTTTGTTGAGCAGTTTGCGCTGTTGCAATCAGCGAAAAACACAATGCCGTTATTATCGTGAATGGCGCTTTCATAATTCTGGCTTTATATCGGCTATAGCCGCTGCACAATTTATAAATAAAAGTTTATTGTTGCGGTATTGGCCATAGCCACTAAAATGCATATATTAGGTAATAAATCCCTTCCCTTCATACCGCAACAATGGACCAGGCCACCACCCAAAAAAACAAGATAGAAGAGGCTTTGCAGGAAGCAATGCAGTTTTTGAAACAGTTTTACTTTACTTACACAGGGTTGCTGCTAAAACCAGTGAAGTTCTTCAGCCGGAATTATCATCCTGTACTTAAGCCCGCAGTATTTGCTTTTATAAGCTGCTTTTTATTTTCCATATTTATAGCGCACTTTTCACTATACATTCCCGGCCTGGGCAGCGACCAGGATGTTTCTTATTTTCTTGATCATCCTGCCAGCTACATAGAAGATATTCGCCGTGCAATAGAGGACTTTTCCTTTATTAAAACATTTATAAGATGTTTTTTAACACTTGGAACAATGTACATATTCAGCCGGGGCGCCACTTACCTTTTCAAATCATCGCCCGAAAAGGAGTTCAGCTACCGGTTTTGCATGTACTATTCCGGGTGGCAGCTGACTTCAGTTTTCTTGATCCTGGTGCTGGTATCTCTTTATTGTATTGAGTTTCCTTTTTCAAACAGTATCAGGAAGGTGCCCATTTTCGGCGGCGCAATACTGGCGCTTATTGAGTTCATCTACCTGACGGTGTTCCTGCTTCCGGTCTTCCTTATTCCAATTATTGCCATGCTCCGTATCAGGAGGAAGGCTCCTGTTAAAAAGTATTATTTCAGGATGACTGTTGTAGCAATACTGGTGTACCTTCCTTTTATTCTCAATGTGGGATTGGCCGGGCACCTGGCAAACATCAGGGGCGGCCTGGAAAAAAATACGAGCCCTTTTTTTTATTATAAAGGTAGTTTTCCTCCTTTGGCGGTGCTTGATTATAATAATGATAGCTTACTAATAAAGGCAAGGGTAGTGGTGGTTAACCCCGGGGCGCTGCCGTTATTTGTTGATCCGCTTTATGCGGCGGAGATTGATGTTGAAAGCAGCGGAATGCAGGGAGGAATAGATTCAATAACAAAAAAAATGATTTTTGACTACAGGTTTTGCGTTACAGGCGCCAATGGCGGATCAGATCTTATATCCATTGATCCTAACAAAGAGCGGCTGCTAAACCTGCAGCTGACCATTGCCAAAAAAGATTTTTACCAATGGTATGCACTGCAGCAACAGCATAAGGAAATGGTGTATAGCCTTTATGTTATCACCGAAGATATTGCCGAAGAAGATAAAAGGAGGGTGATTGGCGGGCTTCTTATTCCTGAAGCAAACCGCACTTCCATCAGTTGGGGTCAATTAAAGCTGCCGGATTCAACGCAGGCGCATGCAGCGCCGCTACACCGGTAGCTCCGGTTTGTTCAGGCAGCGCGTTTGGAAATACACGCTGGGTTTTTATCTACTTCCCCCGATCCGCCCGGCTAAGGCTAATAAAATTCATCATTTAGCGCTATCTTTAAAGTGGCATTAATAATTTCTGAAGCAAATGACCGATTTCCGCTTCATCCCGGTTACCCCGCATCCTTTGCTGAGCCCTTATGTGGCAAAGATATGGGTATTTGAAAGCGCCGGCCGCCTGCCTGCGCAGGAGAGGAAGCTGATTGTTCCCAACGCCAATCTTAAATTAACGCTCACCTGCCGCAACGGCATCGCAGCCAGGGTGGGGAATAAAACTTTCCTGCAGCGTGAAAATGAATTAACACTAACTGGCCTGATCGATACGCCGGTTACTTTAGACCCCTGTGAGGATGCGCAAACCGGCACCATCATCATCGAATTTAACCCGCTGGGCGCTTACCGTTTCTTTCATTTGCGGTTTACAGAAGTCAAAAACGAGATCACAGACCTGGACAGCCTGGCCGGCAACGGGGTGGTAACACTTCGCTCGCAGCTGGCTGAAACCGGCGATACTTCCCTGAAACTGCAGCTCCTGCAAAACTTCCTGGTCAAACAGCTGGAACAATCCGGGGCCGATCCTGTTTATGATCATTGCATTCAGCGGATAACGGCTGCCAATGGCCTGGTCACCGTGGCGCAGCTTGAAAAGGAAACCGGCTACAGCGCGCGCTGGCTTAACCGGAAATTCACCGAGCACCTGGGCACCAGCCCTAAGGGCCTGGCGGAGATTATCCGTTTCAAACAATTCTACCAGGCATATTCCATGGGCATTCCGTCACAAAAATTAAAAGCGCACATCTACCAGTACTACTACGACCAGTCCCACTTTCTCCGGGCCTTTAAACGGTTTACCGGAACTACGCCCACCGAGTTGCAAAGCAGCCTGAACGAGCTCAGTACCCGGAATTTTACGAGCTAATTCCGATTCGTACAATACCCAGGACCACCACTACCCGATCTTTGCTTAAAAAAGCGAATAAAATGAAAAACAACGATTTTAGCAGCAGCATTTCCGCAAAGATCAGCGCCGGCGACGCCATTCAAAAAATCAGCAACCTGCCGGAGTGGTGGGGAGTTACCTTTAGCGGGAACACCGGAAAACAGGACGACGAGTTTGTTATAAAAATGGGTGAAGATGCGTTCTTCAACTTTACCGTAACAGAGCTAACGCCCGGTAAAAGAGTGGTTTGGCAGGTTAACGACTGCCATATGCCCTGGTTCCGGAATAAAAAAGAATGGGCCGGCACCCGGTTAATTTTTGACGTGCATGAAAATAACGGCGTGACAACAGTGAACTTCAAACACGAAGGCCTTACGCCGGACGTTGAATGTTACAAAGACTGTGAAAAGGGGTGGACCCACTGGATACAGAAAAGCCTGTTTTCTTATTTTACTACCGGCAAAGGCGATTTCAATAAATCGGGCAAGTAAGGTATTCCCGCACCCATAAATATTTTTTATTACCTTCCGGCAGTTGACACTATAACGTATGATCAGTTGCAGCTTCCTTTCCGTGTTTTATGAATACCATCAATGCAAAAAAAGCGGCAAGCCTTTACCGGATTTTGAAAATTATATGGAGGCAGAAAATGCCTGGATGAATTTTTACGGTTTGGGGCGGCTTGAAGCATACCGGTTTATTTACAGTGAATGTACCGGCGTAGGCCATTTGCAGGATTGGTTGATTGGCCTGAAGGGTGCGGCGCAGGTGCAGGAGGCAGCCGCCGCCTTTGAACGGTGGGCAAGGCAGGAAAAAACAAACAGCATTGCTGCAGATACAGCATTTTTTCCGCTTAGCGATGCTCAAATACAACACTGGGAAAAGCAGGGATATGTTAAAGTAAGCGGCCTGGTAGACGAACATTTATGCGATGCCGTTATAAACATGATCTGTAAAAAGCTGGGCGCTGATATGGCTGTACCGTCTACCTGGTATAGCGGCCATACTGACTGGCATGGGTTAATGTTGCAGGTATACCAGGATGAAAGCATTAATGCTATTAAACAGCTGCCTGCCATCAGGCAGCTGTTTGCCGGATTATATGGAACTGCAAACATAGCAGCCAATACGGAGAAGGTAAGCTTTAATCCGCCGGAAACGGCCTCCTGGAAATTTGCGCATAATAAGCTGCATTGGGATATTGACTTTGAGAATGCCGATATATACTATATACAAGGCCTGGTTTACCTCAACGACGTACCGGAAAACAGGGGACCATTAACATTGGTGCCTGGTTTTCATCGCCGGTTTGAAAGCTGGATGGCAACCCACCCCAACCCCCATGAAGCGCACCTGGCCATGCAAAACGCTTTTACCGGCACACCCGTACCCGGGAAAAAGGGTGATATTATTCTTTGGCAGCAAACCTTACCGCACGCGGCCAGCGCAAATCGCTCTGATTTGCCCAGGTTTGTTCAATACATCAGCTTTTCTAAGTTATAGGAATGTGTTTTTAAGCCGCAGGCGTACAAATTGCGGGAAATTCCATTTAGTAATATTATATCTCGCTTCAGCCGGTTTAAATCCCGGTTCAGCAGTTTGCACTTTATCTATGAAATGAATTATTTTAACTTTAAAACAAACTTATCTACTGGTAATCATTTATGACGGGGCTTTCTTCTCACCTGCTTTTTTTCCTGGGTTGCTTTACCTGCATGTTATGTAAACCGGCGAGCGCACAGCACCAGGGATATATATACGGTGAAGTGGTGCTGAAGAATAAGCAAACTTATACCGGGCCTATTAAATGGAGCGGCGGACAACGGCTCTGGAGCGATGTGCTGTCCGTTACCAAAAGCACGAATAAGAACATATTTAAATACCTGGACGAGTCCCAGATCAAGCGGCTGAGCAATGAAGAAGGGGGCAAGAAAATAGACTGGCAGTTCATGAGCCTGTGGGAGGACAAATTCCCCCAACGGAAAAACGAGATCCTGTGCCGGTTCGGGGATATTGACTTTATCCACGTTACCGGGTCGGACCAGGCGCAGATTTATTTCAAGAACGGCAGCAAGGTAAGGGCGGTGCCTTACAAAAATGAAGCGGCACAGCTGGGCAAAAATATTGTTGTTTACACCGGGGGCGATTCAAAAACCATTAAATGGGACGACATCAGCACCGTAAAGTTCCGGAACACCCCTACCGACCCGCAGCTCATGCACTGGGCGCCGCTTTACGGAACCGTGAATACCTCCAATGGACCTGTAACCGGCTTTATACAATGGAACCGGTATAAATACCTGAATGCGCATACACTAACCGGCAAAACCCGGAACAATGAGCCGGTGAGCTATGCGTTCGCATATATTGCCCGCATTGAGAAACAGAACAACCAGGTGCTGGTGCAGCTTCGCTCCGGCAAAAGCATTGTGCTGGGCGGATCGGATGATGTGACCAGCGCCAACAAGGGCATTGTGGTAATGCATCCGCTGTACGGAAGGGTGTTCGTAGAATGGAAAGCCTTCCGGTCGCTCACGCTCCAGGCGCAGCCTGCAACCGGGCTGGCGTATGAAAACTATCCCGTACCCACCCGCTTATACGCCACTGTGCAAACTACCGATAACAGCACTTACCAGGGCACCTGCATGTTTGACCTGGATGAGGAGTGGACCGTGGAAATGCTGGATGGCAATAAAGACGGGCTATATTATCAGATACCCTTTTACTATATTAGCAGGATTGCGCCCTACCGGCAGCACTATTCCAAAGTTTGGTTAAAGAACAACAGCACCCTGCTGCTGGGTTGGGCCAATGATGTAAGCGATAAGAACTGGGGGGTGATCATATGGTTGTCCGGTAAAAAATACCAGTACATTCCATGGAACCAGGTAAAGGAAATTTCCTTCAGATAGATCATGAATAAGGGATATAAGCGATTGCTGATCTATATTTTTTTATTTGCCGTAGTAACCGGCGGGGCTTTCCTTGGCTACCTGGTGTACAACGGGCAGGTAGAAAGTTTTTATGTAGTGGCCCTGGCCTGGATCATTACGGTGATCCTGCTGTTATGGTTCGGCAACAAGTATATCTACTTTCTGCTGGACAGGAATATTTCCTGGAATGCGCATACCACCAGGCGGTTCTTTATACAGCTTACGGTAAGCGCGCTGTACTCCCTGTGCTGTATTAACCTTACCTACTATCTTTTTAAAATCACCACCAACAGCACGCCGCCCGACCCTGCGCAGGTGATGGTGCTGAATGTGTATGGCCTGCTTTTTATCATCCCGGTGTTATCCATCAACTTTGGCATTTATTTCATGATGCAGTGGAAGAAGGCGCAGCTGCAGGCCAACCAGCTGAAGGAAGACAACCTGCAGGCGCAGCTCAATTCACTCCGGATGCAGCTGGACCCGCATTTCCTGTTCAACAACCTCAATGTGCTGGCCAGCCTGATTGATAAAGACCGCAACGAAGCGCAGGATTTCCTGGACAAGTTTGCGGATGTGTACCGCTATGTGCTGCAGTACAAAAAAGAAGAGCTGGTGCCGCTGCATACCGAGCTGAAATTCATTAAAGCTTACTGCCACCTGCTGAAAAAACGTTTCGGAGAAGGGCTGGTGATCGATATTGCCGATATACCGGCTGCCGCCTGCACCCGGTGCATACCGCCACTATCCCTGCAAATGCTGATGGAGAATGCCGTGAAGCACAACATTATTTCAAGGGATATGCCTTTGCACATCCGCGTTTATGCCCGGGAAGCAGAATGGGTTACCCTGGAGAATACGTACCAGCCATTGCAAATGGAGAAGACGGCAAGATCGGGCAGTGGCCTGGAAAATATCCGCAAACGCTACCAGCATTTATCTGCCGTGGAGATCAACGTGGGTTGCGACGGTCGTTTTTTTAAAGTAGATTTACCGCTGCTGGAGATAGATGAATAAAACTTACTGCCAATGGAAGTATTGATCATTGAAGATGAAGAACCTGCTGCGGAAAGACTGGTTGGGCTGTTAAGGCAATACGATAAGGCCATCCGCCCTTTGGCAACGCTGCCGTCCGTGGAAGAGGTGGTAAAATGGTTTGCAGACCACCGGCAGCCCGACCTGGTGCTGCTGGATATTCATTTGTCGGACGGTTTATGCTTCGACATTTTTAAACAGGTAGAAGTCCGTTGCCCCATCATTTTCTGTACTGCCTACGACCAGTATGTGCTGGACGCTTTCCAGGTGCACAGCATCGATTACCTGTTAAAACCGGTGCAATACCAGAAACTGGAGAAAAGCCTGCAGAAGATGGAGGCCATCCGCTCCCAGATGCGGCCTGCCGGCAGCGACCCTCATTTTAACGAGATCATTAACATCATCAAAAACAGCCAGCAAAGCTATAAATCCCGGTTCATGGTAAAAACCGGCAACCGGATCAAAGCCGTTAAAAGCAGCGATATTGCCTATTTTATTTCCCGTAATAAAGTTACCCTGCTGGTAACCACCGAAGGGCAGCGTTTTCCCCTGGACTATACGCTGGACGAGCTAATGGCCATGCTGGACCCTGTAATGTTCTTTCACGTGAACCGCAACCTGATCATACACATCGACTCTGTGAAGGAAGTGCATCCCTATTTTAAAGGCCGGCTTAAGCTGGTGCTAACGCCCGGGCAGGAAGAGGAGGTGGTGATCAGCAGCCAGAAAACCCCGCTTTTTAAAGCCTGGCTGGACCACTGATCCTGCTTGCTTATTCAGAACGTCATAATCCCGCCTCAGCCATATAATATCCGTTTACATCGCAAATGGCTTTTTTCCTGTGCAGAAATCTGTTTTTTTTGGAAACAGCTAACAGTGCTTATTGTAAACTATAATAAAAGAAGGAGCTTCTGATGAATTTCACGTATCTGAAAAGGGGCATATTCCGGTTCCGGGGCTGCGGCCTGGTACTGGCATTGGTAACAGTATGCGGCCTGCAGCGTGCAGCCGCGCAATATCCGCATATACCGCAAGACGTAGCGCATGCCAGCAATGAAATGATGGCCGCGGCACAGCGCCACTCTGATTCCGCATGGCAGCAGGCATGGCCTATTATACAGGCAGATGCCAGAAACGGCAAACCTTACATTCCATGGGCGCACCGGCCCACTGATCTGCCCCAGGCCGGCATTCCGGCATTCCCGGGCGCGGAAGGCGGCGGTAAGTTCAGCTTTGGCGGCCGTGGAGGGAAAGTGCTGGTAGTGACCAACCTGAATGATGATGGTCCCGGCAGCTTCCGCTGGGCCTGCGAACAGGGCGGCGCACGCACCGTTGTGTTCAATGTAGCCGGTATTATTCACCTTAAAAGCCCGCTTATTATACGCGCGCCCTATATTACCATTGAAGGGCAATCGGCCCCGGGCAATGGCGTGTGCATAGCCGGGGAATCGGTTTGGCTTAACACGCATGACGTGATTATCCGCTACATGCGTTTCCGCCGTGGCGAAACCAATGTAGGCCGCCGCGACGATGCCATTGGCGGCAACCCTGTGGGCAATATAATGATAGACCACGTTTCCGCCAGCTGGGGGTTGGATGAGAATATGAGCATGTACCGGCACATGTACAACGACAGCACCGGTACGCAGGAACAAAAGATGCCGACGGTGAACCTCACTATCCAGAACTCCATTTTCGCAGAAGGGCTGGACACCTGGAACCACGCTTTCGGCAGCACGCTGGGCGGCGAGAATGCCACCTTTATGCGCAACCTGTGGGCAGATAACACGGGCCGCAACCCTTCCGTTGGCTGGAACGGCATTTTCAATTTTGTGAACAACGTGGTATTCAACTGGGTGCACCGTTCAGTAGACGGCGGCGATTATACCGCCACGTTCAATATGATCAACAACTATTTCAAACCCGGGCCGGCTACTTCCAAAACAGCACCGGTAGGCCACCGCATACTGAACCCCGAATCAGGGCGCAGCAAGCTGAAATACAAGGTATTCGGCCGCGCTTATGTGCATGGCAATATTATGGAGGGCTACCCGGAAATAACAAAAGATAACTGGGCCGGCGGCGTGCAGGTAGAAGATGAGCATGACCATGACCAGCCGGATGCCGGAAAATATATGCCGTACATGCGCTGGACCAAACCATTCCCCATGGCGCCGGTAACGGTCATGCCTGCAAAAGAGGCCTTTGCCTATGTGCTGAAAAACGCAGGCGCCACGCTTCCTGAAAGGGACCCCGTAGATATCCGCGTTACTGAGCAGGTAAGAACCGGCAAGATCAACTACCTGAAAGATGTAAAATTACCGGCAACGCAGTTCGAGCACCGCCGCCTGCCGATTGATTCCTATAAAATGGGCATTATCACCGATGTAAGCCAGGTAGGCGGGTACCCGGAATATAAAGGAACGCCTTATAAAGATGCGGACAATGACGGCCTGCCCGACGCCTGGGAAAAGAAGCACGGACTGAATGCCAATGACGCCAAGGACGCCAGCCTGGATAAGGATGGCGACGGCTACACCAACATTGAGCAATTCCTGAATGAAATAGCGGCCGGAAAATAGGCAACCGCTGCCGGCGTAAAACAGCAACCTATGCGGATCACCTGGATAATATTTGCCTTACTCTTATCAGCTGCCGGTTACGCCCAAAGTACCAGGAGCGTGAAAGGACATATCCGGGACAGCGCCGGCAACGCCTTGCCTGGCGCCGTGATAACGCTGGTGGCTGATGCAGACAGCATGGGGCTGGCAGTGGACACCACCGGCGGGTTTATTTTCAACAACGTTCAATCATCCCGGTTTACGCTGAAGGCAAGCTTTATCGGGTACAAAACATTTATCCGGCAGTATCATGTTGCAGACACCGCAACAAGGGTACTGCTGGATAATATTATACTGGCAGACGCGCAAACCCACCTGGGAGAGATTGTGGTGCGGGCCACCGTGCCGGTAAAAGTGAAGGAAGACACCATTGAATATGACGCAAAGGCATTCAGGGTGAGGGAAGGCGACGCCGTGGAGGAGATTGTGAAAAAGCTGCCCGGCATGGAGGTAGACAAGAACGGCAACATGACGGTGCAGGGGGAAGCCATTACCAGGGTAAAGCTGAACGGCAAAGACTTTTTCGGGGACGATGCCGCCGCCGCCATCCAGAACCTGCCGGCCGATATTGTGAAGAACCTGCAGGTAATTGACGACTACGGCGACAAAGCCGCTGTAACCGGCATTAAAGGCGCTACTTCCCAAAAAATACTCAACATCAATTTAGAGCCGGACAAGGAGCGTGGCTATTATGGCAAGGCAACCGCCGGTGCGGGCACTGCGGGCCGGTACCTGGGTCGCGTGCAGTCCAATATACTGCGGGGTAACCGGCAAATTGCCATTGACGGTGGCATTAATAATACAGAAAGAGGGGACGGCATTTCCGAAAGAAAATCGATAAAGGCCAATTACCGCGACAACTGGGGCCAGGCGCTGGAGTCGTACGGCAGTTACCGTTACAACAACCGGCAGCAGGATGTAATAGCAGCTACCTACAGCCAAAGCATTTTCCAGGATTACACCAAAACAGAGGATGAGGACAGGAACAGCCATTCCGGCCAGCAGCAGCACCAGCTATCCTGGAACCTGGAGTACCGGCTGGATTCCAATAACTATCTTAAAGTACAGCCCAACATCGGTTATAATGTGAATGCTTCGCATACTACGGGCCTGGCAAAAACATTCCTGCTGGGCGGCTCTTCCGTCAAGGATAACCAATCATTCGGCAATGCTACCTCATCGGACATAGGCACCACACTGTTCTATAACCACAAGTTCAGGAAGCATGGCCGCAACCTCAGCCTGGATGCGAAGATCAGCGCTTCCGGCGGCGACAATTACAGTGATATAACTAACCGCTACACCATTACCGATTCATCCGGTAATGTCACGGATGAAGACCAGCTGCAGCGGACCAGCACCAGCAACAAAGTGGTGCAGACAAATGTAGAAGCATCTTACATTGAGCCGCTGTCGGCATCGTCTTATGCCGTGCTGGAATACGAGTGGGGCAGGTCGGGTACGGAAAACATCCGCAACACCAACGATGTGGACCCTGCCAGCGGCGAGCAGAAGCCCAACCTGCTGCAAAGCAATAATTATAATTACCAGTTTATTACCCATCGCATAGGGCTTACCTACCAGTTCAGGCACGAAAAGCTGAAGTACATGCTGGGAATGTCGGCCCAGCCATCGCTGTTGAAAGGGCAGGACATCAGCCGGGGAATTGCTACCTCCAGGCATATGTTTAACCTGGTTCCGGTTGCGCGGCTGGTGTACCGTTTTTCCAGGAAAAAAACCTTCACGGCCAGGTATTACGGCAGGAGCCAGGCGCCTGGTTTTACCCAGCTGCAGCCCATTACGGATAATTCCGATCTTCAGAACACCATAACCGGCAACCCGGATCTGAAACCGGAGTTTTCCAACAATATCAGCCTGGAGTACAAACAGTCCGACTGGTCATCGGGCTACACTATGCTCACCAAGCTAACGATGAACCAAACCCGGAATAAAATCGTAAGCACCCGCGTAATTGTTGCAGACAGCCTGAAGGAAAAAACCAGCTATGTAAATACAAACGGGTTCTATTTTGTGAAAGGCTTTTATACTTTTTCAAAGCCGTTTGCCGGCCGCAAGTACGTGCTTACCTACTTTGGCAACGCCGGCATTAGTAATAACATTGCCTTTACCAATGAAGAACGGAATATCGGCAAGGACCTGGACATCCGCCAGGGCCTGAAGTTCCGCCTTGACCTGGAGGAGGTGGCGGACGTTGAGCTGAACACCGCCTACACGTTTAACAGCACCAGCTACTCATCCGCGGCATTTGAAGGCCGGCAGGTACACAGTATTTTTATCGGGCTGGGAGGGAGGAACTACTTTTTCAGCAACTGGACGCTGGGATATAATCTTTCCCAAACCATCAATAACGGGTACAATACCGGCAATGCCAATCCCACCTTGCTGAACGTATATGTTGAACGGCGGTTCCTGAAAGGCCATAAGGCCGCGGTACGCCTGGCTGCTTTTGATCTTTTCAATGAAAATACCGGTATTACCCGTGATGTTTTTGACAACCAGATCGTAGACCGGCAGAACAACCGGCTGGCCAGGTATTTTATGCTGTCATTCAATTACCGGCTGGAGGATTTTGGCGGGTAACCGGTTGGGTTAAACTTCCGCTACCTCAATATAAAAATGATCTTCATCCACCTCAAAATCATCTGCTTTCATTTTCCTGAACGTGATCATCTTCCAGTTTGTTGTTGGATAAATAAAGCCAAACCGGCCGGGGGCAACCGTTACCTTTACCGGCATCTTAAACCCGGCTACATCTGCCTGCCAGCGGTATTTCAGCAGCAGGCTGCTGCCCTGTTCTTTCATTGAAATTTCCAGCGTAGGCACCCTGGTGTATTTCAGGTACTGGTCAAAAAAGCAGGTGTAATCCTTGCCGGTACGCTTACAGATGTAATTTACCAGCTCATTGGATGAAAGTGTCTGGTAACGGAAATGCTGCTGTATATCTTTCAAAAGATTAAACCACAGGGTATCATTGTCCAGCACAAAGCGGAATGTATTCAGCATCAGGCTGCCTTTGGTGTACATGTCGCCAATATCGTAGTGTATATGGTTTACATTATACACGCCGATCACCGGCTCGCGGTTACTCACCTGGCTTTTCTGCGCATCCAGGTAGGCTGCGCCTATGGTTTTGCCCTCCCTGCATTCCATCACAAGCGCTTCCGCATAGTTGGCAAATGCCTCATGCATCCACATGTCGGCTATGTCTTTACAGCTGATGGCATTGCCCCACCATTCATGCGCCGATTCATGCCAAACGACAGGCGTGTAGTTCAGTTGCGTGTCTTCTTTGATCTTTCCTATGCATACGCCGCTCTGGTGTTCCATAGGGTAGGGGCTTTCAAGCAGCGTAAAGCCGTCGCGGGGAAAGGGGTATTTGCCAAAGTGCTGCTCGTAACACGCCAGCATTGGTTTTACCTGGGCAAACATGGTACGGGCGCGTTCCAGGTTATAGGGCATTACATAATAGTTGATGGTAAGCGTATCACGGCCGCTGATGTAGGCATCATTAAAATGAGCGTATTTACCTATGCAAAAGGTGGCGTTATAATTATTGATCGGGTAGCTCACCAGCCATTCAAAGCGGGTTTTGTTGGGGCCTACCGGCGTTTTGCGCTGCAGGCGGCCGTTGGATATTTCTGTAAAGCCGTTGGGCACAGTAATGCAGATACGCATGCTGTCCGGTTCATCGGACAAATGATCTTTATTGGGCCACCACAGGCTGGCGCCGGAGCCCTGGCACACAACCTGTGTCCAGGGGTTTCCCTGCTCGTCCTTATCCCATAACATGCCGCCATGCATAGGGATTTTAATGTCCGGTACCTGCGGTACGCCATCATAATACACCGTTATTGCTGCTTCACTATCTACAGGCAATACGGCCGGGAACTGCACGAATACCGCATCCTCCTCCCGGGTAAATGACAGCGGCTGGTTCCGGTACAATATTTTTTGGATGTGCATATTGGCGTACAGGTCCAGCTGCATGAGATTGAACGGCGTTACTACCTTAAAGCGGATTTGGTTGCTGCCCCGGATAGAACGGGTATCAGGGTCTACATCCACATCCAGGTGGTAAAAGCTTACATCGTAGCAGGAGCGGAGCGGCGTAAGCATTCCGCGCAGCGTATCGGCCCGTGTAAAGCCGTTCTGCCTGTTAGAAACGTGCACCGTTTTTTTTGCCGGCGGGGTTGCCTGCTTTTGCTGCAGGGAGTCTTCCTGTACCGGCAGCAGGATGTTATAATTTTCCCAGAACGCGGGGTCATAATCATTCCCCACCTCATGGTTCATGGATGATTTGTCGTTACTGATGCCGGCAGCAAAGGGCTGCACATTATCCGTGTTCACATCGGTAACCAGCAGGTAAAAGTCGCCGGTCCATGGCACATCTTTCATCCCTCTTTTTTTGCTGTTCACCACGCAATCCCAGTGGCGCTGCACCGTACCCAGGTACGTTTTATTACCATACTGCTTATAGGTGACCGCCATTTTAAGTCCTGTAAAATCAAGCGTGGCTCTGATGATCTTAGACATGATGGTGTAGCTGATACCGCCTTTCTGATGGTGGTTTATATAATCAACGCCGGCAGGGGTGGCTTCCATTTCACATTTTATCAGCGCCATGGAGGCTTCATCGATATACAGCTTTGCCCGCACCAGCGCTTTGCGGCTGTTATCTTTTGGCTGCATGTACAACACCAGCAGGTTGCGGTTGTTTTCGCGGATGGTTTCCCGGTAGTCGCAGGTATAGTAGCGGAAATTGCGCGTATTCAGTATGCTACGCTTTCCGTCGGGATATTTCAGGAGGTCTTCGTTGAGGGAGGAGTAAGCCGTATTCAGAATATTGCCGATCCAGTAATACAGCTGCGGGTCTTTGCTCCAGTCAACCTTTTTTTTACGCCCTTTGACAATGCGGATCTGGTCTTTATGATCGCGGCTGGTATGGTAAGTTTTGTAAATATCCAGCACCGATTCATTAAAGTTGATGGTATCACCTGCCAGGCGTATGTTTTCCCTGTAAAAGGCGGTGAGCTTCACATCGGCGGTGTCATAGTTTTCCGGTATGCTGCTGATCATCTGCCGCAGGATGCTAAAACCGCTGCGTGCATTTACCGATACCTCGGGAAGCAGGTAAACAGCGGGCTGCAGCTGAATATCCATATCCTGTAAGCTGCCTGCCGGCAGGGGCATTGTAGCGGTTTTATAGCCAATGCAGGAAACCAGCAGGCTGTCCTGCCAGTATTTTTCCGCTATTTTAAAAATGAAACCGCCTCCGTCATTCGTCACGGTGCCGCTGCTGCCTTTTTTTAGCTGGATGTTGGCATAAATAACGGGTTGATGGCTGGCGGCATCGGTTACCCCGCCGGAAAGGGTCATGAATTTTTCCTGGGCAATAGCCTGGCTACCGGTCAGGAGCGTTACTAACAAACAAAGCCAAAAGTGGTGTTTCATCTTTTCTTTTTTCGGCAATCAAGCTTTTTCAGGCGGTTATGTCTAGTCAAATCCGGACTTGAACAGTATTTTACTGCTCATTTTCCGGATTTGGCTGCTTTTCGGTATGGAGGGTCATATACTCCCGGGGCGACATACCGGTATTGCTGCGGAAGGCGCGCTGAAAAGTTGCCTGTGAGTTAAAGCCGGCATCAAAGGCCATGGCCAGGATGGTCATATTATCGTGCCGCGATTGCCGGATGTTTTGCTTGAAAGCCTCTACCCGGTACCCGTTTACAAATTCATTGAAGCTTTTTTGCAGGTGCTGGTTCAATACCAGCGATATGGTTTTCTGGGGCAGGCCGGTATGCCGGGATAACAGGGCCAGGTTCAGATCAGGGTCCAGGTACAGGCGGTCCTGCTCCATTGCTTTCCTTAATAATGGTACTGCTGCTGTTACCAGCTCCACGGGCGGGGGCGCGGCAGCTTTCCTGGGAACCGGCGTTTCTTCGGGCGCCATCAGGTAGCCTTTTATGCCCAGGCAGTAGATGAGCACCACCAGGGGAATGTACACGGGGAACCAGCCTACGGAATTCAGCACCTTGTCGGTAAGCGACGGTATTACATAAGGCACCAGGTAAATGAACCAGATAGCCTGGAAAACCAGGAAAAGGCGGATGAACTGGCGCAGCCACTGCCGGTAGGCCGTTTTGTTTGTTCCTAAACCCGCAAGGTACCTGGCCGACAGCCAAAGGTATGCTGTAACAGAGAGCCAGCGGGGAATATCGGCGTAAACGTTATAATTGTCAATGAAACGGCCCCAGGGGCCGGCATCCGGCATTGCCACACCTGCGAACAGGCTTATTAAAAACGTTACAATAATAAGCTGGGGGCCGCAATCTATTATAACCGGTAAAAAATGCAACCGCTGTTTTTTGGTGAGCCTGAAGGCAGGATCTATGGTGCTTTTAACATAAAAATACAGCAGCGGGCCTACCGGCATAATGATCACCAGGGGAATAAAATTGCCCAGCAGGTTCAGAACGGGGTTGTTGGTGAACCAGGGCGATTCAAAGAGGTACAGGTTAAGGCAGGCGATGGCTATAAGCAGGATAAGGACGCCCAGGAAGCGGTTTGGGCGGGACCGTTTTTTTGAGAAAAAGAGCAGTATGCTCATGATAGTGCCCTGTATGAAGCCCAGCAAAATGAGGATGTGGAAGAAATCAGCGAAGGTCATAACCAGGGTTTTAGTTTTAAAGATAGGGATTATTGGGGTGAGGAGCATCTTTAAAAGAGTGCAAAACTTAGCGGAATTTTTTTCAAATTTAACTGCTAACGGCCGGCAATGCCGCCGGATGTAAATTACATGTTATGAAAAGCAGTAAACAAATTAAAGACGCCGGAAGCGTTAATGACACCAGCCCCGAACGTGTGAATGCATTTTCAGATGGTGTTTTTGCCATTATTATCACTATCATGATACTGGAATTAAAGCGCCCTTCAGCGGCCACCTTTGAAGCGTTGTTTGCCGAATGGCCCACCTGGATCAGCTACATTGCGAGCTATATTTTTATTGCCATTGTATGGGTGAACCACCATTACCTGCTAAAGCATGCCACTGCCGCAACCTTACGTTTAACGTGGGCTAATTTTGCACACCTTTTTTCTGTTTCGCTCATTCCCTTTAATACGGATTGGATGGCGGAAACAAGACTGGCCGCTGTTCCGGTGGCAATGTATGGTTTCGTATTCCTGCTGGTGAACATCACTTATCTATTACTGATATGGGAAACCATGGGCGCGAAAGGAGTGAACATGCGAAACCGGCCAAGGCGGTTGTTTCATGCACGGTCGGTATTAACCCTGCTGATTTTCAGCAGCGGGATGATTGTTGCTTTCTGGCATTCGTATATCGGCTTTGGAATTATCTGCGCCTGTCTTACGCTTTACCTGCGGCCGGATATACCGGGCATGCAGCATGGCCGCTGACCAGAGTTATGAAATTCAAATGTAAAACGTCAGGGCCATCTTACACCGGTTATCTTTTCGCTGAGCTGCCATAAGGCCATTGCTTTTTCCGCGTCAATGGCGAAATGCCGGACACCATAAATAATCCCCACGTCGTCAGGCACCAGCTCCGCAATATTGCAATCTTCGCAATAAACGCCGCCCCTGTTGTTCAGCTGTTCGCTGAGGGCGCACCAAACAGCAGTGGCGGCGCCCTGCTGCGGTGTTTTAAAGTGCTTCACCTGCTGCTCCCAGGCCTGCAGCTCTTCATCGGTCATGTAGCGGAAAATATCTGTGCGTATAGAGCCCGGATGTACGGCAAAGGCCCTTACGCCATATTCCCGGCCAACCCTGTCCAACTCCACTGCAAAAAGCGAGTTAGCGGTTTTTGAGTGCGCGTAAGCTTCCATCCTGTCGTAGGGGTGCTTTTCAAAGTTCACATCATCCAGCTTCCCGTTCATGCGCCGGTGGCCTATAGACGATAACGACATTACCCTTGCGCCGCCGGCATTTTTGAGCGCCGGCCATAAACGCCCCGTGAGCTGAAAATGCCCCAGGTGATTTACGCCGAACTGCAGCTCATAGCCCCGTTTGTCTTTCAGCAATTGCGGCGGACGAAATATTCCTGCGTTGTTAAAAAGCAAATGCAGGCGGTTATGCGCGGCAAGGAACTGCTCCGCAAAGGCGTCAACCGCTGCAGGATCGGCCAGGTCAAGGGGAATAAAAGCTACATTTTTAAGACGGGAAAGCTGAACGGCTGCCTTGCCCGCATCCCTGGCGCCTACTACAACCTGCGCGCCCGCCGCGGCCAGCGTTTTAACGGTTTCATAACCAATACCGGAATTGCCGCCGGTAACCAAAGCGGTTTTTCCCGTTAAGTTGTGACCGGCCGCTACTTCCGCTGCGGTGCTTTGTGCATTAAATGCCGAATGAATGGGTGCCTGTGCTGTTCTCATGTGAAATGATATTAACAGCACAAAATTAGATCAGCATTTGTAAAAAAAAAGTATGCAAATCAAATCAATGATTATGCTTAAGAAAACCGCAGCAGCGCCGCAGCGTCTATAGCACCGGTTTCCTGGTTTTGCACCAGGCCAATAATTTCCCATTCCTGCGTATTAAACCCGTTGGGCAGGTTTAATTGCTGCGTGCCGGCTTTGCCATGCGCCAGGTCAAATGTATGCAGGTCGCGGACAATTTGCACGTGTGATAAGGTACGCCCGCCATTCTCGCCTTTTTGCACTTTGCTAACAGCATGTTTTTGCACTACCGCAACCAGCAGCTGGCTGTTACGGAGATTTCCCGTAACCTGGTAGCTGAGGTGCAGCTTGTCCGCCTGTACCTGTCCCCGTATATTCAATGCAGTTGCCGGGGCCTGGTCCAGCGCGATTTTTACCGCGTTATTAACAGCTTTTTCATTTGACCCGATGTATTCCGACCCGCCGTTGACAACCAGCTGGGGGGTATATACCTGTGACCCAAGCAGCTCACTGTAGCGGCGCTGGCGGGCTGTGTACCGGGCATCGCTGAATTTATCTTTCCAGCCAAGGCGGTCCCAATAGTCAACATGATAAGCTAAAACATAAACAGGTTTGTTTGCTGCTTCCTGTTGTATGCGGGCAATAACAGCATCGGCAGGCGGGCAGCTGGAGCAGCCCTCTGAGGTAAACAGCTCCAACACGGCAAAGCCATTGCCGGTGGCAGGGGGATGTTGCTGCGTTGAAGCAGCGCACCCGGCAACCAGCGCGGTGGCAGATAAAGTAAGCACGGTTATGGCACAAATGGCAAGCATCTTTACTGGTTTCATTTTCTTTGCATTTTGTTTAGCTCAAAAGTAGTGGCGGCTTACGTTCCGGGGAAGCAAAAAAGGCCCCAGGCGGACGTATAGCCCCCTCAACCCGGCATTAAGAGGCGCGAAAAAATCAAGGTCAGCGGTCTTCCATCCAGGTAAGGAAGCTATGGGATTTTTCTTTGTTCACCAGCAGCTTCTCTTTTGTTTCCAGGTGCAGCTTTACATGCAGCTTACGCAGGAAATACGGTTCTACCTCTTTGATGGCTTTAAAATTCACCAGGTACTGGCGGTTCAGCCGGAAAAACTGCCGGGGCGATACGGCGTTGGTTACCTGGTCTAGCGACTGGTTAATTACAAACTCCTGCTTGTCAAAACACATGATCCACGTTGCATCATGGCGTACATAAAAGAAGGCAATATCCTCAATGCTAACGGTTTTGTACTTTTGGTTCCTGAACACCAGGAAGCTGGTTTTGCCGCCAGGCGCGCTTAATTTGGAAAGCAGGTTGCCCAGGTCGGGTATTACTGTTTGCTGGAAGAAATTTTTCAGCTCATCCACCTTTTTAAAAGCTTCCTGTATGTCCTGTTTTGAAAAAGGCTTCAGCACATAATCTACCCCGTTGCTTTTGAAAGCCTTAAGGGAATACTCGTCATACGCTGTGCAAAAAACCACCGGACAGGTGATTTTCACCGACCTGAATATTTCAAAGCAAAGGCCGTCGGCCAGCTGAATATCCATGAAAATAAGGTCCGGCATTACGCCTTCGGATAGCGCGTTAACAGTACCTTCCACGCTTTGATACCGGCCTGTTATCTTAGCCCCGGGCTTTACCGATAATATAATGCTCTCAAGCGACCTGGCTGTTTTAAGCTCGTCTTCAATGATGATGATGTTCATGGATAAGCGGCAATTTTACCTGGAAAATCTTTTGGCCGTTAATAATATCAATGTGCCTGTTAAGCAAATGGTTGTATCGCAGGTCAATGTTTTTAAGCCCCACGCCCAGCGAGTTGTGCTCCCCGGTTTTAGGCTGTACCTGGTTTTCCACGATGATGGCTCCGTTTTCTTCGTACACCTTAATATGCAGCGGCTTGCTTAAAGCAACGATATTGTGCTTGATGCAATTTTCAACCAGCAGCTGCAACGTAAACGGGGGAATAAGGGTGCCAAGCGCGCGGTCGCTTAACGTGCTTTCAAACGTGAAGCCGCCATCAAACCGGGCTTTTTGAAGAAAGAGGAATGCGTTCAGTATTTCCATTTCTTCATGAACATGTATCAGGTCCAGCTTACGGCTTTCGAGTGTGAAGCGGTAAAAGTTGGATAGCTTCAGAATGAAATCCACGGCTTCCTTATCGCCGGTTTCCACCATTGCTTTCAGCGTATTCAGGCTGTTGAAAAGAAAGTGCGGGTTAACCTGCTGCTTCAGCAGCTCGTACTGCGCGCTGAGGTTATCGTTTTTAATGCGCTCCAGCTCCATGGTCACGTGCTGGTTCTCATAATTTTGCCGCAGCATGTGCAGGAACATGTAAAAAACCAGGTTGATGAGAATACCCCGCACTTCCACCATTAGCATAACCGGGCCAAAATTGATATGTGACAGTATCAGCTGCTGAATGCAGGCAAGCCCCAGCATTACCGCAAGGCCAAATGCCAGGCTGCCAAACAATCTTGAATAGGAGATGCTTTGCTTCCGCGATTGCCCCGGCCTGCGGGACAGCATGTAAATGTTGAAATACCACATCAGCACTGAAAAAGCGGCGGTTAAGCCGGCATTCACCGCTGCTTCGGCGGCATTAAAATGATGCTCGGCTATTTGTGGTACAGATGATAACAGGCCCAGGAAAATTGAGCTGATCCATATGGCTGCGTGAGATATTTTAAGCGCCGGCCTTTTTATCAATAACGAGTCAGCCTGGTCCTGGTAAAGCATTGATGTTGTTTATGGTGTGTAAAGTTATTGATATCTACCGGAAAACAGCCGGCTTATGGGATAATATAAAGCGGATGCGTGCAGCGGCGCTAAAGGCACGGCCGATGCTGTCGGCCGGCGCCTGGCCCTGGTTTAGCCGGTAGGTGAACGGGTTGTTTTTTCCGTCCGGTGCGGTAACCGTTTCAATGCTTTGAACCGGCCCGTTTATATGGCTGCCGTACCAGAAGGTATTATTGGCCTGTTTATAGGTAACCAGCTTAAATACCTGGCTGTTGCCATACAGTACGGACATTGTTTGCTGCTGTGTGTTGGCGAACAGGGTAATCACCCGCAGGCCGCCTGCATCAAACAACTTACGCGAGCCATCCGCGCCTGCATTGGCAGGAGGGATGTTGAACACCAGGTCGGTTTTGCCGGCAATTTTATGGCAGTTATAACAGGTGGTATTGAACAGCGGCGTTGCGCCGTACGGCTTTAGCTGTACGCCGTTGAATTTGGCAAATCCCCAGCCTTTGCTGCCGGGAAACCGCCTGCTGTCTTTGACCATGATCTGCACACTGTTCAGCGATCCGGGTGTAATACCACCGTCTTTTTCCTCTATACTGTTCCATACTACTTTTACAATGGCGCTGCCTTCGGGAAATGGCTGCATATGATTTTCTTTAACAGCTTTTGCGGCAATGGCGTTGCCATAAACTATCCGTATGCTGTGATTGTCGAACCGGTTGGTGGTGCTGATAACCTGCCAGTTCCTGTATTCAGGGATGTATTTTACGCCGTTAGCTGCTACCGGTATACCGGTTTGCGGTTGCTGCACCTGGTTCAGCTCCCGGGCCGCCTGGTTAATTATTGCAGTATCATGATAATGGTAGGGACTGAGGTCATTGGCGTACTTTTTCAGCACGGCAATATCCTGCGCAGATAACCTGGCTTGCGGATGCAAAGCCCTGTAAGCCGGCAGGGGCATTTTGCCGGTGAGCGCCATATTTACCATTTCCCATATGCGGCCCTGCTGGTCTGCCGGGCTTAGTGTGTCCCAGGTGGAAAAATTAAAGCGCGACCGGGCTTCCGTCACATCTGCTGTAACCAGCCAGGAAACCGGCGCAATTTTATTGTACCAGCTTAATTTGGTTTCATTTGAATGACAGTCGTAGCAAGCCCGCTGCAGAATTGCGGCTACATCATGCGGCGCTTTTAAGGGGCCGGTTACCGGCGGGTTCTGAACGGGCGGCTGAATAAATTGTACGGCCGTTATAAATAATATAAATATGGCTATTACTGTCAGTGGCCTTTTTAATTTCCGGTTGGGTGATTGCATGGTCGGATTTTTGGGACAAGTTAGCCCGCAGCAGGGCGCCGGCCCTGCTCTTTTACCTTCAGGCGGACATTTTTGTCCCTGAACCGGACAAGGGGTGGCAGCAATAATTTATTGCTTCAATATCTTCACCTGTTTCAGGCTGCCATCTTTACGTGTTATGGTAATAATGTACATCCCGGGAGTTAAGGCAGATACAGGAATAACGTTCCCAGGGTTTTTAACGCGCATTACCGCGCGGCCATTAATGTCGTAAATATTCAGCGTTTTTACCTGGTTGCTGTTGCGGATGTGCAGCTGTTCGCTTACGGGGTTAGGCAGCAGCGTAACGGTATTATCGTTTGCCTTTTGCACTGTTTGTGCGGCTAACCTGGCGGATGATGCAGCACTGGCGCTGGTAACAGTAAGGTAATTGAGGTTAAACCCGCCGGTGGCCGTGGCAATACCTATGCTAAAGGAGCCGGCAGGAAGTGTTACGGTATGTGAAACATTGGCCCAGTTTTGCCAGCCGCCGGTATTAGGTATTGTAACGCTGCCCAGCTGCGTGGCGCCGGCGTCTTTTTCCAGCCGCAGCGTGGTATTGGCATTAGGGCTGGCTACACGGTACTCCACCCGGTAAGGGCCTGCTGCGGGAATGGTAATGCTGTACGACATCCAGTCACCAGCATCTATCCATCCAACATCCTGTCCGCCGCCTGCATCGGTGGTAGCTTCAACATCAATACCCGACATGTATTCATAGTTCTCTGCCTGGATAACGGTTGAGAAAGCAGCATTTGACTCCACCTTCAATGAGCTTACCTTATCGTTCCAGCCGTTATCAACCAGGCAATCATCATCTGCGGTGAGCACCAGCGTTGTACCGCTGAAGTTATCATCCCAGTAAAGCGTTACTTTATACCCGGCGGCTACCTTAATGGAGGAAATATCGTCATTGAGTATGCCCAGCGCATTCAGCTGGCTAAGCGTGTAAGTACCGGGGTTAAGCCCCGTTGCATTGCCGCCATAGCCGCAATCTTTATAAACCACGGCAGCGCCGCTGGCGGTTAACCCTGCAAAGCCGCCGATAGTAACCGTGGCCCGCAGGGGTGAGGGGGCGTTGATGGTGGATGAATGGTTAAATACATCGTCGTAGCAAAAGCCATAAGCCAGCCCGTTAAGGCTAATGTCGTTACGGTGCCAGAATTTGCAATACCAGTTGTAAGGCGATGTTTGATAATATTTGGACGCATTGGCAAGATCCTGCGTGGCGCCGGTTGGCAGCGTAAGGTCAATGGCATGCCGGTTAATAGCAGCGCATATCTGCGCCTGCACAACCTTATCCAGGTCGCTGCCGGCCGCCATTACGCCGCTGCCTTCCATTGCTTCAATATTGGTAGGCTTGCGCGAGATAGTGCCTACCTGCCCGTCGGAAGCCCTGGTGAACGTGAATACACCTCCTGATACATGGCCGCTCCATGTACCGGCATCGCCTGCATTAAAAACCAGGTTGCCGCTTTGGTACTTTGACCATATAGCATCGATATAGGCGCCGAAATAGTTGGCCTGCGGCCCGCTGCCCTGGAAGGCGGGTGTTTTTGAAGGAAATTTAATGATCCCTTTCCCGGCATCATAGCAGCCGGCAAAATCAGCCGGCGCAGTGGATTGCCACAGCGAAAGGACCTGGTTGTGCGGTATAAACTCGCCTACCTTCTGGTAAAAGCCGCCATTGCCCCATACCTCAAGCCCCATGGGATATTGATAGCCGTCAACACGCGTGGTGTTAGCCCAAAGGCCATTGGAAGCATTGGTAAGCTCAATGGTTTCAAACCGGATGCCCTGGTTAGGATCATTCGGATTGGCGAGATTGGGTGCCGCATAACCGCTTGGCGCGCCCGATGCACCAAAGAAGTAGAGATACAGCTGCGAATTAAAGGAGATGAGCATACGGCATCCTTTAATGCCGGGAATGTTAATGGTTTTATTGGGTATTTCACTGAGCCGGGCAAAGCAGTTGGCATACAAACCGTTGCCGCCCGGTCCTTTGTCGCCGTTAATAACCGGTCCCGGTACCGTATTGTCTGATACATTCATCAGGTTAACAGCGCCGGTTTTAGGATTAATCCATACGTGGTTGTCATTGATGATGCCTACAACCGCTACATACACATTCCCATCTGCATAAGACGAATTGTTGTGCAATGTAAAGGGCACCGCGGTTTGGGCCTGCGCGTTACGGTTGACCAGTATGGCTATTGTAAATAAAAAAAACAGGCGGGCACAAAGCACCCTGAACGGGAAATACAGTAATTGGGTTCTCATAGAATATAGGTATTAGATTAACAAAATGTTACCAGCTAAATTTAAATAAATTTTTCATGAAGTTATCATGTTGCAACGCCAAAAATGCGGGATCGTGCAGAAAAGATTGATATAGGCCGTAATGTACTTTTTGAAATACGTAATATATAAAATGCTTAAAAATGCCGTTACCTCCGATGAATACGGATGTGGCTGACCGCTGAAAAAGGGCATAAATTCTGCGGCTTCAATATAAAGGCGCCTGCTGCCAGCACAATATTTTTTCAACAGTAAAAACAAGAAAAATGAAAAAATCTGAAATAACTGTTGACCTGGGAAAAGTTCACCTTAAAGGCAATGTGCAGCTCCCGGAAAATGCGCGGGCGCTGGTAATTTTCGCGCATGGCAGCGGCAGCAGCCGGTTTAGTCCCAGGAACCAGTTTGTAGCGGATATTTTAAATGGGCGCCGCATTGCTACGTTGCTCACAGACCTTTTAACAACAGCGGAGGACGAAACATACGGTAACAGGTTTAACATACCGTTACTGGCCGACCGGCTTATAAAAATCACGCAGCGGGTAATGGGTATAGATGCGCTGCCTCACACCTGTTTGAAGAACCCGGCACCTTGCAGGCAGCAGCCCATCTTGCGGCTGAATGGTTCCACCGGCACCTGGTTACGCTGGAGTCCCGGGAAAAACAATTACAATCAAAATAGCGGATCTTATGTATTTCCTTAACAGGCAGGATGCAGCCGGTCAGCTGGCAGCATTACTGGAAAAATATAAAGGCCAGGATGGCGTGATGCTTGCGGTACCGCGCGGCGGCGTGCCCCTGGGCTATTACCTGGCAAAGCACCTCAACTTTACGCTTGATTTGCTGATGACAAAAAAAATCGGCCACCCGATGAATGAGGAATATGCCATTGGCGCGGTTGGACTGTCGGACAGCATCGTGAATGAGCATGAAGGCGTTTCTCCTGGATATATTGAACAGGAAACCAACCGCATTAGGCAGCAGCTGCAGGAACAGTACCGGCGCTTTATGAACCGTGATAAGCCGGCAGACCTGCGGAATAAAATTGTGATTGTGGTAGATGATGGCATTGCCACGGGCAGAACCATATTGGCCACGCTGAAAATGCTCAGGAGCAAACAACCCCGGAAGCTGGTGGTAGCTGTTCCGGTAGCGTCTGAATCCGCGGCAGAAAAGATCAGCGGGTATGTAGACGAGTTCGTATGCCTTTATACGCCTGCGGTGTTTTACGGCGTGGGCCGGTTTTATGAGGATTTTAGCCAGGTAGGGGATGATGAGGTGATCGCCTACCTGCAGAAGCTACATGTAAGAGGGTTTGCAGCATAGCACTGCAACTACCAATCCCGCATGTGCTAGTGCGCCGGCTTAGGCGTGAATTGCGCCAGGTCATATATGCCCAGCTGCTGCTCAATACCCGCCACCTTATCAACAAATTCTTCAAACCCGCCTTCACCGAAAAGCTGGTGCTCCCGCTTTTCAAAGTCTTCACCCAGGCTGTCAAATTCATGTTTACTCACAATGCTACGCAAAGCAGGAAATAAAACAGTGTCTTCCCGGGCTTCGTGTGGCCGGTACATACGTATAAAAGCCGACAGCAGATCATGCAGCTTTAATTTATCATTATCCGTTGATATGCGGGGCTGCCTGGCCAATGCCAGCAGCTGGCCTGTAATTATCCTGCCTTGCTCATGCTGTAGCCGTAATACCTGTACCAGGTCGGTAAGCTTACCGGCTTTTTCAAAACGCGGGAATAAAAAGTCTTCTTCCTGCTTTTCATGGTACGCTTCTATAAAAGTATGGATAATACCGGCGGCGTCCATCACCGGCTGGGGAGGTATGTCCTGGTTAGATGCAAGCATGGCCAGGAAATGATCGTACACCAGCAAAACACGGTTTAAAATTCCATGCTCGCGCATAAGATCTTCCGGCGGGCTTATTTCTTCTTCTTCTGCTGCTGCTTTATGCCCGCATCCGGTTAAAAGCCCCATGCCGGCAATACCGGAAACAACGGTTATTTTAAAGCTATGCTCGATAAAATTTCTCCGGCTGGAACCTGGATAATGCGCTCCCGCGTGGTTGCCTGCATTTTTCATAAACGGCGTTTAAAGGGTGAACAGTTAACATACATGCTATCCATAGAAATGGGACAAACGCTTTGTTTGGTAGTTGGGAGCTCATGCATAGTAAATAATTTACTCCCGGAGCAAAGTTAAAATATCCTGGAAATTAAAGCACGTCGCCTGCTGTTTACCCGGAAAACATGTCTACTGCAGGGTACCGTACACCGTCTACATATCTCTCACTAAATTCCCCAAAAACATACGCCTTTGTAAAAGGCGCAATAATTGCGGCATAAAAAAAGCTATTAAAAAAATTTTTTTATGAAAGCGTTTGAAACTCTAAAAAACAAAGCCAACCTGCTACGTAAATGGTCTATGATCTCCACCACCGAAGCAGGCTCCGGGCATCCCACTTCCTGCCTCTCTGCGGCAGATATTACTGCAACATTGTTTGATAAGTACTTTACTTATGACACTGCAGATCCGCTGAATAATTATAACGATCACTTTGTGCTTTCAAAGGGACATGCCGCCCCGTTGCTGTACGCCCTGTTTGGCGTAAGCGGCGCCTACCCGCTGGAAGAGCTGAAAACCCTGCGCAAATTCGGCAGCCGCTTCCAGGGGCATCCGGTGCCGGCATTTGCCTATGCGGAGGCTGCTACCGGCTCGCTGGGGCAGGGATTATCCGTAGGGGCGGGGCTTGCGCTTGCAGCCAAGCGCGAAGGCCTGCCTTCCAGGACATTTGTGCTTACCGGCGACGGTGAGCTGGCCGAAGGACAAATATGGGAAGCAACCAATTTTGCTTCGCACGAAAAGCTGGATAACCTGGTGGCCATCCTGGATATTAACCGTCTTGCCCAAAGCCAGGCCACTATGTTCGGGCATCATATCGAAGAATATGTGCGCCGCTTTGAGGCATTTGGTTTTGAGGTAACTGCCATTGACGGGCACAACTTTGAGGAGATTGACCAGGCGCTTCAAAAAGCGGTAAGCAACACGAACGGTAAGCCCACCGCTATTGTGGCAAAGACCATCAAAGGGAAAGGCATCTCTTTCCTGGAAGATAAAGACGGCTGGCATGGAAAGGCTTTAAAAAAAGATGACCTGCAGAAAGCGCTGGCAGAATTGGGGAATGTAGACGATCAGCTGCGGTTTGACCTGAAGAAGCCTGCCGGGAAATTAATGCCGCAAAGTGTAGATAAGCAGTATAAAACAGCCATTGATTTTGAAAAGGACAAAACGTACGCAACACGCGAAGTGTTTGGAGAAGTACTGGCCGATCTTGTTAAGCAGGACAAAAACATTTATGTGCTGGACGGGGATGTGATGAATTCCACCTTTACGGAATATGCAAAAAAGGAAGTGCCGGAGCGTTTTGTGGAATGCTACATTGCAGAACAGAATATGGTATCAGTAGCAGCAGGCCTGTCCAGGTTGGGGCGGGTGCCCTTTGCAGCCACTTTCGGCGCATTTTTTACAAGGGCGGCAGACCAGGTACGGATGGCGCGCGTATCGGAGGCGCACATTAAATTTGCCGGTTCCCACGTAGGTGTTTCCATAGGGGAAGATGGTCCCTCACAAATGGCGCTGGAGGATATTGCCATGTTTGGCGCATGGCCCGATGTGGTTGTGTTACAACCTGCCGATGCCTGGAGCGCCGCGCAGCTGGTGCCGAAAATGATCACCCATCCGGGAATGGTATATATGCGCACGCTACGGCCTAAAACCAATTTATTATACAGCAAAAACGACACTTTTGATATTGGCGGGTCCAGGGTTTTGCGCCAGTCGGACCACGACGAGCTAACCGTAGCCGCTACAGGCATCACCGTGTTTGAAGCGCTGAAGGCCGCGGACGAGCTGGAAAAGGAAAACATTCACATCCGGGTACTGGATTGCTATTCCATTCATCCCATAGATGCCGAAGCATTAAAAGCCAGCCTGCATGCCACCCGGCAAAACATGCTGATAACAGTTGAGGACCATTTTGCGCACGGGGGCATGGGCGATTTTGCCGCCACAGCTTTAGCAGGCACCGGCGCCGAAGTAATTAAAATGGCGGTAACCGCCATTTCCCAGTCGGGCACCATGAATGAGCTGCTGCACGCCGCAGGTATTGACGCCGGTCACATAGCGCAAAAAGTAAGGGAGTATTGTGCGGTAACCGCCTAGCCGTTACTGCTTTGTGAAAAGTATATTTTGTATTCTTCCGTTTGTAAGCCGGAAGCCGGCTATCTTTTGCTGCTTATCTTTAAAAAAGGTGATATTGCCATTGTAGCTACTGAATTTACCGGCAGCTGCCAGGTCGGGGTCAAAGGTGAAATCGCCCAAACGCATGTGATGGGCCACCAGCTTATCATTTTCTACTGAAAGCCGGTAGGCTGTTTCCAGCTCGGCGCTGTAGTAAACGCCTGCATATTGCCTGAGCTGTGCAGGAGTAACATGAACGGGCGTTACGCGTGGCGCTATTATACCCCGGTATTTCAGCGCGCCGGCTTTGTCCTTTATGTTCCTGAAGGTAACAGATGAGCCATAGGCGGGCACCCAAAGCACGGTATCGGATTTTACAGCGGTGGGGAATTTATCTTCACCATTGGCCTGTACCATTATTTGCCCGTTTTCAAGCGTAAAGGTTACATACCAGCCGGCGCCCAGCTGATAGCTGCCCACATATTTTTTTAACAGCAGCGTATCTGCATTAATATCAGGCAGGCTGCTCATGTCTTCACGTTTGGGGCCGGCCGGAATTTTATCTTTTAAAAACAGCTTTGCAATAGCGTTTGCATTGGTATATACATCAAAACTGCCGGTATTGCTTAGCAGGATAATGCTAAGCTTTTGATCGGGGTAGTTGGAGATAATAGTGCGGAACCCGGCCCAGCCGCCATCATGCGAAAAACGAAGCACGCCGTTATTGCGGCTTACTTCCAGGCCGTAAGCGTAGTTGATCTTTTGGCTGTTATTGAGCGTGTCTGTTTCCAGCATTCTTACATACACGGGGTCCTGCCGGTCAAGCGCCTGCTGAAAATGAATAACCCATTTAGCCAGGTCTTCAACGGTGGTGAATATGGAGCTGGAACCCAACGCCGTAAGCGCATCGTTATTTTTGTTATACGCACCGCCGTTGCCGCTGTAGGAGCTTGCCAGGTGTTTGACAACTTTTGCGTAATCGCTGCACACCAGTGAAGTGTGCATGTCCAGTGGTTTGAAAATGTGATCATCCACCCATTCAGGGAATGTTTTTCCGCTTACTTTGGCAACAATGGCTGCCAGCAGGTTGTAGCCCGTATTTGAATAGGAGTACTGTGCGCCGGGATCAAAATCAAGCTCCCGCTGCTGCTTCACCATCCGCATAATATCCTCATACCGGAAGCTCTCGTCCCAGCGCCATCCTGCTGCGTGCAGCGCAGCCGGCCAGTCCCTTAACCCGCTGGTATGATGGATAAGGTTGCGCACCGTGATCGTTTTGCCGAATTGCGGCACATCGGGCAGGTATTTATGAATGTCGTCATCCGGCGATATCTTGCCCTCCTGTATCAGCGTTGAAATGGCAAAGCCGGTAAATTGCTTTGATACAGAGGCAATGTCAAAAACCGTTGCAGGGGTAATGGGAATATCATATTCCAGGTTGGCCAATCCATAGCCTTTTTTGAACGCTACAGCGCCGTCTTTTACCACCAGTACAGCCACTCCCGGGCTGCCGGGATGGCCGTATTCCTTAAAAAGCGCATCAATGCGCGCCTGCAGGGAGTCGGGGGTACCCTGGGCAATACCGGATAAACTGCTTAAAAGCAGTAAAAGTGTGCACAATGTTTTCATGGTACGTAGTTGGGCCTGCAATTGTTGGTTGCATGTATATAATGACGCCTAAAGCTTGCAAAGGTTGCGCGCCGTTGCCGCAAAGCCAGGGGAATACCTGAAATCAATGTATATTAGTATGCCTATATCCCTGGCAACAGCAGCAATACTATGAAAAAAATCATCACAACACTTCCCGCCCTTTTTTGTGTGCTGGTGCTGAAAGCACAGCTTTTTGAAAAGAAAGACTTCCCTCCCGGCATTGCTGCGGTTAAGTCCCGCTATTTTAACGGCAGCGGCGGCAAAGGCTACTGGAGCCTTAGAAAACTGGACACTGCGGGAAGAACAGTGGAATATTGTAACTACAAAAACAGGCAACTGTTATACAAAGACCTGTACCGGTATAACAACCAAAACGACATCACCTGCATTATCCATGCTTTTTACATAAACCAGCCCGGAAAGGTTGATACCACTACTTTTGAGTATGCCTACGCCGGCAGCAGGATCGTATATCAGAAACGCATTTTCCCTAACCGGGACTCTGTGGTGTTTAAACTGGCGGAGCATAAGAACGACACTGTTTTAACCTATCAATGTATATCCTATAATTATCCGCCCGGTAAAATGCCGGTCAGCGTAGAGAGAACATATGTTTTACACTATGCAGACAGCCTGCTTACGAAGCAGGCGGTGGTAAATAGTAACGACAGGG
>NZ_DASTRI010000086.1:0-13280 GCF_035761305.1 Chitinophaga sp. | reverse complement strand
TCATAGCCCGTGTAACAGACGAAGCGCATGAAGCAAAAGGCAATGCCGGCCTGGAGTACGCGAAGCGCCTGGTGAACAAATACAATATTACCAGCGCCGGCAGGGAAACCTCTATAGAGCTGTACTATGCCATGCCTGCCGCCGACAGGCTGAATAACAGGAAAATAGACGATTGGCGCAGCCTGTTCCGTAATGAGCCGCCTATTTCCCCTTATGAGGAGTTGAAACGCAAAAACGAGCAGTTGCAGGAAATGGCGCAAAAGCTGCAGGAAAGCGAAAGCCAGTATAAAGCCCTTACCGATACCCTGCCCATTATTATATTTTCACTAAACCTCCGGGGCGAGCTGATTTACGCCAATGAATGGCTATGCCGGTTTACCGGCCAGTCTGCCATGCAGCTGAACCAAACCAAATGGAAGGCGGTAGTGCACCCCGCGGATTATGATGCCTTTAGCCTGCTGATGACGGATAAAATTACCTCCGGCGCCGCTGCCATTAAAGCGCAATGCAGGCTGCGGCATGTGCAGGAAGATGAGTATTACTGGCACCTGGCCGCCATCTCACCCCTGAAAGATGAAAAAGGAGAGCTGCTGTACTGGATCGGTTACCTGGTAGATATTCATGCGCAAAAGGTGGTGGAAGAAACCCTGCAGGATAACAAGGAACTACAGCAGGCGCAGGACCGGCTCAAAGAAAACCAGGCCTTGCTGGAGGATAACATCTCTGAGCTGAACCGCAGCAACCAGGAGCTGCAGCAGTTTGCCTTTGTAGCCTCCCATGACCTGCAGGAACCGATCCGCAAGATCAGCTTTTACACGGATTACTTTTTGAATAAATACGTTGACAGGATTGACGATAAGGGCCGGGATTACCTCAAAGGCATGCTGTCCGCATCCCATCGCATGCGTAATCTTATACATGATTTGCTGGCTTTTTCCCAGGTAGAGAAAAAGCAGGTGGAATACCGGCATATTAACCTGAACCATGTATTGCACGATGCCCTGCAGGACCTGGAGATCATGATCCGGGAAAAGGACGCCAGTATTGAAATACCCGTACTGCCTTCCATAGATGCCGATGAAAGCATGATCCGGCAGCTGTTTGGCAACATTATTAACAACTCCCTCAAATATTCCAAAAAGAACCTGCGCCCGCTGATACAGGTAACGCACCGTTTAAATACGCATTACCTGGAAATATTTATTAAGGATAACGGGATCGGGTTTGATGAGAAATACCTGCCCAAAATGTTTACGCTGTTCCAGCGCCTGCATACAGATGATAAATATAAAGGTACCGGTTTGGGACTGGCAATTTGCAGAAAAATTGTTGCTTTGCATAACGGCGCCATAACGGCCTCCGGTAAAGAAAATGAAGGCGCCACCTTTAAGATAACCTTGCCTGTCAACCAATAATCTATGTACCTATGCAAACAGCGTATGCGAAAATACTGATGGTGGATGACGACGCGGAAGACCGCCAGATCATAAAAGATACTTTTGACGACCTGGGATATGGCGCCGTAATCCATTTTGAGGAAAACGGGGAAGAGGCCATCAGGTACCTGCACCAGTGCGTACAGCAGGGCAACATTCCCTCCCTCATTATCCTGGACCTGAACATGCCTAAAATGAACGGTACGCAAACCCTGCGTTTTCTAAAGGAGGAGATTGCGTTTGCCGGCATTCCTGTTATTATTTTTTCCACCTCCCTGAACCCCATTGAACGGGATGAGTGCCTGGCCCTGGGCGCGTACACCTACATCATAAAACCGGTTTCCTATACGCAAACGGTAGATGTAGTAAAGCACTTTTATAATTTATGCAGCCAGCTAAACCAGGCGTAGGTTTTCCCCGTAGCAGCGGCGCTATCTGCCCAGCCATCATCCTATTTTATACCTGGCAATAGGTTTTGTGTGTATTTTTATCCAATTATGAAAATTAATTGTGCTGTTAGTGCAATTATTAGGGGGGCTGTTAGTGCTATAAGCGTTTCTTGCACCCTTATTCGTTAACGACTTGTTTTCCTGCATATGAAAAAACTGGTATTATTGCTTGGCGCACAGGTGTGCCTGTATACTGCCATCCAGGCCCGGCAAACGCCCCAGGCGCATCCCCCGGCAGATGGCGGCAATCTTGATTACGTAGATCCTACTATTGGCAACGTAGGCCGGCTGCTGGAGCCTACCCGTCCCACGGTTCAGTTGCCCAACCAGCTGATACGCATGGCCCCTGACCGTAAAGATTTCCTGGATGACCAGCTTTCCGGCTTTCCGCTTACCATTGTATCTCACCGCATGGGAGAGGTTTTTTCCCTGAAACCCATGATAAATGCGCTTACAAAGCACAGCTGGAATAAGCGCCTTACCTACGACCAGGAAATTACCCGCCCCTGGTACTACAGCACCTGGCTGGTAGATGATGAGGTGAAGGTGGAGTTTGCGCCCGGCGTAAAAACAGGGATATACCGCTTTACCTTTCCCGCTGTTCCGGACAAAGCCATTTTGCTGGATGTGTATAACGGCGGGCCTTCTGCATACCATTTTTTATCCGGCAACACGCTAACCGGTATGGAAACCTACCATGGCGATATAAAAGTGTATATGTACGGGCAGTTCAGCACTGCAGCCCTCAGCACCACTACTTTGCAGAACGGCCAGATGGCTGTTGGCACGCAAACAATTGGTGGCCGCGGCAGGGCGGTTATTAAATTTCCGCCTGCAACCAAAGAGGTGACGTTTAAATACGCCATCAGCTATGTAAGCCCGGAGCAAGCCAAAAAGAATTTTGAGGAAGAGATCAGCAGGCAAACCTTTGAGTCGGTAGCCGCCAATGGTAAAAAGCTGTGGGCCGCCGCTATGGGGCAGATAAAAGTAGAAGGCGGCACCACCGCGCAGCGGCGCTCTTTTTACACGGCCCTGTACCGCTGCTACGAAAGAATGGTGAACATTACAGAAGACGGGCAGTATTACAGCGGTTATAACAAGCAGGTAAATAAAGACACCCGCCCTTTTTATGTGGATGACTGGTCATGGGACACTTACCTGGCCCTGCACCCGCTGCGCATGATCATTAACCCCAACGTGGAACAGGATATGCTGCAATCTTATGTGCGCATGTACGAGCAAAGCGGCTGGATGCCTACCTTTCCCGTGCTGTATGGCGATCATGCCTGTATGAACGGCTTTCACTCATCCGTAATATTCCTGGATGCCTACCGCAAGGGGCTGCGCAATTTCGATGTGCAAAAGGCCTATGAAGGCATGCGAAAGAATGCTACCAGCGCTACCATGCTGCCCTGGGAAAACGGCGACAAAACCCCGCTGGACGATTTTTACCATGAGCATGGCTACTTCCCTGCACTGCATCCCGGCGAAAAAGAAACAGAACCCAAGGTACACGACTTTGAAAAACGGCAGGCAGTAGCAGTTACCCTGGGCGGCAGCTACGACGACTGGGCCGTGGGCCAGCTGGCCAAAGACCTGGGTAAGCAGGACGATTACACGCTGTTCTCAAAAAGAGGCATGAACTATAAGAACCTGTGGAACAACGACCAGCAGTTTTTTTTACCCAAAGATGAAAAAGGCAATTGGATAGCTATAGATCCCAAGTTTGACGGAGGTATGGGCGGCCGCGATTATTATGACGAAAACAACGGCTGGACCTATATGTGGCAGGTGCAGGAAGATATACCCGGCCTGGTAGCGCTCATGGGCGGCAAAGCCGCTTTTGAAGCCCGGCTGGACCAGCTGTTCCGCGAAGGGCTGGGCCGCTCCAAATACGCTTTCTGGGCCAAGTTTCCCGATGCCACGGGCCTTATAGGGCAGTACTCTATGGGCAATGAGCCCAGCTTTCATATACCTTACCTGTACAACTTTACAGATGCGCCCTGGAAAACGCAGAAGCATATACGCCAGCTGCTGGACGTATGGTTCAAGGATAATATTTTTGGCGTGCCGGGTGATGAGGATGGCGGCGGCATGATGGCCTTTGTGGTATTTTCGTCCATGGGCTTTTATCCTGTTACGCCCGGCCTGCCGGTGTACACCATCGGCAGCCCTGTATTCAGTAAGGTAACCATTGACCTGCCCAATGGCAAACAGTTTACCCTTACCGCGAAAAATTGTTCTGCAACCAATAAATACATTCAAAAAGCCACGCTGAACGGAAAGCCGTTAAACACGCCCTGGTTTACGCATGAGCAGCTGGTAAACGGTGGCCGGCTGGAGCTGGAAATGGGCCCTGTGCCCAACAAAGCCTGGGGTGCGGCAGCGCATTCATAAAAACAAGTGCCCCGCAGCATAACCGCGCGGAGCACTCGTACATCATACATACCAACAATACTAAAGCCCTGACCCGGAAAAGGTCAGGGCTTTAATATTACTTTAACACAATCATCTTCCTTATGCTTAAAGATATGGTATCCATGGGCGGCTTCCTGTAAAGGCAAACGGTGTGTAACAATATCATCCAGTATCACCTTCCCATCCTCCACCAGCTTAAACAGATCGTCAATATAATTGGTAACATTGGCCTGGCCAAAGCGTATGGTAAGCCCCTTGTCAAATATCCTGTGAACAGGAAAATTATCAAAGGGGCTACCATATACGCCCACCACTGTAACTATACCTCCTCTTCTCACGGCTTTAAAGCAAAGCTCCAATACCTTATCGGTTCCCTTTTCCACGTTCACTACTGCTTTTACTTTATCCATGAAAGATCTTTCTGCTTCCATGCCTACGGCATCCACGCATACATCGGCGCCACGGCCGCCGGTCATGCTGTAAATGGCCTCCACCACATCGGTATCATTAGGATTAATGGTTTCAACCTTGTTGCGCAGCTCCGCCATGTGCAGGCGGTACGGCAGCGGGTCCACGGCAATTACCCGTCCGGCGCCCCTGATCCAGGCGGCCTTTTGCGCCATCAGCCCAACTGGCCCTGATCCGAATATTACTACGGTTTCGCCGCCTTTCAGCTGCGCCCAGTCAATAGCCGACCACCCGGTAGGAAAAATATCCGTAAGAAAAAGCACCTGGTCGTCCGTGAGATTTTCCGGCACTTTGCGCGGGCTTACATTAGCATAAGGCACCCGTACATATTCCGCCTGTCCGCCGGGGTACCCGCCATACAAGGCCGTATAGCCGAATAAGCCGCCGCCCTTGTTGTTCATCAGGTTGCCTTCAGGGCCGTAATACTCCGGGTTGGAATTTTCGCAGGCAGTGGGCAGGTCATGCGCGCAAAAGTAGCAATGCCCGCAGGCGATGGGGAAAGGCACTACTATACGGTCGCCTTTACGCAGGTTGGCAACGCCTGGCCCGGCCTCCGCTACAATACCCATAAATTCATGGCCCATGATCAGGTCTTTGCCCTGGGGTATAAAGCCATCATAAATATGCAGGTCTGATCCGCAAATGGCAGTAGCGGTTATTTGTAATATTACATCGTCCGGCGCTTTTATAACGGGGTCCGGTACATTATCAACGCTAATATCACCTGGTTTATGAAATACGGCTGCTTTCATTGCGCTTGTTTTAATAACGGGCTGATGCCTTGGCTGCAAGAGCGTTTAGCAATACCTGTTCTGCAAGCAGCAAAACAAATTATATACCATGGGAAGATTAATAGAGAGCGTATAGCCGGCGGCCGGCAAAGCGGGAAAATAAATGCGCACTGCTATGGGGAGCCCGGCTGATGGCTGCTATTGCAGGCGGGGCATAAAAAAGGCCGTCTGCCAATGCCTGTGCGCTTCTGGAAGACGGCCTTTGTGGTTGGTATGGCCGTGCTGTTACTGCTGCGGCGAAGTTTGGAAAGAAACCTTATCCACCACCACGTTCAGCTTTTTTAATACGGATTTATCGGAGCTTACTTTTTTATCGCCGGTTACCTGGTCATACTGTTTGGGATCGCCGGTATTGATGGCCTTCAGCTGCAGGTATACGCCTTTATTGGCCATGGCGCCGCCTTCCCAGCTGTCTATCAGACCGCCGTTGGTCCATTCAAAGCCGTTGATGCTGAAAGGGCGGCCGTTGATCTTGTTGAGCTTTTCCAGCGGGTCGCCGGGCTTAATGCCAAAGGGCGATTTCCATTTGGAGTGCTCATGGGCAAAGGTGATCACCTTGCTTTTATCATCTTTAAAAACCACCTGCATTTCATTATCGGTGTCGGGGAATATATAGTAACCGGTGCCCAGGTCATTGCCTTCCAGGTCCTGGGCCGGGCGGGGCACCACATGCTCTTTACCATACATTGCTTCCAGCTGCTCGGGGCTGTTTACGGAAAATATATTACTTACGTCCCAGTTGTACGGGTCTGCAGCCGGTGTTGCAGGTGCCGCGGTTGTTGCGGCTGTACCGGCTGCCGGCTGGGTGCCGCCTTCGGCAGTGGTTTGCCCTTCGGCAGTGGCGGCAGCGGTAGCGGCTGCGGTCGCAGGGGCGGCATTGGGCTGCGGGTAAGCAAATTCGCCGGACCTTATAAGCGCGGCTTTTTCCTCTGCCAGCGCTTTGGCTTCGCCCTTAAACTTATTTACAGTATAGGTGGCCAGCGGGTATACGGTGTTGGTGGGCAGGCCCATGTTGCGCAGGTTAGCTATCAGCTGCTGGCGGTTACCATCGCTGTACTGGTACACGTATTTCAGGGCTGCATCCAGGGCCGCGGGGTCCTTTTTCAGCTCCGTCATGGTTTTATCTATCTCAAGGCCGCCGGCGCCGCTGCGCAACATCTGGTCGGCTACAAACACCATCAGGGAGTCTGTTTTCTGCTGAAACCTGGCTGCTGCTTTGGTAGAAAATTCTTCGGCCGCTTCGTCTGACAGTTTGGTTTGCGCAAGGGCAACCAGTGGAAAAATGAGCACGGCCAATACTAAGATCCTTTTCATGGGTGAGTGGATTGAATAACAGATAATCTAACTAAGGTATAACGTTTCCGTACTCACTAAATTATGCAATATTTCCGCGCGGCCCGTTTTATTATGTGCCAGCCTTGCCTGCAGGCGCCTTTTGGCGGCAAAGGGCCGTTGGCCGGTTGAAGAATAAAGGAACGGTTATAAAGGATGGCCGGCAGCCGGGGGGAAGGAGCAGATTTGCCGGAAAGATAACAGCTGCCTGTAAGCCAGGGAGTAAGGTAATAGCCAGCGTTACCTGTAAAAGCGCTCCCCCGGCTCCAGCATTAGCACCACGCCCCGGTTATGCTCCTCTATCCACCCCTGTAAAAAGGTGGCCTTATCAACCTTTACCAGCCCCTTTTCCGGGTCGGCCAGCAATATTTGAGCGCCGGGTTGCCGGCTGTTGTAGTCCTGCGGCGGTATTACCACAAAATGATTGCGGTTCCATAATACAATGCAGGGCAGCGGTGTTTCCTGGTCAAGCTGCTCAAAGGTAACGGCAGCGGCCAGGGTGGTAAAGCCCATTTGTTCTGCCGCCAGGCGCAGGTGCAGCAGGGAGGCGCCTTCATGGTCAAGGCCCACCAGCTGCTCCAGGCTTTGCGGCGTATAGGTTTTACCGTAGTGCTGCGCTACCATGCGCAGGCAGGTAGGGCCGCAGTCCGTATACGCCAGCTGTTTATATATTGGAAAGTCCATGCCCGCTGTGTACCTGCTGTTGTTGTTTTTTCTGGATGGCCATCTGCGACTCATAGTAACGGCTCAGGAAATGATAGATCACCAGCTCGTGCTTGCGCTGGTTGGATAGCAGCATGCGGTTCAGGAACATATGTATGTAGCTTGAGAGCTGCCCGTGCACCGGCGCCGCGGCATTTTTCAGCGCAGCAGTGTTGCGCATGGAGCGCAGGGTAAATATGGCAATCACCTCCTCAATACCATTCTCTGCATCCTGTGCCGGTTGTAAAAAGCTGCCCAGCTGCCGCATGTGCTCCCGGTGCTTGTCATTCAGCTGGGTTTGCAGGGCTTTGTCGCCCCCGAACTCCTGGAAGAAGCTTTGCTGCATGCGCTTGAGCAGTGCGGCTTTGGCCGGCAGGTTATAGCCGGCGTCCTGCAGCAGCATGTCTATGCCGCGGGCGGCCAGCAGCCAGCGGTAGCTTTCGCCCTCTTCCCCCTCCAGCAGGTCTATGCAGTCTACCACAGCCTGGCTGTCGTAATAAAAAAGCGCTTCGCTCAGCTCCATGGTAGCGGCGCCGTAGCGTTCAATTTCCCGCTCATAGGTATCGGTTTGCAGCTTGTGTACAGCACCGCCGGCTGTTTCCGGTTGCAGGGCGGTGTATAGCTTTTCCAGCACTGTTTTCCAGAAATGCTTGTCGGTACCGTGGTGGAAGCGAACACGTATGTGGTGTTCCGGATCGCTGTAGCGTAAAAAGAACCACTGGTCAATAGTGCCTGCTGCCAGCAGCTCCGCTGTTAAAGGTCTTATAATGGTTTTTAAAATGCGTTCCGCGCTGCTGGTACCGCAATAGATTTTTACGTATAGCCATTCACTGCCGGTAATAAAACGCCGGACGGGCAGCGGTTTTGCAGCGGGCAGTATTGCCGGTACGGAGGCGGGTTGCGCCGTAGCAGCCGTGCGCTCCAGTGGAATAATCACCTCATTGGTATAGCTGCCTTGCGCGCCGGTTACCCAGCTGAGGTCTGCAGTGCTTAAAAATTCCTGCAGCCTTACCTGCTCTTTTTTAATGAGCGTGGTGGCCAGCAGCTGTATGCAGGCGGCATTATCCATATCAATAAACAGCTCGTTATCACCTTCTGCAATTACCAGGTAGCGGGGCAGGCGCCATTGGGCGCGTATTTTCCCGAACAGGGCGGTGTAGTCGGCCTGCCGGTGCTTATCGGCCAGCTCGGGATAATCTTTTTTATGCAGCAGCCAGGTGCATTTGCTCAATATGATTTTGCCATAGCGCACGCGGGGCAAAAACGGTTCCCGGGCCAGGTGCTCCCAGCTCCAGTGCAGGCCGGTGTGCAGTTGCTGGAACTGCAGGTCGCACAGGAACTTGTACGCCGGCAGCCCCGCAGCGCGGTAGTTATGTGCGGTGCTTAACCGGGGTATAACGCGTTTGTTCAGCTTTTTAGAGCGCAGCACAATGGTATTCTGCTGCACGCTTACCACCAGGTCTGTAAGCGGCAGCTGGTGCGACTGCGGCACACTGCCATTGCCCAGGTACACAATCTCATAATCGCGCAGCTGTGGGCGCAGCAGTATGTTGCCGGCGCGCGCTTCGGGCAGGTGTATCACTTCTGCATACACGTAATCGGGGTGCTGTGCGGCTTCTTCCTGCAGGCAGGCTTTTACCTTTTCAGTAAGCATGGCGTCGCCGTGGCAAAACCGGCCCAGCAGGTTGCCGGCAGAAGGGCCGTGGCAGGTGCTCAGCTCAAACAGGTAATCGCCGGCATCAATGGCTGCAGCGCTTTTCCCCAGCAGGGTGCCCATCAGGTACAGGCTATGCGGCAGGTCCGGCGTATCGGTTTCTTTCAGCTCATCCAGGTCTTTATCCGTTAGTATGATTTCGGTTTGATGGTTGCGCAGGCAGTTGTGCAGCTGCTTTAGCTGAAACTCCTGCAGCTTGCCCCAGGAAATGGAGTTGCTGCCGCCGGCGCCTTTCTGCACAAAAATGTCATCTACCAGGGGCGCATGATCTGCCTGTCCGCCGGTGTGGCCGGCGTAGCCAATGCCTGCTTCCGCATCCAGCGCAATGTTCAGCGGTATTTCCTGCTCTTCGTACCGCTCGCGGAAAGCCTGGGCAAACTGCTGCAGATCCGGGTTGTTGTTACGTTGCGCCAGCTTCCACAACGGAATAATTTCCTGCTGTATATTACTAATAACAGCATGGCTCAGGGTATTGCGCCGGGTGGCAAGGAACAGGTCTGTTTGCACCAGGTCTTTGCTGTTGGTATCGGGCAGCAGCTGTTTTACCAGCGCGTGTGTTTGCAGGTATTTATCAATGCTGGTGCCGGGCAGCTGCAGCAGCTGCCGTATATTTTGCAGGGCTGTTGTAATAGCCGCTGTGTTTTGCAGGGTGGCCAGCCGGTGAATAAGGTGGTTAAAAAACTCTTCGCCCGTAACTGTGGGTTCCAGCTCGCTTACCAGCAGCTGGCTGTCAATAAGCTCCTGTATAAATTCACGGGCTTCTGCTTCGGTTATATCATTGCTTACAATGCAGTTTGTAAGCTGGGCAATGGTAGCGCCGTTTTGGGCCGTAGCCAAAACAGCGTCCAGGTAATCGGTACAATTTACAGAGGTAAGGTCGTAGTGCCGGAACTTATTTTTTACCGTAAAGGAAGCATAGCGGTAAGCATTGCCTGCACGGTACAATGAGTTGTTAGGTACAAAGGTGAGCTGTTGCTGTATTTCCGGCTGCCGGGTGATCATGTCGGCCAGCTCCGCTACATAGTTCATATCCAGGCGGCAGTGTTTCTTATGCTGCTCAATGGGCGCCAGTTCCACGCCGGTGGCGCCGGCAATGGCGCCGGTAGCGCAGCCGGCAAACAAACCATAAGGGGTGCAGCGGGTGCACATTCTTAATATATAGCGGAACAGCGCCGCAACCAGCTTGTTCACTTCTTTTTCGCCTGTAATAAGGCCCTGCTGCCACTTCTGCAGCTCCTGGTATAGTTCCGGTGAGGCAATGTAAATGGCTTCCAGCAAATAGGGGTGGGTAAAGAGCTCCTTCACCCGGCTATTCAATGCAGCGAGGGGAATATCATTAAACTGATCAAGGAATTGCAGGGGTAACAGCGGGGTTCTGACCAGGTAAAAATCTTTAGCAGCTATCATAACGCTATCATTAAAAAAATGAAAATTAGCGCATTTGCCCAAAGCCATGCATCCCCTTAAACAGGGATATTTTAATCTTATCTACCTGCAAAAATCCGGCAGCGCCTGTAAAAATCCCCTTTTTACATGAGTAGGGCGACTTTTAATTTTATTTACTTTTAGCTATACCGTAATTCCACTGACGCTAAATTTCACTACCATGAAAACAGCACCCTCAAAAAAATTACCCCTGCAAAAAATTAAGATCGCCTCTTTCAGCAAAACCCGCGCTGTACCCAAAGAAGCCTACATCCGTACCATAGAGGTTTGTACTACACCCGGCGATACGGTTTGTTTCAGCGACTTTGTTGCCTGCAACACGGCGCTTTGCCAGTAACTACTGCACCGATTCATTTTTTATTTTATAATGCTAAAACTGTAAGCCATCATGAAAAAAAGCATGGAAAAAAAACTGACATTGGGCAAAATTAAGATTGCCAAATTAAGCCAAACAGAACAAGCTGCCAGAAAAGGAGGCTTCAGGCCTACCTACACCGGCTGCAGCCTTTACAAATGCCCTCCGCCCCCGGAAAGGGAAAATTGATCTTAAAAAAGGATGTACCATGAAGAAACAACCTTTAAAAAAACTGCACCTGGCAAAGATCAGGATTGCCGGTTTGAGCCGCTCCAAACAGGAAATGCTTAAAGGCGGCGAAGCAGCGTTGCTTACTTTTATGAACACCTGTAGTGTGGCATGCCCCACGCGGCTTTGTGTTACACCCCCGCCGCCGGAGCAATAATTGTTGTGCTGCGGGAAACCTCCCGAAGTGTTTACGCTTTAATCATTTGAACATGAAAAAGAAGCCTTCACGAAAGCTGGAACTCGCAAAGACCAAAATAGCTGCCACATCTTCCATTAAGATCAGCTGCATCAGCACCACTGCGCACCTGCGCAGCGGTGACTCCTGCATTTTTTAACGAGTTGTTTGTATAAGAAAGTTCGCTGTTTATAAAACGGCGAACTTTTTACTTGCACAACATCATCTAAAAACGAAAACCCGTATTCAAATGAAAAAGCAAACTGCAAAAAAATTAAGTCTTGGTAAGATCAGGATCGCCAGTTTAAGCAACGGCAAACAGCAGCTGCTGAAAGGCGGGCAGGCACACAAAAGCGCGCAATGCATCTCCTTCCCCATATCCTGCCTGAGCCAGGGCGCAGAGATCTGCAGCGACGATTCCTGCCGGTATTAATAATTAAACAGGCATTTTTTTTATTATCTAAACCGTGTCAATTATGAAAAGAAGATCAGAAAAAAAGCTGAGCCTGGGCAAAATTAAAATTGCCAGCTTAAGCAAATCCAAACAGGAAATGCTTAAAGGCGGCATGGCCCTTACAGCAGGTACCTGCAGCGTATTATGCAGCCTGCGTATATGCACCGATAACATTAGCCAGGGTGCGGAAATTTGCAGTGAAGACTCCTGCCGTTTTTAGCAACGGGCTGCCTGTAATATCATGTTGTACATGCGGGCAGCTGCCGATACATTTTTATTTTCAGTAAATTGGTAACGGCCCCCCGTGTCGCGGGGGGCCGTTCACTATCTAAGCTATGAACAACCAAATAAAACAGGCTGGCAAGGTTTTACAGCAAATAAACCCTTTACTGGACAACTTTATTCAACAGGATAGTACCCCCGGTTTATTAAGCGGCTACACCGGCTGCGCCTTATTTTACGCGTACTATTACCTGCTTACCGGAAAAAGGAAACACCTGCAGCAGGTGCATAGGGTTATGCTTAAAAGCATACAGGCCCTTTCCGAGCAGGAGATGATGCTATCCCACTGCAGCGGCATTTCCGGTATTGCCTGGTGCATACAGCACCTGATACAGGCTGGCTTTGCAGAAGGCAACGGTATGCAGGATATTTTTGAGGAAGCAGATGAAATACTTGGCAACTTTATGGAAGAGGACCTGCGTGATAACAATTATGATTTCCTGCACCAGGGGCTGGGCACTGCATTGTATTTCCTGGAGCGGCTGCCGCACCCTGTTGCTGTAAAATACCTGGGCGCTGTAGTGCAGCAGCTGGATAAAAGCGCGGTGGCGGATGCGCAGGGCATACGCTGGAAAGATTATTTTTCCCGTACCAGCCGGCAGGAGCAGGCCAATGGGCAAAGCTGTTTTAACCTGGGCCTGGCGCATGGCATGCCGGCCATTATCACCATCCTGGGCATGATATATGAAAAAGGTATTGAGGCGGCAACCGCCCGCCGCCTGCTTGAAGGCAGCCTGCAATGGCTGCTGGCCATACAAAACCAGCCTGCCGCGGGTATTACTTCTATTTATCCACCCATGGTGGGCGAAGCCAACGACGCCATTAACGGCGCGCAAAGCCGCCTGGGCTGGTGCTACGGCGATTTAAGCATTGCCATTACGCTATGGAATGCCGGTGCACGCCTGGGCTGCACCGATTACCAGCAGGCAGCCTACCGCATTTTTGAGCATAGCCTGCAGGTGCGTAATGTAACAAACGGCAGCGTGTACGATACGTGCCTGTGCCACGGCAGCGCCGGCATTTCACATAT
>NZ_DASTRI010000085.1:0-29547 GCF_035761305.1 Chitinophaga sp. | reverse complement strand
CGCTTGTATGGCCGTAAAGAAAAAACAGGCGCTAAAATCGAAGTGTTCCTGCTGCGCGAGCTGAATAAGCCTAACCGCCTGTGGGATGTGATTGTAGACCCGGCCCGTAAAATAAGGGTAGGCAACAAGCTTTATTTTGGTGATGACGAATCGCTGGTGGCGGAGGTAATAGATAATACCACTTCCAGGGGCCGTACCATCCGCTTTTTATTTGAGGGCAATGATGAGGAGTTTAAGGCTGTGCTGGACACCCTGGGTGAAACACCGCTTCCCAAATACATTAAACGTAAGCCGGAAGATGAGGATAAAGAGCGCTACCAAACCGTATATGCAAAATACGAAGGTGCGGTAGCCGCACCCACCGCAGGCCTGCACTTTAGCCGCGAGCTGATCAAACGCCTGGAAATTAAAGGGATAAAATTTGCAGAAGTAACGCTGCACACCGGCTTGGGCACTTTCCGGCCCATTGAGGTGGAAGATCTCAGCAAGCACAAAATGGATGCAGAGTACTTCCATATAGATGAATATGCCGTAAAAATTGTAAACAAGGCCAAGGACGAGAACCGTAAGGTTTGTGCCATTGGTACAACTACCGTAAGGGCGGTTGAATCTTCCGTTACCGCACAAAATCATTTAAAGGCAGCAGAAGGCTGGACAAATACCTTTATTCACCCGCCTTATGATTTTGCTATCCCGAATGCGCTGGTAACCAATTTTCACCTGCCTAAAACCAGCCTGTTGATCATGGTTTGCGCCTTTGCAGGTTATGACCTGATTATGGAAGCATACCAGCAGGCCATTAAAGAAAAATACCGCTTCTTCAGCTATGGCGATGCCATGCTGATCCTGTAAGCAATAAAATACTGATCAGATAAATGGGTTACACGAATTTGTGCAGGTTTTACCTCCGCGGATTCGTGTAATTTTTTTCCGGCTATGGAACAACGTGCAAAAATTGCCATCATTGTAGCAGGCGGCTCCGGTACCCGCATGGGAACTGCTGTGCCCAAACAGTTCCTGGAGCTGGCCGGCAAGCCGGTATTATATCATACCATAGCGGCATTTATAAATGCCTATGCAGATATGCAGGTAGTGCTGGTAGTGCCCGAAGCCCATTTTGCGCCTGCGCAGCAGGTGCTGGACAGCTTTGCTGCGCCGCCGCCCGTAACGCTGGTAAAAGGCGGGGAAACCCGCTTTCATTCTGTAAAGAACGGGCTGCAGCAGGTCACGGGCCAGGCGGTAGTGTTTGTGCATGATGGCGTGCGCCCGTTGCTAACCACAACGTTGATCCGCCACTGTTACGAACAGGCGCTTATACACGGAAATGCCATACCGGTAACTGACCTGAAAGACAGCATCCGGGAAACAGGCGGCAATAGCAATAAAGCCGTGAACCGGGAAAATTTTAAGATCATACAAACCCCCCAAACCTTTTTATCCGAACAGCTCCTGCCTGCTTTTGAAGTGCCTTATAACCCCTTGTTTACAGATGAAGCTACGGTAGTGGAAAAACAGGGCCATCCCATACACCTGGTGCCCGGTGAGGATCGCAACATAAAAATTACCCGCCCCCTGGACCTGGTTATAGCGGAAGCGCTGCTGAAGCAGTAGCGATTTTAATTACCAATTACGAATTGTTCAATTACCAATGAAGGCAAAGTGTTTTTGCAGGTTGTGCATGAACTTGTTTCTCTGATAAAAGCTATTTGAAAGGCTTTTGAGGCCGATAGTTTGCTCCTGGTAGCCTCATGATCCCAAGCATAAGCGCCAACAGGGCCATCGCTGTAAAGAACGACTGTTGTCAGGCGGCTGGTAAGCTACCCGTGTGTTAGTAGCAATGTGCCCATTGGCCTGTTGAAACAGGAAGCAGGTGTTGTTACTACCCGGTTGTCAGCTGGCTGGCGCCGACTGGTTTCTGCTGATCTTCTGTAATATCTGGTGCGCCACATCCAGGGCCTGCAGGCCGTCAATCACGTTTACAGCCACTGGTTTGTTTTGTAATATGCTGTCGCGGAATAATTCCAGCTCCATGCGGATGGCGTTTGACTGTTTTACCTCAGGGTTATCAATGGCAATGGTTTTTTTACCGGAGTTGGTTTCAATATCCAGCGTAAAAAGGCCTGCATCTTCCGGTGTTTTCAGCTTAATGATCTCTGTTTTCTTATCCAGGAAGTCAATACCAATGTAAGCATCCTTCTGGAACAGGCGCATTTTGCGCATCTTCTTCAGGGATATGCGGCTGCTGGTAAGGTTGGCTACGCAACCGTTGTGGAACTCGATACGCACATTGGCAATATCCGGTGTATCGCTCATAACAGCCACGCCGCTGGCGGAAATGCGGCTGATGGACGACTGCACAATGCTAAGCACAATGTCTATATCATGTATCATCAGGTCCAGTATCACGCTTACATCCGTGCCCCTGGGATTAAATTCCGCCAGGCGGTGTACCTCTATGAACATGGGCTTCAGCTGGTAGCCTTTTAGTGCCAGAAAAGCAGGGTTAAAACGCTCTACATGCCCTACCTGGAATTTTACATTGGCCTCTTCCACCAGCTTCACCAGTGTTTTGGCCTCTTCCATGGTATTGGTCATGGGTTTTTCCACAAAAATATGCCTGCCGTTACGCAGGGCTATTTCGCAAAGCTTAAAGTGCTGGGTAGTGGGGGCAACTATATCAATAGCGTCTGAAAGCTGTATCAGCTCTTCTGCAATGGTAAACCGGGGAATCTGGTATTGTTCCGCTATGCTGGCCGCATTGGCATTGCTGGGATCATAAAAACCTACCACTTCAACATCTTTCATAGTCATTAGCTGGGAAAGATGGATCTTACCTAAATGCCCAACACCAAAAATTCCAATTTTCAGCATACCAGATTGAATGATAATATGGGTTAGAATAAAATATCTGCGAATGTAAGGAAAAAGGGAATTATTATATCCAACAATTTAGCTATGTGAAAAGTGCTTATGTTATAATGCCTTCTTCCACCATACTGTAATAGCCGGCTTCTGAAACAATAATGTGATCTATTACGTCAATATCAAATAGGCGGGCGGCTTCTTTAAGCTTACGGGTAAGCCCAATATCTGCAAAACTGGGGGAGAGACTGCCGGAGGGGTGGTTATGGCATAACAGCAGGCGCGATGCGCTTAGCTCCAGGGCCTCTTTGAAAATAAGCTTGGGATCTACAATGGTGCTGCTGATGCCCCCTATGCTAAGGCAGCGGTAATGTAATACACGGCAGCTATGGTTCAGGTACACCACGTAAAATGCTTCGTGGTTATAATCGCTTAAAAGCGGTTTAAAGAACAGCGCAGCTTCGGCGCCGTGGCGTATTACCTGCTTTTCCAGCATGGCGCCGGCCTGTTTGCGCCGGGCCAGCTCCATGGCCGCTATAATGGTAATAGCTTTGGCAGTGCCAATACCTTTTAGCTTTTTAAGCTGGCGTACATTCAGCTTGCCCAGCTCTCCGAGATGGTTGTGGGCGGCCTGTAACACTTCCTGCGCCAGCGTTATGGCCGATTTTTGCTTATGCCCGTTATTGAGCAATATGGCCAGTAGCTCGGCATCGCTAAGTGCTGCTGTTCCTTTTTTCATTAACTTTTCTCTGGGCTGATCGTCGGGGGCCCAATTTCTGATGGAAATATGCAACGGGTTAACTTTCACACACATATCCAAATATACTTCCCTCCTCCCGGCAAAAAAAATATTTCTATCCACAATCCGTCCCGGAATTTACCGTCAGCTTGGATCTGAAATGCCTGGCGCTGCTGTGTTTATTTATGGCCAAAAGCGTAAAAGTGTTTATTGTGGGCCTGGTTCCTGTAAAAAAAATGGTGGAGATCCCTTTCAAATGTTATAGTTTTGCAACCTTTCCACCACAATCATGCAACCATCAGTAAAAATCTTTACGGGCAACAGCAACCCCGCATTAGCTGGAAAAATTGCCAAATGTTATGGCAACGGCTTAGGCAAGTTACAGATCCAGAAGTTCAGTGATGGCGAGTTCCAGCCAGTATACATGGAAAGTATACGCGGGGACTATGTTTTCCTGGTACAAAGCACCAATGCTCCTGCAGATAACCTGATGGAGCTGTTATTGATGATAGATGCGGCAAAAAGGGCCTCTGCAGGGTATATTACCGCCGTGATCCCTTATTTTGGCTTTGCCCGGCAGGACAGGAAAGATAAGCCCAGGGTAGCCATTGCCTCCAAGCTGGTAGCTAACCTGCTCACTTCCGCGGGGGCTAACAGGGTGATAACCATGGATTTACATGCACCCCAGATCCAGGGCTTCTTTGATATCCCGGTAGACCACCTGGATAGCTCCGCAATTTTCATTCCGTATATTGAGAATTTGAAGCTGGAAAACCTTACCTTTGCGTCCCCTGACGTGGGCAGCACCAACCGGGTAAGGGAGGTTGCAGCCTATTTTAATGCCGAAATGGTGATATGCGATAAGCACCGCAAACGGGCGAATGAAATAGCCTCCATGGTGGTGATAGGAGATGTGACAGATAAGGATATTGTGTTGATAGACGATATTATTGACACCGCAGGCACCCTTACGAAAGCAGCTAACCTGCTGATGGAAAAAGGAGCTAAAAGCGTGAGGGCCTTCTGTACACACCCGGTGTTGAGCGGCAAGGCGTATGAGAACATTGAGAACTCGGTATTAAAAGAGCTGGTGGTATGTGATACCATGCCTTTGCAAAGGGAATGTTCCAAAATTAAAGTGATCACGGTAGCAGAGCTTTTTGCAGTGGCCATTCGCAATATGTACGAAAACAAGTCTATTACCAGCCTGTTTGTACATAGCCAGCGCAGGGGAATGTAAGCGTTTTATTTATTATCATAAATGTTTAACAAATGAAAACAATAACCATCGAAGGACAACTCAGGAGCGACTTAGGCAAAAAAGCCACCCGCCAACTTCGTTCTGAGGAGCAAGTGCCTTGCGTTATTTATGGGGGTGCTGACACTGTGAGCTTTTCTGCTCCGGTAAAGGCTTTTAAAAGCCTCGTGTACACAGCAGATTTCCAGCTGGCCCAGATTAACGTGAACGGCAAAACTTACAAATGCATCCTGAAAGACAAACAGTTTGATGTAGTAACAGACGAGCTGGCACACGTAGACTTTCTGGAGCTGGTAGAAGATAAAAAGGTAGTGGCTACCCTGCCGCTGAAGCTGGTAGGCCAGTCTGCAGGCGTAAAAGCCGGTGGTAAGCTGGTAGTAAAAATGAAAGCGCTGAAGGTAAAAGCATTGCCTAAGGACCTGCGCGAGAACATTGAAGTAAACATCGATAACCTGGAGCTGAACAGCAACATCCGCGTGGAAGATGTAAAAGTTGAGAACGTGGAGATACTGAACTCTCCCCGTATTCCCATCGCTTCTGTAGTAATGACCCGTCAGCTGCGCCAGGATGAAGCTGCTGCTGAAAAGGACGCTAAAAAGAAATAAGTTTCTTTTACAGATAATTTCTATAAAAGCCCCGGTCCCGGTATAACGGAGCCGGGGCTTTTTTTCGCATAAGGAATAGGATGTTAATAGGAGGTATGCAGATTAAATTTCTATTTTTGATTGTAATTTAAACAGCGCTTAACACGGGCATAACAGATGAAATACTTAATAGCCGGCTTAGGCAATATTGGCGACAAGTATAAACATACCCGCCACAATATAGGCTTTGACGTTGCAGACGCTTTTGTAGCCAAACATGGCGGCACATTTATAAACGACCGCCTGGCAGATGTAGCGGAATGCAAATGGAAGGGAAGGGTTTTTGTAGTCATAAAACCTACCACCTTTATGAACCTGAGCGGCAAAGCCGTTAAATACTGGGTAGATAAGGAAAAGATAGCGCTGGAGAACTTACTGGTAATTATGGACGAGCTGGCCCTGCCCCTGGAGGTTTTGCGCCTGCGCCCCGGAGGCAGTGATGCAGGCCATAACGGGCTAAAAAGTATACAGGAGCTGCTGGGCACCAATCAATATCCCCGCCTGCGCTTTGGCATTGGTAACAACTTTCCCAAAGGCCAGCAGGTTGACTATGTTTTGGGCAGATGGACGGAGCAGGAAGAACGGCAGGTACAGCAGAAAATTGAGAAATCGGTAGAGATCATTGAAAGCTTTGCAACCATTGGTATTGCCAGAACAATGAATAGCTATAATAATCTGACTTTCCCTGCTGCCGGTTAACCACGGCAGCGGCGGGCCATATTATTTAACCTTTAAAAATACGCATTATGAAGATTATTTGCGTTGGAAGAAATTATGCTGAACACGCAAAGGAGCTGAATAACGACGTGCCAACAGAGCCGGTATTATTTATGAAACCCAAAAACGCATTATTGCAGAATAATCACCCCTTCTACTATCCCGACTTTACGGATAACCTTCATTATGAGTGTGAGCTGGTGCTGCGTGTATGCAAGAACGGTAAGCACATACAGGAAAAATTTGCAGATAAATATTACAATGAAATATCCGTGGGTATCGACTTTACCGCCCGCGACCTGCAGGATAAGCAAAAGAGCAAGGGCCTGCCATGGGAAATAGCCAAATCATTCGATAACTCCGCCGTAGTAGGCAAATTCATATCCATTACCCCTGAAACAGATAAAAAAGATATTAACTTTTGCCTGTACAAGAATAAAGAGCTGGTGCAGCAGGGCAATACCAGCCACCTGATTTTTTCCTTCGACTTTTTGTTAGCCTATATTTCAAAATTCTTTACCCTCAATATCGGGGATCTTATTTTCACAGGCACACCTGTGGGAGTAGGGCCGGTAGAAATTGGGGACAGCCTGGAAGCATTTATCGAGAACGACAGCCTGCTGGAGTTTATGGTAAAATAATATGTAAATGTGCGGATATGCAGATGTGCAAATGGAATGCAGCAAAACATCCCTCATCTGCACGTCTGCATATCCGCACATCCACTAAGGTATATTACTGTAAATAACATCCAGTATACGGGTTAGCTCTATATAATCTTTCTCCGTCAGGTCCTTCCACCCGGTTTTACGCATCTCCAGCACCAGGGGCCTCACATCCTTATACTTTTCAATACCGGCAGGGGTAAGCTGTAAAAACACCTTGCGCCGGTCGCTGGTAGCGCTTTCCCGCTGCACCAGGTCTTTTTTCACCATCAGCTCAATAATGCGCGATACCGTTGTAATATCTTTTGAGGTTAAGCGGGCCAGCTCATTATGCGTGATCTTCTTATGCTTATACAGGTTTTCCAGCAATAACCACTGGTCTACGGTGAGATCCTTTTGCTGGGCATCAAAATTCTTTTGCCAGTAGTTGCGGATTTTTTTTAAGGTAGCATCCAGCTTAAAAAAAGATGGATTGCTGACATAAGTATCAGGCATATTTTGTAATTTGCAGTAGCAATAGTTGTTATAGCAACTATTATTTTCACGGAATAGCTTACACCAAAACAATTTTACATGTTTAAAGATAATACAAGCGTTCCAACTTTAAAAGCCCCGCCTGCCGGGCAGGAGCGCCCTGCCAGTAACGAAACCTTATTATTGAAAGCCTACCGGCTCATGTGCCTGGCCCGCCATATGGCCGCCACCTATGAGGCCAACCGCGCTACCTGCAAATATGTACATTCCGCCTCCAGTGGTCATGAGGCCATACAAATAGCTGCCGGCCTGCAATTGCAGCCCTGCGACTATGTAAGCCCCTATTACCGGGATGACAGCCTGCTGCTGGCCATGGGCTTTACTCCTGAAGAGCTGATGCTGCAGCTGCTGGCAAAGGCCGGTGACCCCTTTTCCGCGGGCCGCTCCTATTACTGCCACCCCAGCAGCCGGCAGGAGGATAAGCCCGTTATTCCACACCAGAGCAGCGCCACCGGTATGCAGGTAATACCCGCCACTGGTATGGCGCAGGGCGTTCGCTACCTTGAAAAAACAGGCTCAGGGTTGTTGCGCAAAGGTTCCGGTGGAGAGCTGCCCGTGGTGCTGTGCTCACTGGGCGATGGCAGCGTTACGGAAGGGGAGGTAAGCGAAGCCTGGCAATGTGCGGTATTATGGCAGCTGCCGGTTATTTACCTGGTGCAGGATAATGAATGGGGCATTTCTGCCGCCGCCGCGGAAACGCGGGTAATGAACGCATATGAATATGCCGCCGGTTTTAAAGGGCTGGAGCGTATGCAGGTAGATGGCAGCGATTTTGAAAAAAGCTACCAGGCCATGCAGGCGGCCATTCAATATGTGCGTATCGAAAGAAAGCCCATGCTGGTGCAGGCCTGTGTGCCGTTGCTGGCGCACCATACATCCGGTGTGCGTAAAGAGTGGTACAGGCCAGCCGAAGACCTGGCTGCCCATACCCGCCGCGATCCCCTGCCGCAGCTGCGGCAGCTGCTGCTCGGAAAAGGTATTAAGGAAACTACGCTGGCAGCCATTGATGATGAAACGGCACATACCGTTGCTGCTGCTTTTGAAGCGGCAGCAGAAGCCGCGGAGCCGGATCCGCAAACCGTGCAGGATCATGTATTTGCGCCTGCCGCCGTGGTAACGGAAACCGGCACACGCACACCGCAGGGAGGTAATAAGGTGGTGATGGTAGATGCGGCCCTGCATGCGGTGGAAGAAATATTACAGCAATACCCCGAAGCTGTTTTTTTTGGCCAGGATGTTGGTCGCCGGCTGGGCGGCGTTTTCAGGGAAGCAGCCACCCTGGCCGAAAAGTTTGGCGATCACCGCGTGTACAACACCGCCATACAGGAAGCCTATATTATCGGTTCCACCGTGGGCCTTTCTGCAGTAGGGGTTAAACCTATTGTAGAGGTACAGTTTGCAGATTACATATATACCGGCCTTAACCAGCTGGTTACAGAAATATCCAAGTCCTGCTATTTAAGCGCGGGCAAGTTTCCCGTGCAAACGCTCATTCGTGTGCCCATTGGGGCTTACGGCGGCGGCGGCCCCTATCACTCCGGCAGCATAGAAACCACTTTGTTGAGCATTAAAGGCATTAAAGTGGTGTACCCCTCCAACGGCGCCGATATGAAAGGCCTCATGAAAGCTGCATTCCTGGATCCCAACCCCGTGGTAATGCTGGAGCATAAAGGGCTGTACTGGAGCAAGGTGCCCGGTACACAGGATGCCATGACCATTGAGCCGGACCGTGACTACATGATACCACTGGGCAAAGGCAGGGTAGTACAGCCTGCCCATCCTAAAGATGTGCAGCATGGCAATAGTATTTGCATTATTACCTACGGCATGGGTGTTTACTGGGCAATGGCTGCAGCCAGGGCATTTCCGGGCAATATAGAGATCATTGACCTGCGCACCTTATACCCGCTGGATGAAGAGCTGGTATTTAAGACAGTGAACAAACACGGCAAATGCCTGGTGCTTACAGAAGAGCAGCTGAACAATTCCTTTGCGCAGGCCCTGGCCGCCCGCATACAACAGCGCTGTTTCCGCAGCCTCGACGCGCCGGTGCTCGCCATGGGGGCGCTTAACCTGCCCGCTGTTCCTATTAACATAGCGCTGGAGAGCGCCATGCTGCCAACACCCGAAAAGGTGCAGGCCTCCATTCATGAACTATTGGCTTACTAGGTTTTGCGCATAAACTTTTCCCTTTGCGCCAGGTAAAGGCCGCCTATTACCAGCGCAGTGCCGGCATAAGTGTAGGCTGTAATAGGCTCATCCAGTAACAGGTAAGAATATATGAAGCCGAATATAGGGCAAAGGAATAACCAGAAAGAAGCCTTTACCGGGTCCTGCCTTACCAGGTAAAACCATAGCAGCAGCGCCGCAATAGACACCGGTATGATCAGCCAGAAAACTGCTGCCCAGAAAGTGGGCGTAAGCCGCGAAGTGTTAAAGTGTGCCGCTAACCCGGTAAACGGCAGCAGCAGAAAGCCGCCTAAAAACACCTGCCACCCGTTAATTACAATGTTGGGCAGCCGCCATTGCACCCGGCTGTAGTATACCGTTGCGATGGAAACAGATAACATTCCGAACAGCAATATGGCTAACCCGCCAAGGGTGGCGTGGCTGTTATACAATAAAGGATAGGTGGCCAGCGCAACACCCGTAAGCCCCAGTATAACTCCCACAACCTCGTACCAGCGTAGTTTCCGTTTCAGCCACATGGCGGAAATAAGCATGATGAACAGCGGGCTGGTGGCCGTAGAAAGGCTGCCGATACCGGCCGATACCTCCCTCATGGACAGCACAAAGCAGCTGAGATAAATAGTAGTGTTCAGCAGCGCAAATATTAGCAGGTGCCTCCATTCGGCTCCTTTTGGCAGCGAATACTTTTTACTTCTGCGTATCATGTATACGTAAACCAACATGAAAGTGCCGGCCAGCAAAAAGCGTACGTTAGCCAGTATTAACGGGTCTGCATCGCGAATACCATATTTGGTGGCCACTGCGGCAGATGCCCATAGCATGGCAAAAAGAAACCCGGCAAAAAGTTGACGCATAAAAAATGGGGAAAATTACGAATTCAATTCGTAATTCGTAATTGAACAATTTGTAATTAATTACTGAGCCATTGCGCTATAGTGCGCACACCCAGCCAGCCCATAACAGCTACTACCAGCCAGCCTGCAACCTGCAACCACAGCGGATGGCGGTAGCCGCCTGTGAACTGCTTGCGTGGGACTGCCAGCAGTATTACGGCCAGGGCCACCGGCAATATAAGGCCGTTAAGCGCGCCGGCCATGATGAGCAGCTTTACCGGTTGACCAATAAATACAAAAATACCGGTAGATGATATTATGAAGAAAGATATGAACCAGCGTTCGTATAAGGCAATAAAGGGATGGAAGGTTTTTAGAAAAGAAACAGAGGTGTACGCCGCACCTACTACAGAGGTAATGGCCGCGCACCACATTACCACCCCGAAAAAGCGGTAGCCGGTTTCACCGGCAGCAAAGCGGAATACAGCAGCCGGCGGGTTGCTGCTGTCCAGCGCTGCGCCCTGCATAACTACGCCCAGTGCCGCCAGGAACAGCAGCGTGCGCATAATGCCGGTTATTAGTATGCCGCTTACGGCGCTTTTATTTACATACCTTACCTGCGCAGGCCCGCTAATGCCTGCATCCAGCAGGCGGTGCGCGCCTGCAAAGCTAATGTAGCCGCCCACGGTGCCGCCTACCAGGGTTACAATGGTATTGGTATCAATAACAGATGGCCATACCGATTGCCGTAACGCCGCGCCCATTGGCGGATGGGAGCTTACCACTACATACAGGGTTAGCAGCACCATTAAAATGCCTAACCACCTGGTAAAATAGTCCAGGGCCCTGCCGGCTTCCTTTAGCCAGAAAATGAAAAGGGCAATACCACAGCTCAGCAGGGCGCCATAAATGGGGTTCATACCGCTTAGTGCCTGCAGGCCAAGGCTGCAGCCGCCAATGTTGCCAATGTTAAAGGCCAGGCCGCCCAGCACAATCAGCGCCGCCAGCAGGTAGCCCAGGCCGGGAAATAATGCATTGGCCAGGTCCTGGGCACGTTTGTCCGTTACCGTAAGTATGCGCCATATATTCAGCTGCGCGCCAACATCCAGCAGTATCGACACCAGTATCACAAAGCCAAAGGCAGCCGCCAACTGCTGCGTAAATACAGTGGTTTGCGTTAAAAAACCAGGGCCAATGGCCGAGGTGGCCATCAGAAAGGCAGCGCCTAACAGGGCGGGGGATCGTTGTTTGCTCAAGGATGGCGGATGGTTAGGTGATGATCATGTAAGGCTGTATGCACGGCCCTGGCAAATGCCACTGCATGAGGGCCGTCGCCATGAATGCAGATGGTATCTGCAGTTAGCGGTACCGTATGTCCGTTAACGGTAGTTACCTTTTGCAGGGTTACCATTTGCAGCACCTGCTGTATGGCCTGCTCCTCACTGTTAATAAGCGCGTTGGCCTGGCTGCGGGGCGTCAGGGAGCCGTTGTCCTGGTAAGTACGGTCTGCAAATACTTCACTGGCTGTTTTAAGTCCTGCTGCCCGGGCAGCGGTTATCAGCTTGCTGTTGCTTAACCCGAACAGGCAAAGGTTTTTATCTACATCATATACGGCCTTCGCTATAATATGCGCCATGCCGGCGTTACCGGCAGCCATATTATACAATGCGCCATGCGGTTTAACATGCGCCAGCTGCGTGTGCAGGGAGCGGCATATTACCTGCAGCGCATATACCTGGGTGGTTACCAGGTCGTACAGGGCATTATCTGAAAGGTGCTGCGCCGTTCTGCCGAAGTTTTCCCTGTCGGCAAAACCGGGATGCGCGCCAATGGCTACCTTGTGCTGCAGCGCCAGGGTGGCGGTATGCTGCATGGTATCGCGGTTGCCGGCATGATAGCCGCAGGCAATATTGGCGCTGCTGATGTAAGGCATAATAGCGCCATCAGTATCAAGCCCTTCACCCATATCACAGTTCAGGTCAATGTAAGCCATATTGAGAAAGCCATTCTTCCAGCCGTAATTTACAGGCATTTTGCAGCAATTGCAAACGCTGCTCCTGGTGCCATAGCAGGTCTTCTGCTTCGGTAGTTGTTATGAGGTTGAAATGCAGCTGCTGCCTGGTTTGCAGCTGTGCCAGGGTAGGCTGGTCGGCAGTTATCACATGCGCCAGGCGGGGATAGCCGCCGGTGGTTTGCTGGTCGGCCATTAAAATAATCAGCTGCCCGTTGGGCAGCAGCTGTATGGTGCCCCTGGTAACCCCGGCAGACAACATTTCGGTTTTTTCCGCCAGCTTCAGGGCAGGGCCCTGCAGGCGAAAGCCCATGCGGTCACTTTGCTGTGTAATGGTAAAGGCGGCATCTGTAAGCTGTTGCCGGGCATGCTCATTCAGCAGGGCAAAGCTGCTGCCGGTAGTAATACGTATAGGGTTGCCGGTAGTGTACAGGTCGCGTACGCCTATGCTCCAGGGCAGCTCCCTTGCCAGGTGCTGCTGTAAAAATTTATTGTAGGGAGTAACCTGCCGCATGGGCAGCACATCGTTCCTTTGCAGCGCCCGGCCTTCAAAACCGCCGGCGCCTGCTTTTAAGTGGGTGCTGTAGCTGCCTAGCCAGGCGGCAACATCCAGCCCGTGGCGTACTGCCAGGTAACAAATAGCGCCGCTGACAGGCCGGGTAAAACGTAAAACAGCCTGCCGTGTCATCAGCACGGGCTTATTAACAGGCACCGGCTGATCGTTTACCATGGCGCCCAGGTCTGCGCCGGAAAGGGCTATCATGGCAAAATCTTCAAACAGCAATGCAGCAGCCGGGAAGTGCATTTCTATTACAGCTTCCGTTGGAGCGTTGCCTACCAGGCTGTTGGCTACGTACATGGCTATACGGTCCATTGCCCCGGCAGGGTTAATGCCAAGGTGCTGGTAACCGGTTCTGCCGGCATCCTGTATCGTGTCCAGCAGCCCGGGTTGTAGTACACGTATGCTCATGATGTTTATCGGGCCTCTGTCCCGTTTATCTGGTTAAACTCTTGTAAAGAAACAGGCATAAATTGTACCTGGTCACCGGGCCTGAAATAGCAGGACTCATCCAACGCAGCGTTAAACAGGCGTAATGGTGTGCGGCCAATAATGTTCCAGCCTCCGGGAGAAGCCAGCGGGTAAATGCCGGTTTGCTCCCCTGCAATGCCTACACTGCCGGCTGCTACCTGCAGGCGGGGTTGTTTAAGGCGCGGGGTGGCCAGTACATCATCTACTTTTCCCATGTAGGGAAAGCCGGGTAAAAAGCCCAGCATATACACGGTATAGGTGCGGGCGGTGTGCCGGTTCACAATATCGGCTACGCTTATATTTTTCCGGTGCGCCATATCCGTAATGTCCGGTCCCAGGGAGGAGTGGTAGCATACGGGTACCTGCAGGCGGCGAACAGGCGGCACAACGGCAGCTGCCTGCTGCAGCATGCTGTAAAGCTGTTCCGTTAGCCACTGAAAGGCAGGCGGCGGCGCCTGCTGCCGTATCATTGCTGCGCTATACAATACCGTCAGGGAGGCATAAGCGGGCACCAGGTCGGTAATATAAGGCAGGTCCAGGGATTGGAGGTAATGGAAAACCTGCATTACCAGGGTATGTACCGGTAATGAAATTTCCTGCTCCCATTCAATAATCAATGCGCTATCACCCAGTGGAGTTATGCTAAAGGTTGTGTTCATGATATCCCTGCCGGGGAAGATACGGAATCTTTCCGGTGCAGCGGCATATCACCTGCCTTGTTTTTGGCAGTGCTGCGGGGTTGCTTTTTCTTTTTACGGTTCAGCCATATAAACAGGCCGGTTATGGGCAGGGAAGCCGCTACCAGTGCGGCAATAAGGGCAATTATTTTGGTGGGCCAGCCCAACAGCCTGCCGGTATGAATGGGGTATACCAGGCGCCGGGCTTTCATGCCACGGCTTTCTTTTTCGTATGGGCGTACTTTTACCAGCCTGCCGGTGCCATTCTCAAAATAGGCAAAGCTGGCAATGTTGCTGATGGCTGCATCTTTATTCTGGCGGCTTACGGTAATGGCTTCATCTTTCTTTTCAGAAAAACGGATCTTGACAGGGCCATGATAGGCAAACAAACTATCGGTGGCAGCCAGCACCCGGTCAAGGCAGGCGATTGGCTTTGCCGGCGCCGGCGCTACTTTGGGGGCCATCATTTTTTTATAGGGCTTGCCATCCAGCGTATAAAAAATAAGGTTGTTCACCCACTCATAGCTCCAGGTAAGGCCCATAAGGGCAATAATGAAAATAATAATGTGCACATAAAAGCCCAGCACTGCATGCAGGTCCCAGTTAAGCCTTTTCCGGGAGGCCTTCCATTTTACCTGCAGGCGTTGCCTGCGGGCATTGCGTTTGGGCCACCATAACACCAGGCCCGTTAATACCAGCACCAGGAACACCGAGCACGATATGCTGGTAATAACCTTACCGGTTGCACCCATGCACAGGTAACGGTGCAGCTGTAGTACTACATAGAAAAAGCGGCGCTGCCCGTTTACAGTTTGTATGATGTTGCCGGTGTAAGGGTTTACCGCTACATTCAGCACATCGGTTTTGCTTTTACGGATGTCAAACTGCACGCTGCGGTTAGTTTCCTGTGCTATGTCAATATCATACAGCTTATAGCCGGGGTATTGCTGCTGTACCGTTTGGGCCATGGCATCCATAGATACGTGGCGGGCGCCGGCAGGTACTTCCACGTAAAAAAAAGCAGGGTGAAAAAGCGGGTCCAGCTCATCTTCAAACACCAGCAGGCTGCCCGTGAGCGCCACAATCAGCACCACCAGCCCGGAGGAAATGCCTAACCATAAATGCAGCCAGCCTATTACTTTTTTCACGTACAATAATTTTAAGATGCACAGATGCCGGAAGCGTAATTTTCAACACAGCCTGTATTTTGCGTTAAACAGGCGTTTTCCGGCGTTCTGTGTTAAAACGTATAAGATACCGTAGCCTGCCAGTTACGGGGTGTGCCCGGGAACAGGCGAAGATAGTCATAGCCGCCCACCCAGTACACTTTATTGGTAATATTGTTCAGGTTAAACTGCACCTGTACCTTGTTCACCTTATAGTACAGGGCTGCATTCAGCAGGGCAAAGCCCGGAATGTTCTGCACCTTGTTCAGGCTAAGGTTGCGTTCTGTTACAAAGTTGGCGCCGGCGCCTATGCCAAACCCTTTTATGGGGCCGGCGGAAATAGTGTATTTGGTCCATAGGTTGCCCTGCTGCCGGGGTGCATTGGGTTTTTGCACGCCTACCAGGTCAGCATCGGACTTGCCGGAAGCAGTGATTTCAGCGTTATTATAAGCGTAGGAAGCCACTATATCCCAGTTGGGGGCCAGCTTGCCGGCTACATCCAGTTCCACGCCTTTGGCTTCTTCTTCTCCGATCTGTACCATCAGGTCGGGATTATTTGGATCAGATGCATTGTATAACGTGCCTTTCTGGCGAATGCGGTACACGGCCAGGTTAGCGGTTAAGCGGCCGCCCAGCCATTCTGTTTTCAGGCCGCCTTCCACCAGGTTGCTTTCAATAGGGTCAAAAGGCCCGCCGGTTAACCGGTTAGCCTGTACAGCGGGGTCCTGCGGGTTATACCCTTTTGTGTAAATACCATAAATATTAATGTTATGGTTAAGGGTATACACAGCGCCTATACGCGGTAAAAAGGCGTGCTGGCGCACATTTTTCACACTATCGGTTTTATAGTTGGCTTTATCGGTATACTGCTCATACCGCACGCCTACCAGCACCTGCACAGGGCCCAGCTTTACCTGGTCCTGCGCATAAATGCCGCTTAAACTGCCAAATACCGGTATGGTGGCGCTGTTGGAGGCAGTGCTGAACACATACTTGGTCATATCTTCCAGCTGGTTGTTACGCCGTATAAGGTCGTAAGAAGGGGTATTGGGCCTGGGAATATACATAACGGAATCGCCTGTACCGGCGCTGTTACGGATAGGGCGGCCGTGCGTGTCTGTTACTTTATAGTTATAAAATACATAGTCGTCTTTTTTCCTGGGGTTGTATGCACCGGCTGTACCATCCTTTTTCAGGTAACCGGAGGCTGTTTGCTGGGAGGAGCCGGGCGGCAGGGTATTTTGCGCATAATCGTACCCCAGCAGCAGCTTGTGCGCGAGCTTGCCGGTATTGGCGTCGTAGGTAAGGTAAGCCGATATGTTGTCGCTGAACTGTTTGGACTGCCTGATGAATGCCTGCCGGGCTACCAGGTTGCTGATGGGCGCCCCGGAAGAGTCTACGGCATAGGCATTGGCGCTCCTGTTCTCTACCAGGTCCTGTATATAACCGGTACGTAAGTACGAAAGGTTAAAGGCCAGCCGGCTGCTGAACTGGTGGGTCAGTGAGGTCATTACCGTAAAGGTTTCCTCATCCAGGTGGTCATTTACCGCGGCTAGCGACAGGGAAATAGGGGTGGTGTACAGCGCCTGCTGGTCGGTGCCGTTGAACACCGACTGCCCGCGGTCCAGCCGGCTGTTGGATTTGTTGTACACCGCATCAAAGTTCAGCCTTGTTTTAGGCGTAGGCAGGAAAGAGATGGAAGGCGCTATAACAATATTTTTATCAAACTGCAGGTCGCGGAACGACTGGGCATTTTCATACCCCAGGTTCAGGCGGTACAGGATGGTTTTTTCATCGTTGAGGGGGCCGGTAAAATCGGCCAGGGCGCGGGTGGTATTAAAGCTGCCGGTAGTGAAGCTCAGGGATTTACGGGCTTCTTCCAGCGGTTTTTTGGTAACACGGTTTACGGTACCGCCGGGTGAGGCGTTGCCGAACAGGGCAGAGGCCGGGCCTTTGATCACCTCAACCCGCTCCAGGTAATTGACCATGGGCTGTTTCCAGAAACCGGTAAAGGTGCGCATACCGTTCAGCAGCTGCGTGGTGCTGCCGCCGTTAATGCGGAACCCGCGGATGGTAAGGTCGTCGTAAAAGGTGAACTGGTTTACGCCGCTGAAGTTCTTCACTACATCGCCCACCCGAACGGCAGACTGGTCCTGCATCAACTCTTTGGTAACATATGAAATAGACTGCGGTACTTCCCGCAGGGGAGTAGCTGTTTTACTGCCTATAAAGGAGTTGGTGTTTTTGTAGCCCGACTCTTTACGCCCCGTGATCTCTACGGTTTGCAGCTGTTCGGTGGAGGGCACCAGCACCATATCCACTACCCGGGTTTCACCATTGCCAAGGGAAATGCTCTTCTGGTCGGGGGTAAGGCCGGTATGGCTAAAGCGGATGGTGTATTTGCCGGCAGGCAGGCCGATAAAAGAAAAGGCGCCGGCAGTATCGGTAACGGTGCTATGCTGTTTATTGAGTAGTGTAACACTTACTTTCTGAACAGGGATGTTGTTAATGTCCCTTACGGTTCCCTTTATGGCGGTTTGCGCAAAAGCGTTAATGGATAGGAAAGTGAATACTGCAGTGAGTAACTGCCGGTTGGTAAAGCTTGGCATGGAAAGTATATACTTTTTTCGCCGCAAAGGAACGCCGGATAAGTAGTTGTTGCAACTCCAATCGGGAAAATGATTTACGCAAAGCGGAAAAAAAACAGCTGCAGCCTGCCTCAATGGCCGGTATTAAAATATGCCATGTAATTATACGGTGTTCAAACGTTCTGGCGTTGTTATTGTAAATAAACGGACAGTATAAAAAAAGCCGGAACAGGATTATTCCGGCTTATTGCCTAAACCTACAACTGTTACACTGTTGTAACAGCAATTATGTACAATGAAAAAACAGAATATAATCGTTTTCCGGTCGATGGAATGGATAAAAAAAGCTAAGACTTTTTTATCCCGTTCATCAGTACAGTAACCAAAACATCCATCATTTCCCCTATTTCTTCCAGCTTCTGGTCCATGATCAGGGCTGTTTCCACCCCCCGCTGCGCGTTGGCCAGCAGGAACGCCAGCGTTTCCAGCTCCTGCTGGTCGTAATTCGGGAACTCCCCGGTAATTACGCCATAGTGCAATATGCTCTTAAGGATCTCTGTTTCTGTACAGTCGTAATTGCGGCGGATGCTTACTTCCAGCTCATTACAGGCTTTTATTTCACTGGCCACTACCTGGTACAGGGTAGTCATTCGCCTTATTTCCCGCATTTTGCTGCGGGTAAAGGCTTCTAACTTTTTAACCGCACTTTCTTCCCTGCTAACGGCATCCTGTATGTTGCGGAACATCATGTTCTTTTCCTTACGGATCACCGCGTCAAATATCTCCTCTTTATTCTTATAGTAGTAATACAACGTGCTTTTTCCTTTACCTACGGCCTTGGCAATATCTTCCATAGTGGTTTTCTGCAAGCCATAGTGGCGGAAAAGCTTCGCCGCTTCATCCAGAATATCGGATTTGATCACTTCGTCTTTGGCCAGTGTTGTCATTGTAGGTTTAAAGTCGTTCTGCTTCAAAACTAGCTAGAAAAAACGATAAGAACCAATTTTTGACTGACTTTCGGACTGAAAAGATTTAATAGTCGAAAATCCGAAAAATAGTATAAAAATAATATTTGTTGGAACAAATATTTTCTTCTACTTTTGCTAACGGTGTTAGAAATTCTAAAGGGTGGTTGGGTAACAGAACCGGCATACTGCTTAGCAATGAGCGCGCAGGAACCTGTTTTACTACTATTATCAGGCCCTGTTGTACGCCTGCTGTGATGCGGGCAAACTACCATAAACAGCACAAATGGGCATAGCAGAACGAAAACAACGGCAGCGGGAAGAGATCAGGGCTGGCATACTGGACGCCGCCTGGCACCTGGTGCATGATGAAGGCTGGGCTGCGCTGTCGATCCGCAAAATTGCAGAGGCTATAGAGTACAGCGCCCCCGTGGTGTACGACCATTTTGACAACAAGGATGCTATTCTTGCTGAATTCAACAAAAAGGGCTTTCAGCTGCTGGGCAGCCAGCTGCAGGCGGCCCGGCAGCGGCATACCAGCCCCGCCGCGCAGCTGGAGGCTATTGGGGCCGCTTACTGGAACTTTGCCTTTGAGCACCGGCAGTATTACCAGCTGATGTTCAGCCTGGGCATACCTACTTGTGAAAGCGCGCGGAAAATACCGGAGGTGGGGGAGTGTATGGATGTGATCCGGTGCGCTATTGAGCATATTATAAAAGCGTATGGCAACGAAGCCATGGATCCGTTTTTAAAGTTTCAGGCCTTCCTGTCTATGATACACGGCCTGGTATCTATCAACATTATTGGCCCGGCCAATAATGAGGAGCTGAACCGGCTGGTATTGCAGGACCTCATTTCCGGCTTCATTAAAGGGTGTAAAGCATAAACCTTTATTCAACATAAAATCAAAACAAAACAAACACAAAAAACAATGAAAAAGACCGCCCTGATCGTTGCTGTATGCACCGTTTTATCACTCACGGGTTTTGCGCAAACCTGGACGTTGGACCCCGCGCACTCCAAGCTGGGTTTCAGCGTTACCCACATGATGATCTCTGACGTGGAAGGTTCCTTTACCTCTTTTAACGCCAAGATCACCGCTTCCAAAGACGATTTTTCCGATGCAGTAGTAGAGCTGACTGCCGATGCCGGCAGCGTAAACACTGCTAATGAGAAACGCGACACCCACCTGAAATCTGAAGACTTCTTTGACGTAGCCAAATACAACAGCCTTACGTTCAAAAGCAAGTCATTCCAGAAAGTAGGCGAAAACAAGTATAAAGTAACCGGCGATCTTACCCTGCACGGCGTTACCCGGCCTGTTACGCTGGATGCTACCCTGCGCGGCACCACCGTAAACCCGATGACCAAAAAAGCCACTGCTGGTTTTAAGGTAACCGGCACCATTAAACGCTCCGACTTCTCTTTCGGTTCCAAATTCCCGAATGCCATGCTGAGTGATGAGGTAGCTATTACCGCTAACACGGAATTTGTTAAAGGGTAATTATTACGCCTGTAAAAAGTACCTGTAAACGCTATACGAATTACACGAATTGGTTAATGACAATTTGTGTAATTCGTTTTTAATTTGTGGTTTGAACGTATTTTGGACATTATGTTTTAAGCTTTTTTCCATTCCAGGAAAAATTAATATATATATGCCCGATCTAAGCCGAGCCAAAATAATTTAAAAAATATTTAACCTATTGGAAATGAATAACATCCCTATTGAAAAAGCTGCCATGCCACAAAATTTTTTGTTAAGAAATGTTTAAGAATTGTATTTTTGGACATTAAAGGTTTTTTAGTCGAACTGATCTAAAGGCTTTTAATACAAGCAATAAGCAAATTACGCGTACGATTTTCACAGCTCAAGCATATTAATTAATGTACAAGAGGCTACCTGTAAAAGAGGCAACTATTGCCAAGGAAAAAGGTATATATCCATATTTCAGGCCTATATCATCTGCTCAAGACACAGAGGTGATTATTGATGGGAAGAGGGTGCTAATGTTCGGTTCCAACTCGTATCTGGGGTTGACCAACCATCCTAAGATCAAGGAAGCATCAAAAAAAGCCATTGACACCTATGGTACCGGTTGCGCAGGTTCCCGGTTCCTGAACGGTACGCTGGATCTGCATATTGAGCTGGAAGAGCGCCTGGCCAGTTTTGTAGGGAAAGAAAAGGCCATCCTGTTCAGTACAGGGTTTCAGGCTAACCTGGGCGCATTGTCCAGCTTAACCGGCCGTAACGACTACATTATCCTGGACGAGTATGACCATGCCTCCATCATTGACGGCAGCCGCCTGTCATACTCAAAAGTGATCAAGTACCGCCATAACAATATGGAGGACCTGGAATCCAAGCTGAAAGGCCTGCCCCCGGAAGTAAACAAGCTGATTGTGGTGGATGGCGTGTTCAGCATGGAAGGCGACCTGGCCCGCCTGCCTGAGATCGTAGCCCTGGCGGATAAATATAACACCGGCATTATGGTAGATGACGCCCATGGCCTGGGTGTGGTAGGTGAAAAAGGCGCGGGCACCGCATCTCACTTCGGGTTAACCGACAAGGTAGATGTGATTATGGGCACCTTCAGCAAATCTTTTGCTTCCCTGGGTGGTTTCCTGGCCAGTGATGCAGACACTATTGAGTACCTTAAACACAGCGCCCGTTCCCTGATCTTCAGCGCCAGCATGACGCCGGCCGCTGTAGCCAGCGTAATGGCCGCCCTGGATATTATTGAAACAGAGCCTGAGCATATAGAAAGGCTATGGGCAAACACCAACTATGCCAAGGATCTGCTGCAGGAAGAAGGTTTTGAGCTGGGACCCACCGCTTCTCCCATTATCCCTGTATATGTAAGGGATCATGAAAAAACCTTTATCATTGCCAAAACGCTGCAGGACAACGGGCTGTTCGTAAACCCCGTAGTGCCGCCGGCAGTACCCGCAGATGCTACTATGCTGCGCTTTTCCCTGATGGCCACCCATACCTTCAGCCAGATAGAGGAAGCCGTGGAAAAAATGAAGGAAGCATTTGCCAAACTGGAGATCATCACCTTAAAAGAAAAAATATGACGGAGGCAACGCCGGTGCAGCAGCGTAAACCGCTAACATCAGCACAGGGAGTAACCATACAGCCCGTGCAAACAGGCAAACAACTGGCCCAGTTTATTGATTTTCCGCACGACCTTTATAAAAATGATCCTCTTTATGTGCCGGAGCTTCATATAGCACAGCGCGACCTGCTTACACCCGGCAAGCATCCTTTTCATAAACATTCCACCCTGCAGCTGTTCCTGGCCTGGAGGGATAACAGGATCGTAGGCCGCATAGCCGCCATCCTGAATAATAACCACAACGAGTTCAATAAAACCAACGATGGTTTTTTTGGCTTTTTTGACAGTATCAATGACGCCGGTGTAGCCGCTGCCCTGTTCCAGGCCGCAGAAAGCTGGTTAAAGGAAAAAGGCACCCAAACCATGATAGGCCCGGTGAACTTTTCCACCAACGAAACCTGCGGTTTGCTGGTAAATGGTTTCGACACTCCGCCGGTAGCCATGATGCCGTATAACAAGCCTTACTATGAGGACCTGATAGCGCAACAGGGCCTGCAGAAAAAGGTAGACCTGTATGCTTATAAGATTACAGACGAAGCGGTGAATGACAAGGCGCTGAAGCTGATGAACCTTCTGAAGCAGCGTTTAACGCAGCGGGGTATTACCATCCGCAACATCAACATGAAGGATTTTAAGCAGGAGGCAGAGCGCATCCGTGCAGTGTATAATGCCGCCTGGGACAAGAATATGGGATTTGTGCCCATGACCCGGGAGGAGTTCGACTATACGGCCAAAGACCTGAAAATGATAGCCGACCCGGATTTCATCCAGCTCGCAGAGCTGAATGGTAAGCTGATCGGTATTTCTATTTGCATTCCGGATATAAACCAGGTATTGATCAAAATAAAGCGGGGCCGTTTATTCCCCACCGGTTTGATCAAGCTGCTGACCGGCCGTAAAAAAATAAATGTCCTCCGCGTAATGGTGCTGGGTGTGCTGGAAGAGTACCGTAAGCTGGGTATTGAAGCCTGCTTTTACGGTTCCATTATGGAAAAAGGGTTTGAAAAGGGCATGAAGTGGGCAGAGGCCAGCTGGGTGTTGGAAGGCAACGAAATGATGAACCGCGCCGTAGAACATATTAACGGAAAGGTATACAAGACGTACCGGATATATGAAAAGGCGATTTGAGATTTAGGTTTGAAGTTTGAAAGTGCATCGCTTACACCAAACCTCAAACAGTAAACCTCAGACAAATAATTAAAGGTGACACGAAAAGTTCTTATTACAGGCGCCAGTGGATTTGTAGGATTTCATGTGATAGAAGCTGCGCTGCAAGCCGGGCTGGAAGTACATGCCGCAGTGAGGGCCTCCAGCCAGGTAACGCATTTACAGGGGCTGTCAATACAATATGTTTCCCCGGATTTCAGCAGTGAGGCTGCCCTCCGGCAGCTGCTGGAAGAACAGCAGTATGATTATGTGATACACGGGGCAGGCATTACCAAAGCATTTTCCGAAGCAGAATACAACAAGGTAAATGCAGAATATACGCGCAACCTGGCCCTGGCTATTAAAAACGCGCAGGCGCCTGTGCAGCGTTTTGTGTTCATCAGCAGCCTGGCTGCCCTGGGACCTATTCCATATGAGGCAACCGCCCCTTTACTGGAAGAGAGTACGCCGCAGCCGGTAACTGCATACGGAAGAAGTAAACTGTTAGCAGAACAATATCTACAGCAAATACCGGGACTTCCCTTAATCACCTTGCGTCCCACCGCTGTATACGGCCCCCGCGATAAGGACATATTCATTATGTTCAAGATGATTGCCCGCGGATGGGAGCCTTACATAGGCAGAAAGCAGCAACACTTCAGCTTTCTGTACGCTAAAGACCTGGCAAAAGCCGCCATCAGTGCGCTTACATCACCTTGCCTGGGTACCTACAACTTGTCAGATGGAAATGTGTATGACCGTTATGCTTTGGCAGACATTACAAAAAAGCTGCTGGGCAAAAACACCCTGAAATTCCATGTTCCGTATGGAATAGTAAAGGTGCTGGCGGGCATACTTGAGAAAATGCCTTCCGGTGGAAAGGCGCCGGCGCTCAACAAGGAAAAACTAAATGAGCTAACCGCGCCTAACTGGAACTGCAGCATTGAAAAAGGCCGTAACAAACTGCCTTACACACCGGCATATGACCTTGAAAAAGGGCTGGCCGAAACGCTGCAATGGTATAAAGAAGAGAACTGGTTATAGGTAAAGACTTTTATAAACCACAAACTGAAAAATGGAACCGCCACCGGTATGATCCCTGCTGAAGCTTTTGCTGGCAACAGGGACGGTGCGGGCTGGCAGTTAAAAAAAATTTAAAATGGCGAAAAAACAACAAGTTCAGGACGCAAAAGGCAAGCTCGGTATTCTTATCCCGGGCCTGGGTGCCGTAGCTACCACTGTAATTGCAGGTGTTGAAGCAGTAAAAAAGGGCCTTTCCCAACCCACAGGCTCCCTTACCCAAACCGGCAGCATACGCCTGGGTAAACGAACAGAGAACAGAAGTCCCAAAATCAAGGATTTTGTACCCCTGGCAGATTTGAATGATATTGTTTTTGGCGGATGGGACGTGTATGAAGACAATGTATACGAAGCTGCCCGTAAGGCAGGCGTGCTGGACCCGCACCTGTTAAAAGCCATTCAGCCCGAACTGGAAGCCCTGGTGCCTATGAAGGCTGCTTTTGACAAAAGCTTTGTAAAGAACCTGGATGGCACCCATATTAAGGAATATGACACCAAATACAACCTGGCAAAGGCGGTAATGGACGACATTACCAGCTTTAAGGCAAAACACAACTGCGACCGTATTGTGCTGGTATGGTGCGGCTCCACTGAAATTTTCCATGAAGCGGCAGATATTCATGACAGTTTGGCAAAATTTGAACAGGCTTTAAAGGATAACGACAGCCGTATTGCCCCCAGCATGATCTATGCCTACGCTGCCCTGAAGCTGGGAGTGCCCTTCTGTAACGGCGCGCCTAACCTTACCTGCGATATTCCTGCGCTGGTAGAGCTGGCAAAAACCACCAATACCCCTATTGGCGGTAAAGACTTCAAAACCGGACAAACACTCATGAAAACCATTCTGGCACCCGGTTTGCACGCAAGGGCGCTGGGCGTTCAGGGCTGGTTTTCTACCAACATCCTGGGCAACCGTGATGGATGGGTGCTGGACGACCCGGACAACTTTAAAACAAAAGAAGTTTCCAAACTAGGGGTGCTGGAAGATATTTTCCGTCCTGATTTAAATCCCGAGCTGTACGGTGACCTGTACCATAAAATCCGTATTAACTATTATCCGCCCCGGGGCGATAACAAGGAAAGCTGGGATAATATTGACATTTTCGGATGGCTGGGCTACCCGATGCAGATAAAGATCAATTTCCTGTGCCGCGACTCCATACTGGCTGCACCCATTGTACTGGATCTGGCCCTGTTCATTGACCTAGCTAAAAGGGCCGGCATGTCGGGCGTGCAGGAATGGTTATCCTTCTACTTCAAATCACCGCAAACAGCGCCAGGTTTGAGGCCGGAGCATGATATTTTCAAACAGCTTATAAAACTGGAAAATACTTTACGTCATATGATGGGCGAGGACCTGATTACACACCTGGGCCTGGATTATTACGAAGAAGGCCAGGCATAGTTATTTTATGATCAGGTTTCATCAGCTAATCTCCACCAGCCTGGGTATAGGCTATGTTGGCAAAGGGGCAGGCACACTGGCAGCAGTGGTGGCTGTTGTTTGCTGGTATATGCTCCAGGCTGGGGAGATACCTGACTTCACAATGCAATGGGGGGTAACAGCGTTCATTACAGCATTGGGCGTATGGAGCGGTAATGAAGTAGAGGCGATCTGGGGAAAGGACAATCAAAAAGTAGTGATCGATGAGGTGGCAGGTATGTGCATCAGCCTTTTGCTGCTGCCTTTAAGTATACCGTATATGGCCGCAGGGCTCATCCTGTTCCGTTTTTTTGATATTACCAAACCACTGTATATCCGGCGGGCAGAGCGTTTGCCAGGCGGCTGGGGCGTAATGGCCGACGATGTGCTGGCAGGTATTTATACTAACTTGCTGCTGCAGCTGGTGTACAGGACTAAACTGTTTTAAGAATCAATGACATTTATAAAAGCACAGGCATCGTCTTTGGTAGCCACCTGTTTCGACTTTTTGACCACAATCGTTTTGGTGAACGTTTTTGGCTGGTGGTATCTCGCAGGCAGCGTTACAGGCACTATTGCCGGTGGTGTGCTTAATTTTATGCTTGGCCGGCTTTGGACGTTTAATGCTGCAGATGCGAGAATAGAATGGCAGTTCATTAAATACGCCCTGGTATGGGCCGGCAGCCTGCTGCTGAACGCAGCGGGCGTTTTCGTGATCACGCATTACATAGGAGCTAGTTATATAATTTCTAAAATAATTACCTCTGTAGCAGTGGGCATAGGATATAACTATGTTTTGCAAAAGAAATTTGTTTTCAGATGAATAAGCTTATGAAGTATAGCTTGGAAAAGTTTGGCCTTGCACTGGCATTGTTGTTAACCCTTTGCTCGGGACGCTTGTCCGCGCAAACCACCACCATCACAGGAACCGTCACAGATGCAAAACAAAAGGAGCCCATGCCTTTTGTAAATGTATTTATACCCGGCACCTCCATTGGCACCTCAACAGATATTAACGGTAAGTTTTCCTTACAGTTCACCGGCCGGCACGATAGTATCAGCGTAGCCAGCCTGGGGTACCGAACCTACAGGGCAAAAATCAATACAGGTACAACGCAAGTCCTGCATGTACGGCTGGAAACCGCTGCGCGCGTGCTGGGAGAAGTAGTGGTAAAAAGCGGTAAAAGAGAACGCTACCGCAATAAGGATAACCCTGCAGTGGAGCTGATACGCCTGGTAGTTGCGCACCGCGACAGTAACCGCATAGAGCATTATGACTATACCCAGTACAACCAGTATGAGAAGCTGCAGTTTGCGCTCAGCAATTCTTTGGAAAAGGATAAACCTAACCGCCTGCTGCGTAAATACAAGTTTATACTGGACAACCGGGACACAACAAAAATAGAAGGTAAAGCCCTGCTGCCTATATACCTGGAAGAAAGTATTGCCGATGTTTACTACCGGCGCGATCCGGAGAGAAAGAAAACATTTATACGGGGCGATAAGAAGGTAAGCTTCGACGAAACGTACATCGACAACCAGGGTATGAGCCAGTACCTGAACCATATTTACCAGGACTTTAACGTGTACGACAATAACCTGATGTTGTTCACCAACCAGTTCCTGAGCCCTATAGCCAATGCAGGCCCCACCTTTTATAAATACTTTATTACAGATACCATTACAGCAGAAGACGGGTCAAGGCTGGTGCAGCTTGAGTTTGTGCCCCGTAACCAAACCGACCTGCTGCTGCAGGGTAAGCTGTACATTACGCTGGACGGGCATTATGCAGTGCAGCAGGCCGATATGACCGGTAACAAGCGCACGAACCTGAACTGGGTGCGCAGCTTCAGGGTGCTGCAGGAGTTTAACAAAGCGCCCGATGGGCGGTACTATCCCAGCAAAAGCACCCTGATGGCCGATATGGGCATGTTTGCCAACGGCAAAGGCGGCATTTTTGGAGAAAGAACAGTATCTATAAAAGATTTTGTGCCCAATAATCCCAAGCCGGATGATTTTTATAAGGGCAACCCGGTAGTAAAGCTGGATAGCGCGGAAAGCAGGAAAGAAAATTTTTGGGTAGAGCACCGGCATGATACGCTTACCGCCGCCGAATCCAAGGTGTATGCGAATATAGACAGCCTGCAGCACATGAAATCTTTCCGCCGCACCATGGACATACTTACCCTGCTGCTGGCCGGCTATAAAGGTTTTGGCCCTATTGAGGTAGGCCCGGTGAATACATTTTACAGCTTTAACCCGGTAGAAGGTTTTCGCCTGCGCCTGGGCGGCCGCACCACTCCCAAGTTCAACAAAAGCATTTACCTGGAGTCATACGGCGCCTATGGCTTTAAAGATGAAAAGTGGAAGTATTATTTTGGCGGCACCTATTCGTTTACACACCGCTCTATCTGGGAGTTCCCGGTGCGCTCGCTTTCTGCAAACTACCAGCGGGATATGAAAATACCCGGCCAGGAGCTGCAGTTTATCCAGGAGGATAACTTCTTACTGTCGTTCAAACGCGGTAACAACGATAAATGGCTGTATAACGATATTTACAATGTTACCTACCTGCACGAGTTCCTGAACCATAGCTCCTTTAAGGTAGGTTTCAAAAACTGGGCGCAGCAGCCCGCGGGCAGCCTGGCTTATATTAAACCCGGCAGCGGGCTGGATAGCGTGCACAAGGTAACCACCACCGAGCTTTCGCTGGAGCTGCGCTGGGCGCCACATGAGCAGTTTTACCAGGGTAAGCAGTTCCGTGTGCCTATTCCCAACAAATACCCCATTTTTACCCTGCGCGGTATTGCCGGTGTAAAAGGGATATTTGGCAGCCAGTATAACTACCAGAGCATAAACCTGAACATTTATAAAATGTTCTACCTGTCGCCCATCGGGTATAGTGAGGTAGTGCTGGAGGGCGGCTATACTTTCGGCAAGGTGCCTTTTCCGCTGCTGACCATCCACCGCGCCAACCAAACTTATGCATACCAGCTGGAATCATATAACTTAATGAACTTTTTGGAGTTTGTGAGCGATCACTATGTAAGTGTAAATATTGATCACCATTTCAACGGGTTTTTCTTCAATAAAATACCTTTGCTGAAAAGATTGAAGCTGCGTGAGGTGGCAGCCGGTAAAATACTGTGGGGCGGCGTGCGCCCCGAGAACCGGCCGGAGAACGATCCCACGCTGTTTAAATTTCCGGTGGACAAGGACGGCATACTTTCTACCTACACCCTGGGAGAGCGGCCTTATATAGAAGGAAGCGTGGGCATAGCCAACATTTTCAGGCTGGTGCGGGTAGACCTGGTGAAGCGGTTCACTTATCTTGACCACCCGTATATTTCTACCTGGGGTATAAGAACAAGGGTAAGATTGGATTTTTAGACTGACATTTGCATAATAACAGGTAAGGTTTAACAATATGCGAATTAAAATAAAAAACCATCCGGCCTGTAAATTTTTAAAAAGTTAACGGATGAAAAAGAGCACATTCAGAGATAAGCTGCAGCAGGGCATTTATGTGGTCATTAATCCCGTGGTAAAGGGTTTAATAAAAATCGGCCTTACGCCCAATGCGGTTACCACTATTGGTTTAATATTAAATATTGGCGTAGCCATCATATTTATAGTAGGGGCAGAAAAAACAAACCGCGGCGATCTTTCCTACGTGGGTTGGGCCGGCGCGCTCATCCTGTTTGCAGGCCTGTTTGATATGCTGGACGGGCAGGTGGCCCGCCTGGGTAAAATGAGCTCCAGGTTCGGCGCCCTGTACGACTCGGTGCTGGACCGCTACAGCGAGCTGGTGCTGTTCCTGGGCATCTGCTATTACCTGGTGGCGCACCATTATTTTCTCAGCTCCCTGTTTGCCTTTATTGCCCTCATAGGCTCCATGAT
>NZ_DASTRI010000084.1:0-28936 GCF_035761305.1 Chitinophaga sp. | reverse complement strand
TGGTGTTTTATACTGCATGGGAAATAGCCAACCGGGAAGAAAGGCTGCCGGTAGACCGGCATGAGAAATAACACTGCACGGGCTCCTTTTTCAGGAGCCCCATGCATTTTATTCATTTTCGTATAGCCACAAAAAAAATAGGTTATCCCCTTTTTTTTCAATAACTTAGTTACAGTAGTAAAGCATTAAATAAGTAAAATATTTTTTATTTGTTTAATGTATGTAGTGTCGAGATAAACATTTGAATAGTACCAGCCAATCATAAACAAAACAGGAAACCCGGATCAAATTGAATAACCTGGTATTGTTCGGTACTAACAATTATAATTATATAAATAATCATTGAGCGGTTATCAAAGGCAATATGGTTATGTAGAATGCAAGTTTAATTGTGCCCCGCTTTTGTTAAGGTAAACAGCAATAAATTACCGTTAATGAAACATTCCCAAAATTACGTTCCCCCCATTCCGTTAGGCAATGGATATATGGCTACAACAGCAAGGCGCAATCTATTATTGTAATTGTATAATCCTAAAAGTAACACTCATATGTGCACCACCGAATTCAACAACCTGTTAATGGGAAATGCTGATTTCCTGAGGCCCTACGCAATTACACTTACCAAGGATTCGGAGTCTGCAAAAGACCTTTACCAGGAAACACTGTACCGGGCGCTGGCTAACCGCGAAAAGTACCTGGCCGGCACCAACATCCGGGCCTGGCTGTATACCATAATGCGCAATATTTTCATTAACAACTACCGCCGGGGCAACCGGCAGTACCGCCTGCTGGATAATGCCATGGGCGAATACCTGCTGCATCACCAGCAGCCCTCTATCAGCAACTACGCCGAAACCGGCCTGCGTGTAAAAGATGTGCACATGGCTATTTATAACCTGCCTGTTATTTTTAAGCAACCTTTTCTGCTGTATTTTGAAGGATATAAATATTACGAGATTGCCATGATACTGAATGAACCCCTTGGCACGGTGAAAAGCCGCATACACTTTGCGCGCAAAATGCTGAAGTCGCGCATAGCGCGGTACTGAAGCCGTTGCCGGCAGCTATTCATACCAATAACCATAACAACTACTGCACCGCATAGGGAATTTGGTTATTTTTACACCCTGATGAAGCCAAACTACTTAGACGAACTGAATGAACGGCAGCAGGAAGCCGTAATACATATTAACGGGCCGCTGATGATTGTAGCAGGCGCCGGCTCCGGTAAAACCAAAGTGCTTACCACCCGTATAGCACACCTCATGCGAAACGGGGTAGACGCCTTTAACATACTGGCGCTTACCTTTACCAACAAGGCCGCCCGGGAAATGAAAGAGCGTGTGGAAAAAATACTGGGCGGCAGCGAAGCCCGTAACCTTTACATTGGTACCTTCCACTCTGTATTTGCCCGGCTGCTGCGCGCAGAGGCCCACCGCCTGGGCTATCCCAACGATTTTACCATTTACGATACGGACGATGCCAAGAGCGTGCTCAAAACCATTATTAACGAGCAGAACCTGGATGATAAGCACTACAAGCCTAACTTCGTGTACAACCGTATTTCCGCGGCCAAAAACAGCCTTATGGGCCCGGAAGAATACCAGCATGATTATTACGTTCAGCAGGAAGATATGCGGGCCAACCGCCCCATGATCGGCAAAATATACGACATGTACGCCAAGCGCTGCTTTAAGAACGGCGCTATGGATTTCGACGACCTGCTGTTTAAAATGTACATACTGCTGAAACAGTTCCCGGAAACGCTGCACAAATACCAGCACAAGTTTAAATACATTATGATCGACGAGTACCAGGACACCAACCCTGCGCAGTACGAGATCATTAAGCTGCTGGGCGCCGTGCATGAAAATATTTGCGTGGTGGGAGATGATGCGCAAAGCATTTACTCTTTCCGCGGCGCCACCATCCAGAACATCCTGCAGTTTGAAAAGGATTATGAAGATGTGCATGTGGTGAAGCTGGAGCAGAACTACCGCAGCACCAAATCCATCCTGAACGTAGCCAATGAAGTAATAGCGCATAATAAAAGCCAGATAGAAAAAGCCCTGTGGACCAACAACATGGAAGGCGAAAAAATAAAGCTGGTGCGCACCATGACGGATAATGAGGAAGGCAAGTATGTGGCGGATATTATTGCAGAGCAGAAGCTGCGCAACCATTATGAAAACCGTGACTTCGCCATCCTGTACCGCACCAATGCGCAAAGCCGCTCTTTTGAAGAAAGCCTGCGCCGCAAAGCCATTCCCTACCGCATTTACGGCGGCATATCGTTCTACCAGCGCAAGGAAATAAAAGACTTCCTGGCCTACCTGCGCATTACCATTAATACCCGCGATGAGGAAAGCCTGAAGCGCATTATCAACTACCCGGTAAGGGGCATTGGTAAAACCACCATTGAAAAAGCAGTGATATACAGCAATGAGCAAAATATTACGCTGTGGGAAGTGCTGGAAAGGGGCCGGGAATTTGGCTTTAAAGGCGGTACGCTGGAGGCGGTGGAAGGTTTTGTAACCATGATCCGCAGCTTCCAGGCCCTTATGACCAGGCACAATGCCTATGATGTAGCCGTACAGGTAGGCAAAAGCACCAATATTGTAAAAGAGTTGTTTAACGATAAAACCACCGAAGGCCTGGCCCGGTATGAGAACATACAGGAGCTGCTGAACTCTATTAAAGAGTTTACAGAAACACCTACGGAAGATGGGGAGCTGCTGGATAAAAGCCTGGGCGCTTACCTGCAGCAGATCACCTTGCTCACGGATGCTGACCAGGGCAATGATGAGAACAGCGATGTGGTTAGGCTAATGACCATACACGCCGCCAAAGGTCTGGAGTTTCCGGTAGTATTTTCCGTTGGGCTGGAGGAAAACCTGTTTCCCAGCACCCTTTCTATCAATACCCGTGAAGAGCTGGAAGAGGAGCGCCGCCTGTTTTATGTAGCCATTACCCGCGCCAAATCGCGCCTGTGGCTTACCTACGCCAACAGCCGCTACCGCTTTGGCAGCCTGGTGCAGAATGAGCCCAGCCGCTTCCTGGAAGAAATGCCTGAACAATTTGTTGACCGCAGCTACGCCGGCGGCAACGCCATGCGTGGTACCGGTTTTGGCAGTGGCGGCGGTTTGTGGAACAACGGCGGTAATATGTTTGACCGCATGCAAAAGAAAACACCGGCCGGCCCGGCTGCTACATCTTCTGCTGCAGCCCGCCCGGCGCCCAAGCCGGCAGCGCCGGCCAGCACCCATGTGCCCTCTCCCGGCTTTACCCCCGACGACCCGGCTACCATGGAGGCCGGTATGGAGGTAGAGCACCAGAAGTTTGGCTTTGGCACCATCCTGAGCATGGAGGGCGCGCCCAACAACCGTATAGCAACGGTGGTATTTCCCAAAGGCGGCGGTGAGAAAAAGATCATGCTGAACTATGCCCGGTTAATGATTGTGAAAAAATAACTGTTGATAATTAAATCTTTTAGCGGTTAGCACTTAGTATTTGTACGGCTAAGGGCTAACCGCTAAGCATTTTAAAAAATGAATACAGCTGCTTTACAAAAGCTCCGCCATTACTGCGCTTACCAGGAGCGCTGCCATAGCGAAGTAGAACATAAGTGCCGGGAACTGGGGCTGCGCGGTGAGGAGATAGGCGAAGCCATTGCAGCGCTGATAGGCGATAATTTCCTGAATGAGGAGCGCTTTGCCAAAGCCTTTGCCGGTGGTAAGTTCCGTACCAGGCAGTGGGGCCGCCGTAAAATTACCCTGGAGCTGCAGCAAAGGCAGGTATCGGCCTACTGCATTAAAAAAGGGCTGCAGGAAATAGACGAAGATGACTACCGGCGGGTATTACAGCAGCAGGCCGCAAAAAAATACGCATCGCTGCAGGGGCAGCACCCCGTGAAACAAAAGCTCAAAACCATCCAGTACCTGGTGCAAAAGGGGTTTGAACCGGCGCTGGCCCAGGCCGCGCTTGAAGAAATTGTAAATGACCCCTCCTAAAAAGCCCATAATTTAAAAAGTTTTTAAGCTCATTGAACGTACATTTGTTAATCACGAATTACGAATTGTTCAATGCGGATGGGGCAGTGTAACAGCTGTTATGTGCGGCATGAAATAGCGATGCCTGGCTAAATAGTGGTAACATTTTGATCTTTTGTAATTGAACAGGTATTGTTCGGGCAATAGCAGCTACACCTCAATCATTCGTAATTTGTAATTCGTAAATGATAATTAGCTTGTATGTCGGATTTAAAAGTAACACTCATCCAAACGCAGCTGTACTGGGAAAACATTGCAGACAACCTGCGTATGTTTGATGAAAAGATCAATGCTATCCCGGAGCGGACGGAAATAATTGTGCTGCCGGAAATGTTCAGCACCGGCTTTAGCATGCAGTCGGAAAAGCTGGCCGAAACCATGGATGGCAGCGCCGTGCAGTGGATGAAGAAAAAATCAGCAGAAAAAAACGTGATCATCACCGGCAGCCTTATCATCAGGGATGGCGACCGGTATGTGAACCGCCTTATATGGATGCAGCCCAACGGCGTGTATGGTGTTTACGATAAACGCCACCTGTTTGGCTATGCCGGCGAGCATGAGCATTACCTGCCCGGCGATAAGCGCCTTATAGCGCAGGTAAAGGGCTGGAAAATAAACCTTACCGTTTGTTACGATCTGCGTTTTCCCGTATGGGCGCGCAACGCCATTGTTCCGGAAACCGGCGCCCCGGCCTATGATGTGCTTATAAATGTGGCCAACTGGCCCGAACGGCGCAGTACCCCCTGGAAAACGCTGCTGCAGGCCCGCGCCATAGAAAACCAGGCTTATGTGGTGGGGGTGAACCGCGTGGGTAACGACGGTAACAACATTTACCACAGCGGCGATAGCAGCGTTATTGATCCCCTGGGAGAGATCATTTACCAGAAAAGTCATGATGAAGATATATTCACCTGTACGCTGGAACGCGCCCGCCTGGAGGAAGTACGCGAAAAGCTGCCTTTCCTGAAGGATGCAGACAGGTTCCAGGTGCTGTAGCTGTTTATGATGCGGCCGGGCAGCAACCCGGTAGTAATTAATCTTATATCCATGTCTTTACTATCCGGTATTCACCATATTGCCATTATCTGTTCCAATTACGAACGTAGCAAAGCCTTTTACACGCAGGTGCTGGGCATGCAGGTAGTGCGCGAAGTGTACCGGGAGGAGCGACGGTCCTGGAAGCTGGACCTGGCCCTTGGCACGCAGTATGTAATAGAGCTGTTCTCTTTTCCCGCGCCGCCGCCCCGCCCCAGCCGCCCGGAGGCACAGGGTTTGCGGCACCTGGCTTTTACAGTGGCGGATGTAGAGAAGGCGGTGCAGCAGCTGCAGGCCGCCGGTGTAAGCGCAGAGCCCATCCGCACAGACCCTTATACGGGCAAACGCTTTACCTTTTTTACCGACCCTGACGGACTACCTTTAGAGCTATACGAAATTTAACCTTACAGCCATGCCAGTTACTTACACCAATGCACGCATCTTCACCGGCGACCGTTTCCTGGAAAACCATGCAGTGCTTACTGATAACGGGCAAATACTGGGCGTACTGCCTGCTTCGGAGCTGCCTGCCAATACAACGGTGGTTGACCTGCAGGGTGCTACCCTGGCGCCTGCGCTTATAGACCTGCAGATATACGGGGGCAATGGGCACCTGTTCCCTTTTAGTTTAGATGCCGCCTCACTGCAGGGCGTATACGAATATTGCCGCGGCGGAGGGGCTGCATATTTTATGCCCACCATACCTACCAGCTCCCGGAAGGTAATGCTGCGCGCCATACAGGCGGTAAAAGATTACTGGCAGCAGGGCGGCAAAGGCGTGCTGGGCCTGCACCTGGAAGGCCCTTTTATGAACCCGGTGAAAAAGGGAGCGCACCTGGAGCAATATATTCATGCCCCTACCCAACAGGATATTGACGAGCTGCTGGCCCATGGCCGGGATGTGATTAAGATGATGACGCTGGCGCCGGAGCGCTGTGATCCCGCGCTGGTAAAGCAGCTGCAGGATGCGGGGGTGCTGGTGTCGGCCGGGCACAGTAACGCCGCCTATGACCAGGCCTATGCGGCATTTGAACGGGGCATACCCACGGCCACGCACCTGTTCAATGCCATGTCGGCCCTGCAAAGCCGGGCGCCGGGTATGGTGGGCGCTATTTATGATCATGACCGTGTATGCGCCAGCGTGGTAGCAGATGGTATTCATGTGGATTTTGCATCCATCCGTATCAGTAAAAAAATTATGGGCCCCCGCCTGTTCCTGATCACCGATGCCGTGGCGGAAGCCCGCAGCGGCGACTACATTTATATTTTTGATAAAGACCGGTATGTGAACGCGCAGGGTACGCTGGCCGGCTCGTGCCTTACCATGATGCAGGCCGTAAAGAACTGCGTTGAAAAGGTAGGTATACCGCTGGAAGAGGCGCTGCGTATGGCCGCCGCTTACCCCGCCGCCCTGGCAGGAAAGGAAAATGAGCTGGGCCGCATTGCCGCCGGCTACTGTGCCAGTATGGTGGCATTCAATGAGCAGCTGCAGGTAGTGCGTATGATAACGGATTGAAGTATCTTCGCGCTTAACAATTTCTTAATCTGCTCAGGAAGATATGGCAGCACTAATGCGTTTTTTTACCAAAGATCATTACAGGAATAGTTTTTTACTGGGCTGGCTAGTGCTGGCATTAGTGCAGGCAGGAGTAACACAGCTAATGGATGATGAAGCCTATTACTGGGTATACTCCCGCCACCTGGACTGGGGCTACTTTGATCATCCTCCCATGATAGCGCTGCTCATTAAAATGGGGTATGCGCTGTTCCACAACGAGTTTGGCGTACGGCTTTTTATGGTGGTGCTGAATGTGTGCACCCTCTGGATCACCTGGCACCTGATACCCCAAAAACATAACCGCCTGTTCTATATGGTATTGTGCGCCATGGGCGCCATGCAAATAGGCGGCATGCTGGCCGTGCCCGATGTACCGCTCATATTTTTTGCCGCTTTATACTTTTGGATATACCGCCTGTTCCTGGAACAGCAAACCTGGCGTAACACGCTGCTGCTGGGCATTAGCATGGCCCTGCTGTTTTACAGCAAATACCATGGCATACTGCTGGTGCTGTTTACCGTAGTATCTAACCCTAACCTGCTGCGGGTATTCAAGTTTTATGTGGCCTGTATTATTACCACTGCTTTATTTCTGCCGCATATTTACTGGCAGGTAGCCCATGGCTTTCCCTCACTGCAATACCATTTGGTAGAGCGGAATGCCGCGGTTTACCATATAAGCTATACAACCGAGTACCTGCTTGGCCAATTGCTGTTATTTGGTCCCGTAGCCGGCTGGCTGCTGCTGTATTATGCTTTTGTATGCCCTATACAAAGCAGCTTTGAGCGCACGCTGAAAGTAACGCTTATAGGCGTGCTGGCTTTTTTCCTGCTCAGCACCTACAAAGGGCGCGTAGAGGCTAACTGGACGGTGATGGTATTTGTACCGGCGGTAATACTGGCGCACCAGGCCATTATACGCCGCAGGGGATCATGGAAGCTGCTGCGGGTGCTGGCCTATGTAACGCTGGCTGTTGTGCTGGTGGTGCGGGTGTATATGGCGTGGGACTTTTTACCCGGCGTAGCCATACGGCCGGAAATACATCATAACCGGGAGTGGGCCCGGGCCCTGCATGCCAGGGCCGGCAACCGGCCGGTAGTGTTCCTGAACAGCTACCAGCTGCCATCCAAATACATGTTTTATATACCGGGTGCGGTGGCTTACAGTGTTAACAGCCGTTATGCACGGCGCAGCCAGTACAATTACTGGGACACCGAAACGCAAATGTGGGGCAAACCGGTAATGCTGGCCTTTCAGCCCCGTACCGACCTTCCGGTAACAGATAGCATTAAAACAGTAAAGGGCACCTGGGAATACTACGATATACCGCAATACTATTCATACTCTCTCAGCCGGCTCATACCTGTTATAAAAAAGGTGCAGGTACGCCCCGGCGAGCATATGACCTTTGTTTTAAAAGTGCGCAGCGGTTATAACCAGCCCTTGCCGCACGATACGGCCCAGGAGGCTTTGCTGGGCTATGCCTTTACCCACGACCGGGAGGGCCTGCCGGCAGTAAAAACATCTATGAGCCTGTTTAAAGCCATTAAGCGCCGTATTATTCATATAGATGTGGCAATGCCGGAGCAGCCGGGCACTTACCAGCTGAAGTTCTGCGTATTTGCAGGCATACTGCCCCCTACGCATAATAGTGAAACCATACAGGTGGTGGTAAAAAAATAATGGGTGGGCGGTTACTGTTCAAACGCATTCCAGCCCTGGGCTACCAACTTATACTTATTGCCGCCTTTTGTAATAATGTGCGCTCCTTCGCTAATGTCCGTCATGTAGCCAATAACGCTGATCTGTTCTGACAGCACCAGCTTGTCATAATCTTCCTGCTTAATGGTGAACAGCAGCTCGTAGTCTTCCCCGCCGCTGAGCGCACACGCAGTGGGGTCCAGGCCGAATTTGAGGGCCTGCTGCCTGCTTTGGTCTGCAATAGGTATTTTTTCTTCGTACACCACGCAGCCCAGGTTACTTTGCTTACAAATGTGCAGGGTTTCGGAGCTAAGGCCGTCGCTGATGTCCATCATGGCGGTGGGCTTTACATCCTGCGCTTCCAGGTATTCAACAATATCTTTACGGGCTTCGGGTTTCAGCTGCCGGCCAATGGTATAGGTTTGGTTTTCCAGATCGGGCTGCAACTGCGGGTTCTCCTGGAAAATCCTTTTTTCCCGCTCCAGCAGGGTAAGGCCCAGGAAAGCCGCGCCCAGGTCGCCGGAAACGCAAAGCAGGTCGCCTTTTTGGGCGGTGGAGCGCTTTACGAACTGGTCGGGTGTTACCTCTCCGATGGCGGTTACGCTAATTACAAAGCCTTTCTGGGAAGAGGAGGTATCTCCGCCAATAAGGTCTACCCCGTATTTTTCACAGGCGGCATACACGCCTTCATAAAACTCGTTCAGGGCTTCTACCGAAAAGCGGTTGCTGAAGGCAATGCTAAGGGTAATGTGGGTAGGGGTGGCGTTCATGGCGTATATATCCGACAGGTTCACCACAACGGATTTATAGCCCAGGTGCTTCAGGGGGGTATACATGAGATCAAAGTGAATGCCTTCCACCAGCATATCGGTGGTGATAACCGTTTGCTTGCCAAAATGGTCAATTACTGCCGCATCGTCGCCTACGCCCAGCACGGTGCTGGCCTGCTGTATCTCTATGTTACGGGTTAAAAAGTCGATGAGGCCAAACTCCCCCAGGGAGCTGATCTCGGTCCGTTCTTCACTCATGCTGATTTATGATTTATTGCCCTGGAAATTATGCCTTGTTGATTGCCTGCAGCAGCTGATCATGGATTTTGCCGTTGGTGGCAACAATTTTTTTCTGGTGGGGAGAGAAATAGTCCCCTTTAAAATCAGTAACCTTACCGCCTGCTTCTTCCACAATAATAAAACCGGCGGCAGAGTCCCATGCATTCAGCTTGTGCTCGTAAAAGCCATCAAAACGGCCGCAGGCTACCCAGCAAAGGTCAATAGCAGCGGAGCCCAGGCGGCGCAGGGGCAGCCCCTGTTTAATAAAGCGGCCAAACACGGTTACAGGATCATTTTCCTGCTCTTCCCAGGTGTAAGGGAAACCGGTTACCAGGCAGGCCTTGGCCAGGTCTGTTTTGGCAGATACCTGTATGGGCTTGTCGTTCAGGGTAGCGCCCTTTCCTTTTTCCGCGAAGAAAAACTCGTTCATGAACGGGTTGTACACGGCGCCCATGATCATTTCACCATCCTGCTCCACGCCTATTGATACACAGCACAGGGGTATGCCGTGGGCAAAGTTCACAGTGCCGTCCAGCGGATCTATGATCCACTTGGTGGTAGAGGCAGTGCTCAGCTCCCCGGCTTCTTCGCTGAGAATGTAGTGGTCCGGGAAAGTTTCGCGTATAACATTCAGTATGGCGGTTTCCGCTTTTTTATCGGCTTCTGTTACCAGGTCGTTGACAGTGCTTTTACTGTCTACCTGGAAAGTGCCGTTAAAATATTCCTGTAAGATTTTTCCTCCGGCTTGTGTAGCTTTGATCAAAGTGGCTTTTAACATGCCGCAAAGGTAGGAATTTACCCCTACTAACCACTTATAACTAATTACTGTATTTTTGCATTTCAAATAATGTGAAGGAAAATTAATGGCCATCATCGGTAATCTTATATCCAGGTCACTGCGCATCCGTAAGAAGTTCACAGTTAAGTTAGGAACTCCCCGCCAATACCAGCTCCAGGTACTGCATAGGTTGCTGGAGAAGGCAAAAAATACGCAGTTTGGCCGCCATTACAAGTTCCAGGAAATATTAGATAGTCCGAACTTTATGGCACAATACCGGGCCCGTGTGCCGGTGCATAACTACAACAAAATGAATGCGGAGTGGTGGTACAAATGCCTGGAGGGGGAAGACAATGTGAGCTGGCCCGAAAAGATAAAGTACTTCGCCCTTAGTTCCGGCACTTCCGAGTCTGCCAGCAAACATATACCTGTTACCCGCGACATGCTGCGCACCGTTAAAAAAGTAGGGGTAAAGCAGCTATACTCCATGGCTAACTTTGATATACCGCCCAAATCCTTTGAAAAAGGCATCCTGATGCTGGGAGGCACCACCTCCCTGTATGAGCGGGGCGATTATTATGAAGGCGATATGAGCGGTATACAGGCTAAAAACATTCCCCGCTGGTTCCGCCGCTTTTACAAACCGGGCGGCCGCATTTCCAAAAAGCCCAACTGGGAGCAGCGTATAAAGCTGATTGTGCGCAAAGCGCGGCAGTGGGATGTAGGCACCGTATGCGGGGTACCTGCCTGGGTGCAGATAGTGCTGGAGGAGATCATTAAATACCACGGCGTTAAAAACATTCATGAAATATGGCCCAACCTGGCCATTTATATACACGGGGGCGTTTCATTTGAGCCTTATCGCGACAGTTTCCAGAAGCTGCTGGGCAAGCCCATTACGTTCATAGAAACATACATGGCGTCCGAAGGCTCTTTTGGTTTCCAGGCCCGGCCGGGCACCAAGGGTATTAAGCTGGTGCTGAACGCCGGCATTTTCTTTGAGTTTATACCGTTTAACGAAGAAAATTTTGATGCAGACGGAGAGGTAAAACCCAATCCAAAATCCTACATGATCCACGAAGTGGTGGAGGATGTGGAGTATGCCGTAATGCTGAGCACGTGCGCGGGCGCCTGGCGCTACCTGATAGGGGATGTGGTAAAGTTTACCTCTGTGAAAGAGCATGAAATAGTGATCGTAGGCCGTACCAAACAGTTCCTGAGCCTGTGCGGCGAGCATATGAGCATTGATAACATGAACAAGGCCATTGATACGGTACAGAAAAAGCTGGGCATTACGGTAAAGGAATTTACCATTGCAGGCTTCCCGTATGAGAACCTGTTTGCACACCGCTGGTACATTGGTACAGACGATCCGAATGTGGATAGCCAAAAAGTGCGGGATATTATTGATAAAACGCTGAGTGAGGTAAACGACGACTATGCCGTGGAAAGAACCTCTGCCTTAAAAGAGGTATTTGTAGAAATACTGCCGAATGAGGTGTTTATCGACTACCTGCGCTGCAAGGGCAAGGAAGGGGCTATGAACAAATTCCCCCGGGTAATGAAGGGAGAAAAGGCAAAAGACTGGGAACGTTTCCTGGAAACAAAAGCAGTGGCTAACGGAAAGTAAGGTGTAGGACAATTGATTATGTATATTAACCTTTTGAAAAAAGATGGGTAACTTTAGCAATTTAGTTACCCTTTTTTTATTACATGATAGCAGCAATTGTGCAAGGCTTGGGATTGGGCTTATTTTTATCGTTATCGGTGGGGCCGGTAATATTTGCCATTATCAAGTACAGTATTAACAATGGTTTTAAGGCAGGCATCAGCTTTGTGCTGGGCGTATCTTTCAGCGATATATTGTTTGTGCTGACGGGGAACCTGGCTACCTCTTTTATTGAGGGGCTGGAGGACTACAAGCGCAGCATTGGCATTGTGGGCGGCATTCTGCTGGTAGGCCTGGGCGTATACGGGCTGCTTTTCAAAAAAACACGGCTCAGCACCGGGGAGGAGAAACCGGAAATGTTCCGTACGCACGATTATTTAAAGATATGGCTAACGGGCTTCCTGATGAATACGCTGAACCCGGGTGTTATTATTTTCTGGTTAGGGGTATGCGTGGCCAACAGCGCCACATCGGTAATGCACCGGCTTATTATGTTTACGCTATGCCTGGGCTTTGTACTGTCTACCGATATTTTTAAAGTATTTGTGAGCAATAAGATCCGGCATAAGCTAACCCTGAATAATGTAGTGATATTGAACAAGATAGCCGGCGCCAGCATGGTAGTGTTTGGAATGGTGCTGCTGTACAAGGTGCTGTTTGATGCAGCCGGGCTTGGACACTGAAACGATGTGCGGATGCACAAATATGCAGATGTGCAGATGGATTGAATTTATTCCAATAAAAAAGAGCAAATGGTTACCATTTGCTCTTTTCATTTTATAAAATTACTTCGCCGTTATAATCATCTGCACATCTGCATATTTGTGCATCTGCACATCGTTTATCTTATCGTCCAGGTTTCGTTGCCGGCCAGCAGCTTATCCAGGTCGCCGGGGCCTCTTTTGGCAATAGCCTCTTCGATCTGGTAGGCCATTGTTTCTTCGTAAGTAGGGCGGCTGTGCTGGTAAAATACGCCAAAGGGGCGGGGCAGGTGGCCTTCAATACGGGGATCGTCAAATATGCGCGTTAACAGCTGCGCTTTATAGAAATCCCGTTCGTCATGAACCCACAGGTCATCAGCGCCGTACTCCGCACCCAGGGTTACTACCACGGGTTTTAACCCATCCAGGCGGATGCCTTTATCTTTTTGCGCACCAAACACCAGGGGCTGGCCCTGTTCCAGGAACACTGTTTCTGTGGCTTTGGAGCCTTTTTCAGTAAAGATCTCAAAAGCGCCGTCGTTAAAAATGTTACAGTTCTGGTAAATTTCCAGGAAAGAGGCGCCTTTGTGGGCATGGCTGCGCTTCAGCATTTCCTGCAGGTGCTTGGGATCGCGGTCCATGCTGCGGGCAATAAAGGTAGCATCCGCACCCAGGGCCAGGGCCAGGGGATTAAACGGATGGTCGATACTGCCATAGGGAGTTGATTTTGTAACCTTATTCTGTTCGGAGGTAGGAGAGTACTGGCCTTTGGTAAGCCCGTAAATCTGGTTATTGAACAGCATAACGTTCAGGTCAAAATTACGGCGCAGCAGGTGAATGGTGTGGTTACCGCCTATGGAAAGGCCGTCCCCGTCGCCGGTTACTACCCATATGCTCAGCTCAGGGCGGCTGGCCTTTAAGCCGGAGGCAATAGCCGTGGCGCGGCCATGGATCGAGTGCATACCGTAGGTGTTCATATAATACGGGAAACGGGATGAGCACCCGATACCGGAAATGATCACTATATTTTCACGGGGTATGCCTAACCCCGGCATAATGGTTTGTACCTGCTTTAATATGGAATAGTCCCCGCAACCCGGGCACCAGCGTACTTCCTGGTCCGTTGCAAAATCCTTGGCGGTAAGCGCCTGCGGGGCGATAGTGGCTGTTGACATTGTTATATATTAAAAGTCTGCAAAGTTAATTAAGAATGAATAATTAATAATTAATACCTGCTGCGGATTTAATTAATGGTTAATAATGAATAATTAATACCTGACGCGAATATCCAGCAAACGCCTTTATTATTAATTCTTCATTCTTAATTATTCATTAAAAGGTCCCAGTATTCTGCTGCACGGCGGGTATGGGGTATTACAATAGTGCCGCCTACAATATTGGCTACGGCAAATATCTCATACATTTCCTCCGTAGTTACGCCCTGCTCATGGCATTTTCCCAGGTGGTACTTAATGCAATCGTCGCAGCGCAGCACCATCGACGATACAAGGCCCAGCATTTCCTTTACTTTAGTGCTCAGCGCTCCTGCCGCATACGTATTGGTATCAAGGTTAAACAGGCGGTTAATTACCTTGTTCTGCTTGCCCAGTATCACCTCATTCATCCTGGCCCGGTAGTCATTAAATTCTTGGATCTGATCTGCCATACGTTTTTCTATTTCACCGCTAAAGCTATGAAAGGATTTGCAAATATAAATAATCTACCTCATTGGTGGACTATTTGCCGGGAGATAGGCCATAATAAAAGGTTATTAGCTATAACTTATGATTATGAAGTAAATGACCAGATGCAAATGTGCAATGCAAATGTGCAGATGTGCGGGTATGCAGATGTGCGGATGGAGGCGGATAGATGTGCCCGTAGGGGGCTGCGCGGATGTGGAAGGTTTGGGATGGAGCGGGTGAATATGGGTATATGGATATGCATGTGACAGATGTGGGAAAAGATGTAGGGGTTTATGCAGGGGGGAGTAGTTGCGCAGCAATGGCGCAGCAATAGCTCCCTAGGAAAAACCCCGTTTTTCCGCAGTTGCACCGCAGTAGCGCAGGGAAAAAAGTGGTTATCCCCGGTGCCTGGGCTTTAGCTTAACATAGGCTTTTATGAACAGCGGCGGCACCAGGTCGCGGAGCACCTTTTTAACATCCGCCTTGGTATCTTCCAGCTTATCCTTCCTGATCCTGAACAAGGTGCTGTGGTAACCAAGGGAAGGGTCTACCTCTTCTGCGGGGCGGCCATTGGTATAGTAATACAGGGCAATGGATTTGCGGGACCTGTTTTCGGGGCAATTCAGCGGATCGGGGTGGCCGTGGTACGAAAAAGAGGTGGTGGAAAAAATGGCCATGCGGTTAAACAGGGGTAATATTTTCACCTGCGCCTGCTCCATGTTCCGGTCCCATAGCTCAAAATGGCCACCGTACTCCTCTTCCCAGTCTTTATTGAGATAAATCAATACATTCAGGCGCCTGTCCAGCCCCGTGGCGGGATGTTTATTGAAGTCGGCATGTATTTTCAAAAGGCCGCCGCGCAGTATCTGGTGCAGGCCGCCGCCTTCCAGGGCCGGGTCGGGGATAAGGTTGCGGATGCCGGTCAGGTTTTCCAGGAAATCCAAAAAAGGCCGGGAGTTAAGGGTATGGATGAAGTGCCGGGTAAAAGAACCGTATTCCATTTCATTGCGGGAGGCCAGCTTTAATTCCTGCCGGTTGTTATACCGTTGCCAGTTAATCTGCGCTGTGCCGGGAAATTCTTCCAGTACGGTGTTCAGCACTTCTTCCGGGAATACATTGTCAAAATAAATGTGCGGGAAAGGGGCAGCGGTAACGTATTTATCACGATTGTTTTTGGCCAGCGCCTGCAGCTTAGCCGTTTCCAGGTCATAAAAGGGCATAAGAAGTTCTTTGCAAGCAATAGACAGCAGGGTGTAAGGGAAAGGTTGGGTAAAAAGAGGCTAAAAGAATGTAAAATGATGAATGTAAGATGTAAAATGTAAAAGTAAGAGGAAATGGTTGCGCCAGGATCAGTAATACTGTTTTAAAGGTGGAACGAAAAGCAGGGGAGAAGAAAGGCGGAATGATATAAGCGTTTCCGTGATGGAATAGCCCAACAGTAGCATAACCCCGCGAACGATAATTGATGATAACGGCTAGCCGCGCAGCAAAGCGGGCAGCGTTTGTTAACATGTATATACCGCAACCATCATTGCCCTGCGGCCTGCAGGTAATCTTTAAGGCCCTGCACAATTTTACCGGCCATCAGCTGGCGGAATGCCGGGTCCAGCACTTTCATCTCATCTTCCGGGTTACTGAGGAAAAGGGTTTCTATCAGCGCATCCGGAAATTCCGTTGGATTATTCAGTATGAAATTAAAGTTGCCGTTGCAGCCAAAGCCCGACAGGCCGGTTTCCAGCATGCGGTTATAAATAAAGCGCGCCAGGGGCTCGCAAAACGGGTGTTTGTAATAAGTGGCCGTGCCCTTAATATCTACCGGGTTTACCGAAGCGTTCAGGTGAATGCTCAGCAGCAGGTCGGGGTTCAGGCGGCGGAAGCTGGAAAGGCGTTCGTCGTTGGCTACAAACTGGTCGCGCACGCGGGTGGTTATTACGGTGGCGCCTTCTTTTTCCAGCGCCGCTTTCACCAGCAGGGCTATAGAAAGGCTCAGCTCTTTTTCATAGGCGCCTGTATTTCCGCGCGCGCCCACGTTGCTGCCGCCATGGCCGGCGTCCAGCCCAATGGTAAGGTCTTTCAGCTGCAGGCTGGCCGGGGTGCGCTTTACCTTTACGTTAAGGGTATCGCCGGTATAATACACCTGGTACCCCCAGGGAAAGGCATGGCGCAGGTTAATAACCATGCGGAACACTTCAGGCTCCAGCTGCTGCCAGGCCACCTGCTGTATTTCACGGGTGCTGGCCAGCTGGGTTTGCAGGCCTTCTTCGGCATAGGCGCCATAAACAGTTACCATAATTTTACCGGGCTGCACCTCCTGGGTAGAGATGTAGGGCAGCCTGGCAGCCAGCGGTATAGATACATAATCGTAATCTTCATCGGCCCAAACCTTTGCCTGGCTGATAATGCTGATGGGCAACGGCGCTGCCAGGGAGGCTGTATCAACCAGGGGTTCCGGTATATAGGCGGTATGGCCCGCCGCCAGCCTTACCTTATAATAATCCCCTTCGCGGCCGGCAATCTGTAATATCACGCCTTGGTCCAGGTAGCCTAGTTTTTCAGGTCCCAGCCGGTCGCCATGCGGGGAGGAGGTAAGGTAGGTCATGTTATCAATCGTGCTGCCGGTGAACAGCCCTTCATTGCGCATATAGCTGTAATAGCTGCTGCTTTCCTTTACCAGCGTTTGGCCGTTGCTGTTTTGCAGCGTAACCTTTATGCGGCCGTTCAGCAGGGTATCTGCTGCGGTTATAACGTACTGTCCTTCATAAAAGCCGGGTACTCCCTGGGCGGCGGCTGCCGGCAACTCATGCAGGGGCGTATTATTGATCCAGGTGGCTTTACAGCCCGGGAAAGCCTTCATTTTAATGCGCAGGGTGTCGCCTTCCACCAGCTGCAGGTTACCCTGGGGGGTAATGGTAAAATAATCCATGCGGAAAACAGGCGTAGCAACTGGCGGGGGCAAAGGGCGGTAATAGTACACTACCTGTTTGGTATAGGTTTTACCGAGCGCGTCTGCCGCGGTAATGGTAAAGGCATTTCTGCCAACAGTCAATATCTTTTTAACGGCAAAAACGCCGGTGGGGTAAACATAGGTGCTGTCGTTATTAATATACAGATGGCAACTATTACAGGTGCGGCCTGCAATAAACTGTGTAGCGCTGCTTACGTTGTTTTGTTCCCGTACCGGCTGGTTCAGGTGAAGGAAAAGCTGTGCAGTGGCCGGCTGCTGCACCCAACATAAAATAATTACCGCGAGCCCTTTCAAAAATCGTTTAATCATGATCCCCATCGATAATGTACAGGTATGCCGCGGGCAGCCATGCAGTTACAGGCCTTTACAGGTTGGCGGCTGCATGGCTGCTTTAGCTTGCTGCACATTGAAATATCACCAAATATACCGGTTTTCGGCAATCAGTTTATCTGCAATTCTGCGGCGGGCATCTTTGGTATTAAAGGGTTCGGTTTTGGTAAAGCGTTTAAGGCCTAACAGCATCATGCGCTGGTCATCGCCTTCGGCAAAGCTGTTAATAGCGTCCTTACCGTATTTGTGAATGCGGTCGGCGGCATCGGCCAGATAGGTGCGCACCATATCGGTTTGCAGGCTGGCGGCAGGCTCGCCTTGTTTGTCGGTTATCTTTAAAAGGCGCAGCAGGCCACTTTCTGCGGTAAAGGTTTCAATGGCCATATCCGCAATATTCATCAGCAGCTCCTGCTCGTTTTCCAGCCGGGCCATGAGCTTTTGCGCAGCTGCGCCGGCAACCAGCAATATGGCTTTCTTAAGATTGAGGACCAGCTTTTTTTCTTTGGCAAAAGGGGTTTCATCGTCGCTGCCAAAATCCGGTATGCTCATCAGCTCCTTCATTACGTTCATGGCGGGCGTCATCAGGTCCAGCTTGCCTTTCATGGCGCGTTTAAGGGTCATGTCAAGCGTAAGCAGGCGGTTAATTTCGTTGGTGCCTTCAAAAATGCGGTTAATGCGCGCATCGCGGTAAGCCTTGGAAATCACGTATTCATCGCTGAAGCCGTTGCCGCCGTGTATCTGTACGCCTTCATCCACCACATAGTCCAGCACTTCGGAACCGTTCACCTTCAGCATGGCGCATTCCACGGCATATTCTTCCGCAGCGCCCAGCACGGCTTCGTTAAACGGTTTGCCGGCAGCCAGCAGCTCCTGCTCCTGCTGCTCAATAAGCTGCGCGGTGCGGAACAGGGACGACTCTGCCATCCAGGTGCGGATGGCCATTTCCGCCAGCTTATGCTTAATAGCGCCAAAGTTGGCAATGGGCTGTTTAAACTGCTCGCGCGTGCTGGCATACTGCACCACGTTGGTAATGGTTTTTTTACAGGCGCCCAGGGCAGCTGCACACAGCTTCAGGCGGCCTATGTTCAGGATGTTAAATGCTATGAGGTGGCCTTTGCCTATTTCGCCCAGCACATTTTCCACAGGTACTTTGGCGTCCTGGAAATAGATTTGCCGGGTGCTGGAGCCTTTGATGCCCATTTTATGCTCTTCTGCGCCCAGGGTAAAGCCCGGGGTGTCTTTCTCCACGATAAAGCCGGTGAACTTGTCGCCGTCAATTTTAGCAAATACGGTAAATACATCGGCAAAGCCGGAGTTGGTGATCCAGCATTTTTGCCCGTTCAGCAAATAATATTTTCCATCATCGGAAAGTTTGGCGGTGGTTTTGGCGCTCAGCGCATCAGAGCCCGAGTTGGGCTCTGTAAGGGCATAGGCGCCCTTCATTTCGCCGGTGGCCAGCTTAGGCACATATTTCTGCTTCTGTTCTTCCGTACCAAAATACAGGATGGGCAAAGAGCCAATACCGGTATGTGCGGCCATGGCCACGGAAAAAGAGTGGCCGGAGCCCAGGGCTTCGTTAATAATGGTAGCGGTCACAAAATCTTTTCCCAGCCCGCCGTAGGCTTCGGGGAAGCTGGCGCCCAGCAGGCCCTGTTCGCCGGCTTTGTCCAGCAGGGAGGGCATCAGCCCTTCTTCCAGTTTATCCAAACGGTCCAGCAATGGCGTTACTTCCTTGTCAACAAACTGCTCCGCCATTTCTTTGATCATGCGTTGCTCTTCATTAAAATCTTCAGGGGTAAATACGTCATAGGGAGTGCTTTCTTTTACCAGGAACTCTGCTCCTTTGAGCGCGGCCTTTTTATCAACTGTAGTATCCATAACTAGGTATTTGATTAAAATGATGTAAGCAGCAGGAGGTATGCAATAAGATGATGAATGTGAAGGCCGGTTGAAGGATAGTATGATCTTAAAGCCTGAACCAGCATCTTACCTGTCAAAAAATCCTGTGTATCGTAATTTACTTAGTTTGGGGCAAATGGCAAAAGTTGATTAAAATTGCCGGGATAACAACATGCCGTCTTTTTACTTAACATATGCCGGTAGCCGTTTTCATGGCGTACAGGAGGGCCAGGGCCCGCAGCTGCTGATTTGCCTGCATGGCTTTGGCGAGAGCGCGCTGCATTTTGTGCCGCTGGTAAAAACCATGGGCGCACGTTTTACCATTGTTGCGCTGGATATGCCCCTGCATGGTAAAACCGAGTGGAATGAAAAGCGCGCCTTTACCCCCGCCGACCTGCAGGCATTGATCATGATGGTGTTGCAGCAACAGCAGCAGGAGCGGTTTTCATTAATGGGGTACAGCATGGGCGGGCGGCTAAGCCTTTGCCTGGTGCCGCCCATGGCGGCGCGGTTGCAGCACCTGCTGCTGCTGGCGCCCGACGGCATCCGCAATAATCCCTGGCATATGTTTGTAACCCGCACCTGGCTGGGCAACCGGCTGTTTAAACATGTAACGTACCATCCCGCGCTGCTGTTTAAATTATTATCGTTTGTGCACAAACTGGGAGGGGTAAACGAAAGCGTGTATAAATTTGTTTATAACAGTATGAACAAGCTGGATAAACGGGTGCAGGTGTACCAGGTATGGACGGTGATGCGCCGTATGCTGCCCCACCTGCGCGCATGCAGGCAGCTGCTGGCGCAGTATAACATTCCCACGCTGCTGATATACGGCAAATTTGACCGCATTATTCCGGCCGTGCTGGGACAGCGGCTGGTGAACGGCACTTTTCCCGGCGAAATACTGGTGCTGGACAAAGGCCACCAGCTTATATCACCGGAGCTGGGAAGCACCATTCTTTCAAAAATATAACCACCGCAATTTTTAGGCAGAAAGCTATACTTTTGACGGCTGTTCGCAGCAGATACATATATGCATATTATACTCATCATCATTCTTTTGCTTGGCGTTGGCTACGGTTTCCTGCTTACCTGGTATGGGCTGGGCTGGAAACAGCTGCCGCCCTTTGTGCCGCAGCAGCCGGTAAGCGGCCAAACCCGCGTAACCATTATTATTCCTGCGCGGGATGAGGAGCAGCACCTGCCGCCGCTGCTAAGGGCCATACAGCAGCAAACCTACCCTGCTGCGCTGCTGGAGGTAATAGTGATAGATGATTTTTCAACAGATAATACTGCGCAGGTAGTGCGCAGCTTCCCGGCCGCCAATGTGCGCCTGCTAAGCCTGGGCGATCACCTGGATGCGGTGCAGCGCCTGAACTCCTACAAGAAAAAAGCCATTGAGATAGCGGTTGGCCAGGCCGGCGGCCAGCTGATAGTAACCACCGATGCGGATTGTATTATGGGGCCGCGCTGGATCAGCACCCTGGTGCAGTTTTATGAAACCCGCCGTCCTAAATTTATTGCAGCACCGGTGAGCTTTTACCAGGAGCATAACTTTTTCAAAGTACTGCAGTCGCTGGATTTTATGAATATGCAGGGCATTACCGGCTCGGTGGCGCAGCTGAAAATAGGCACCATGTGCAACGGCGCCAACCTGGCTTATGAAAGGGCGGTGTTTTATGAGGTGGGCGGGTTTACGGGTATTGATAACATTGCCTCCGGCGATGATATGCTGCTGATGTATAAAATATACAGGCAATACCCTAACGGTATCGGCTATCTTAAAAATGAAGATGCCATTGTGCGCACGCTGCCGGTAGATACTTTGCGGGCATTTATGCACCAGCGCATCCGCTGGTCGTCCAAGGCCGACAAGTACGACGACAAACGGCTGACCTGGATGCTGGCCATCGTATATTTATGGAATGCCGCCCTGCTGTTCATGGGGCCCGCAGCTGTTTTTTACCCGGCCTGGCGCAGCTGGTTCCTGGTATGCCTGCTGTTTAAAATAACGGTAGAGCTGTATTTTATGGTGCCGGTGGCGCGTTTCTTTCATAAAACCACTTTACTGGGATGGGTAATACCCGGCCAGTTTTTTCATATTCCTTATATTGTAATTGCGGGCTGGCTGGGCAAGTTTGGCTCTTACCAGTGGAAAGGCCGCCGGGTTAATTAAGAATTAATAATTATGAATTAATAATAGAAGCGGTGTGCGCAGCTGTTAACATCCGTTCATCTTTCAGCCGGCAGGCCTGGAAGCGCCTGCAGCGCAACAAGGGCGCTATGGCCGGGCTATGCCTGATAGTGCTGGCAGTGATAGTGAGCATTGCCGCTTACTTTATTGCGCCGGACCCAACGCCATATGCCAACCGTATGGTGCTGGAAATAAGCGGGCAGCACCCCGGCTTCAGCATCACCATGCTGGCCATCCGAAAAGAGCATGCGCCGGCCCGTACCGGTTTTTTTCACCGGCTGCTGTACGGGCAGGAGAGCGGGCTTACGTATGTGCCTATACGCAGCTGGCAGTTCCGGGGCAATGATATTGCAGTGCAGCAGTATGTAGATGAGGAAACCACCATGCCGGAGCGCTACAGCCTGGCCAAAGTATGGTACGGGCGTATGCAGCCGCTGCAACAGCCTTTGCCGGTGCTGCAGCAGCAGGTAGCCGGGCAGCGCATTGTTACCAAAACTTACTGGCTGGGCACCGACCGGTTTGGGCGGGATATTCTGAGCCGCCTGCTGGTAGGCACCCGCGTAAGCCTGGGGGTAGGCTGCATAGCCGTGTTGATTTCCCTGAGTGTGGGCGTGGTATTGGGCGCTGTGGCGGGGTATTTCCGTGGCCGTACGGATGATGTGGTGATGTGGCTCATAAACGTAATATGGTCTGTACCTACGCTGCTGCTGGTATTTGCCATTACGCTGGCGCTGGGCAAAGGCTTCTGGCAGGTGTTTATAGCAGTGGGGCTTACCATGTGGGTAAGCGTGGCCCGTATTATACGGGGGCAGGTCATGAGCCTGCGCGAGCTGCAGTTTGTGGAAGCGGCGCGCGCGCTGGGCTATGGGCATGGACGTATTATTATGAAGCATATTTTACCCAATATTATGGGACCGGTAATGGTGGTGGCAGCGGGTAATTTTGCCACAGCCATTATCATAGAGGCAGGGCTTAGCTTCCTGGGTGTGGGGGTGCAGCCTCCCCAGCCTTCCTGGGGGCTGATGATCAAGGAGAACTACAATTTTATTATTACCCATAACCCCTTGCTGGCGCTGGCCCCGGGTATAGCCATTATGCTTATGGTGCTGGCCTTTAACCTGTTGGGCAACGGCCTGCGGGATGCGATGGACGTTCGGGGTTAACATATGAATGTTTGCTTGGTATTATAAAATAATATAATTTTATGCAAAACCTTCAATTGAAACCGCTATGCCTTTCAAATCATATCTTATTGCCGGCCTGGCCTTTTTAATGCTTACCGTAACGGCCTGCAGCAAAAAGAAAACCAAACCCGGTGATGATCCCGCTCCCCAGGAAGAACAGCTGAAAGCCACATTGGACGGCGTGGCGGAAGGTATTTACAACGCATCCCCGGGCGCTACCTATTCCTTTACGGTGAACATCACCTCCGAACTGCCCGCAAAAGGGGTAAGCATTACCATAAGCGCAGTTACTGAATACGGCGGACAGGTTATTCCCCAGGACTCCATACCCTCCCCGGTTACAGCCGCATCCACCACCATTAACCTGAAAGGGCTGGAGCCCATTAAAACGGTAAAGGTGACCATTACGGTTGCTTCCCTGGATAATCCGAACAATATTGTAAAGAAGGAGTTCTTTATCACCAACAAGACAGACGAATAATTTGCCCTTTTTCACATTAATTTTGCGCCCATGACCATTGGAGTAAGCGCAATTGGTGTGAGCCAGGATGCACCCGCAGATACAGGGGACTTTTATACGCAGCTGCTGTTTTGTATGTGCCGCCGGCACCCTGAACATACTTTCCTTTTTTTCTTTGACCGCCCTGTACCACCGGCGCTTTCCCTGCCCGGTAATGCCAGGCCTGTTGTTGTGCCGCTGAAAGGCCCCGCGGTATGGCGGCGCCAGTGGTGGCTGCAATGGCAATTGCCCCGGGCCCTTAAACAGCACCGTGTAGAGCTGTTCCTGGGTATGGATGGCCTGCTGCCCCTGCGCAGCAAAGTACCGGCTTTCCTGTTCCTGAAAGATCTTTCCTTTTTACAGCCGGTGGCCGGCATTCCCCGGCGCTGGCAGGAGTTTTACCGGAAAGAAACCGTAAAATATATTGCCCGCGCGGAAAAAGTGGGCATACCCGCCGCCCACCTGCAGCAGCCCCTGCTGAACTATGCACCTGCCGCTGCCGGCAAAATGCAGCTAATACCTCCCGGGCTGCACAATAGCTACCGCCCCCTTGACTGGGAAAAGCGGGAAGCGGTGAAAAAGCAGTACACCGGCGGCACGGAATATTTTATTGTTACCGGCGCGCTGGACCCCCGTAATAATATTATGCCCCTGCTTAAAGCCTTTTCAGCCCTCAAGCGCCGGCAGCGCTCCAACATAAAGCTGGTGCTGGCCGGCAGTGTTACCCCTGCTGGCCAGGAGATAGCCGGCAGCCTGCAAACCTATAAGTTCCGGCAGGATGTGGTTTGGCTGCCCAACCCGGACCAGCCCTCCCTTGCCAACCTGGTGGCGGGCGCTTACGGCATGGTTTACACCTCCCGCCTGGAGGGTGTTGCCCTGCCGGTTTATGCCGCCGTGCAGTGCCAGGTGCCGGTAATAGCCATTGATGGTCCGGCTGCGCGCGAAGCCGGCAAAGATGCCCTGCTGTATGTAAATCCCGGCAACCTGGGCGACCTGGCCGAAAAACTGAGCCAGCTGTATAAAGATGAAGTGCTGCGCAGCAGCCTGCTGCGGCAAATGGCGGAGCTGCCCCTGCCCGGCACCTGGGATGAGAGCGCGGCAGCGCTGGAAGAAGTACTACAGTAGATGTGCAGATGTGCGGATATGCAGATGTGCAGATGAAAGGCCGCAGGTTGTTAACCGGATGGAGCTGATGGCACTGCCGTTAAACAGGTGCGATATAGCTATTCCCGTATTATCCACTATTTTTGCCGTCTGAAAAGCAAAAAAGCACAACACTAAAATATGGGTAAAATATCTACCATCCAGATACAGGTAGCGCTGGATGATCAAAAAGTACCGGAAAAAATAGAATGGAGCGCCTCTGATACCACTGCCGACCGTATGAACAAAGCCAAAGCCATGATGGTGGCTTTTTGGGATGCGGCAGAATCAACCGCCCTGCGCATTGACCTGTGGACCAAGGATATGATGATGGATGATATGGCCGACTTCTTTTACCAGACCATGATGACCATGGCCGATACCTGGACGCGTGCCACCCCCTATAAAGACCAGGCGGAAGACCTGCGCAATTTTGCCAAAGATTTCCTGAAAAAGTTTGATGATAAGCTGAAGGCAGGGGAAAAGTAATTACTACTATTGCAACCAGGCAGTGGGCTGTCCGGAAACGGCCCATCGCTTCTAAAAACATAAGTATGTCACTGGAAAACAATATTAACGCGGCTATCAAAGCCGCTATGCTGGCTAAAAGCGAAGCAGAGCTGCGTGCTTTACGGGCCATTAAGGCTGCCATCCTTTTAGCCAAAACCGCCGAAGGCAGCAGCGGCGAGCTGACAGAGGCCGATGAAAACAAAATGCTGCAAAAGCTGGCCAAGCAGCGGAAAGACTCCCTGGAGATCTTCCGGCAGCAAAACCGGGAAGACCTGGCGGTGAAGGAAGAGGAAGAACTGGCGGTAATAGAGCGTTTTTTACCTAAGCAGCTGGATGAAAGCGCTTTACGCGAAGCAGTAAGCCGCATTATTGCAGAAACAGGGGCCACCTCACCGGCCGATATGGGGAAGGTAATGGGCGCTGCTACCAAACAGCTGGCAGGCCAGGCCGACGGTAAGGCTATTTCCGCCCTGGTAAAGGAAATGCTAAGCAGATAGTTATTAGTTGTCAGCTACCAGCTTTAGCCTATAGCCATTAACCAGCACACGGCTAAAAGCTGGTAGCGCCATTAAGTTTATGTTAATTGATATTCTTTTCGCCATTATCCTCGTTATAGCCGTTTACAAAGGGTATTCACGGGGGTTAATAGTAGCGGTATTTTCTTTTGTGGCCATTATTGTTGGCCTGGCGGCAGCGTTGAAGCTTACCACTGTAAGCGCGCTGTATGCGCAGCAGCATTGGCATGTGCACTGGCGCTGGCTGCCCGTGATCTGTTTCATTGGCCTGTTTCTTGGTGTGATTTTGCTCGTACGCCTGGGAGCCACCGCCCTGCAAAAGCTGGTGGAGCTGGCTTTGCTGGGATGGATAAACCGGCTCGGAGGTATTTTATTGTATATCATTATCTTTACTATTAATTACAGCATCCTATTGTGGATAGCCAATCAGCTGTATTGGCTAAGCCCGGAAACCAAACTGCAGTCAGCAGTCTATCCTTATATAGCACCCGTAGGCCCTGCCGTAATAGATAGCATGGGTAAAATAATACCGGTTTTCAAAGATATGTTCGCTGGATTGCAGTCTTTTTTTGATAATGCAGCCAAAGAAATGCAAGCTATCTAACTCGCTTCAAAGATTATTTGAATTAATAAAAAGAATTATTTTAGCGCAAAATTGACTTTCAAGCTTTGGCAATGGATTACGAAATCAAAACACAGGGGAAGTTTAATTACATTGAGGAAGGAGAGGGGGAGCCACTGGTATTGCTGCATGGACTGTTTGGGGCGTTAAGTAATTTCAGAGATCTGCTGGACCATTTCCGGCAGTACAACAAAGTAGTGATCCCCATGTTGCCTTTGTTTGACCTGAATATCCTTGAAACAACCGTAAGCGGCCTGGCCAAGTTTGTACACAAATTTATTGAAGCGCGCGGCTACCAGCATGTACACCTGCTGGGCAATTCCCTGGGCGGACATGTGGCATTGGTATATTTGCTGAAACATCCGGATGCGCCTGTAAGCTCCCTTACGTTAACCGGCAGCTCGGGCCTGTTTGAGAACGGTATGGGAGAAACCTATCCCAAGCGGGGCGATTATGAGTATATCCGCAAAAAAACCGAGCTTACCTTTTACGACCCCGCCATTGCCACCAAAGAGCTGGTAGATGAGGTATTTGAAATTGTGGGCAACCGTTTAAAAGTTATCAAGGTCATTGCGCTGGCGAAATCTGCCATCCGGCATAACCTGGGAGAGGAGCTGCGCGATATTAAAATACCCACCCTGCTGGTATGGGGCCAAAACGATACCATTACGCCGCCCATGGTAGGGGAGGAATTTCATAAGCTGATCCCGAACTCGGAACTGCACTTTATTGATAAGTGTGGTCATGCGCCGATGATGGAGGTTCCGGGAGAATTTAACACCATCCTGCATAACTTCCTGAACAAGCTGAAAAAGTAAGCAAGCCGCCGGTCGGGCCGGCCATCATTGTCTGCAACCCGTTATCTAACCGTTCGTAATTTATCCGGGCTGCTGTAGTTTCCACGCTGTGATTAACTGTATCTTTGTAATGCATACCGTACCTAACGGTAAGGTATATTGGTGGAACTTGGAATATTCTTTGTTATATTGATCATACGTTAAATCTATTAATCATGCTGGCGAGAGATCTCATATCAACAGTTCCGGTGCTGCATCCGATGGATCCAGGGTCAAGGGCGTTGCGCCTCATGAATGAATATCATTTAACACAGCTGCCGATGGTGCTGGAAAATAAATACCTGGCCATGGTAGAGGAAGATGATATTCTGGACCTGGAAGATCCTGAAACGCTGCTGGAAAACATGGAGTATAACGGTCCCCGCCATGCCATATCCGAGCACGCCCATTTTTACGAAGCGCTGAAGGTGTTTTACGACTACAAGCTGTGCGCATTGCCGGTGATCAGCAAAGACAATGAATATTTAGGCATCCTTACCAAGGATAACCTGCTGGCTGTGCTGGCCCAGTATAACGGCGTAAAGGAGCCGGGCGGTATTGTATCGCTTGAAATGGAGCCCCGCGATTACAGCCTTAGTGAAATAGCCCGCATTGCAGAGTCGAACGATGTAACCCTGCTGAGCGTAAACACGATTACCACTCCTAATGGCCGCCTTGAAGTGCTGCTGAAAACCAACCGCCAGGAGCTGCAATCCCTGCTGGCTACCTTTGAGCGGTTTAAGTACTATGTAAAATACAGCATTACGGCAGAGGAGGAAGAAGATACCCTCCGGAAGAATTATGACCTTTTCATGAACTACATTAGCCTGTAGGCGAAGCTGAAAGGCAATTACGGATTATTCAATTACAAATTACGAATTGATGGCAATGCCTGTAATGTGAACGGTGCCGTTACAATAAGCATTGTTCAATTACGGGTTAGCCAGTTATTTCCAGTAGTTCCTGCAAAACCGTACATACAACGAAAGTTTGAAATACGGGTTGAAAATATAGAGGGCAGAAAATATAGCTGCATCAACATTTTATAGCAGCTGCCTTACTGGCTACCGGCAACAGCGCGCTTTTAATTCCGTAATTACTCATAACCGCCATTATTTTCAGCGGCATTCGTGTCCCATTTAGTGGGATCGTAATTGATAATTCGTAATTAATCCCTAGCTTGCGGCCCGCTACTTGGTTTTCATTGCATGGTCAAATTCTGTTATCTGCTGGGCATATACTGCCTGTTCCTGCTATTGCCCTGCCGCGCGCAGCAGCCTGCTCCCCAGGCGCTGGCTGTGGTAACAGATACCAGCTACCTGGTGGTGCGCAATGTGATCATTTCCGGTAATAAAAAAACACGAACGCCTTTTATTGTCCGCGAGCTAAGCACAGTGCCCGGCGATACCATTCGCCTGAAAGACCTTTCCAAAACCCTCGAAGCCTGCCGCCGGCAGCTTATGAACACCACCCTTTTCCTTACCGTAATTGCTAATGTAAAAAACTGGGAAGGCAACTCCGCCGACCTGGTATTTGAAGTGTGGGAACGTTGGTACCTGCTGGCCTTTCCCATTTTTAAGCTGGCCGACCGTAACTTTAACCAGTGGTGGGTAGAGCAGGGCAAAAGCCTGGATCGCGTGAACATTGGCGTAAGAGGCTCACACAGCAACCTTACCGGCCGTAACGACGGGCTGGATGGCGTAGTGCAGATAGGCTATACCCAGCAGCTGGCTTTTACTTACGCCCTGCCGTATTTCGATAAAAGCTTTCATAACGGCCTGGGTATCACCTTTGCCTATAGCCGTAACCGCGAGCTGAACGACAGCAGCAGTATGAATAAGCAGCAATTCTACCGGCAGGATGATAACCGGTTTTTACGGGAGGTGTTCAGCTTTGGCTTCAGCTACGCTTACCGCCGCGCCATTAATACCCGCCATGAAGTGCTGCTTACCTATAACATGGAAAAAGTGAGCGACTCCGTAGCCCTGCATGCGCCCAGCTATTTAGGGCCGG
>NZ_DASTRI010000083.1:0-14923 GCF_035761305.1 Chitinophaga sp. | reverse complement strand
CCTGGTGCAGGTATTTGCACCGGGGATTTTCTTTTCAGGGTGTTCGCCCATATTATCTTTCCCTCCTGAATTTGCTGCAGGCAATCGCTATTGCCGTTGATTTCTGGATTTTTAGGCACGTTTCATGCTATGTAACTCATTATCAGTAGATTTGTGTAGTAATGTTCCCCTTATACCCCATATCCCATTTTTCTCTATGCTATGATTTCAGGCGTATGAACATGTGGTAAAAGACCGCATCCTGATAATTATCTGATGGCAAGTATTTATTAAACCCAACAAAAATTCCGGACATGAAGAAGATTTTTAAACTAACATTGGCCGTAGCGGCTGTCTTGTGCTCATCTGTTGCTGTAGCTCAAACCCAACAGGGAAACTTAATGGTTGGAGGTGATCTCTCCAGCTTTAACCTCAATTTCTTAGGCGGAGGAAACGGTACTAACTTTGACATGTCTATTACGCCTAAAATAGCGTATTTCATTAAGGACGGATTAGCGCTGGGCGGCTATGCTAATTTTGGCCTGTCAACGCAAAAAGGAGAGGGTAGCGATATTACTTATGGCATAGGCGCCCTGGGCCGCTATTTTTTAGAAGACAAGAATGTACGTAAAATGGAATTTTCCAAAAGAAGCCGCTTTTTTGTAGAAGCAAATGTGGGCTTCGGGGGGGTAAACTATGCAGGCCCCGGCGCCAGCACAAATGGTCTTGACATAGGAGCTGGCCCTGGTATTGCTTATTTTATTACACCCAATGTTGCGCTGGAAGCCCTGCTGAAATATAACCTCACGGTAGGTTTTGGCAGCGCCACTACATCCAACCGCTTAGGCCTGAACGTAGGCTTCCAGGTTTATCTGCCTACGGCCCGTGCCCGTGAGCTGATAAGGGAAGAAACAGGAAAGTAAAAACAATATGCATGGCAAACAAAATGACTAAAGCCCCTGTTCACCGCTGAACAGGGCTTTATTTTCCATTTCCGGGTTAACCACCCGGAATTTTTATTTCAGGGAGATTATAGCTGTTTCCGGCGGATTCTTTCCACAATTGCAGCCTTTTTTGGGCAGAGCGGAACATTATGAAGAGCGGGACAGTACAACCGGTGAACAGGCTGGCTGCTTTTGCATAAACTGAACAAAATGAACGAGTTACATACCATATCGGCTGCCTAATTTTAACCAACAGAATGGTTCATACTGGGAATGCCGAAAACCAGTCAACAGAGTAGGCGCCACCGCATGAAAAACCAGCATTATGGATGTACTGAATGCATTAATTGCCCGTTTGCAGGAGCTGCTCCAATCCTTAGTGGGCGGCCTCTGAGTGATTACTCTCCGTTCAATGGACTGATTATTACAGGGTTTTTAAAGGTCCTGCCTGTCCCCGGCCTTGCCGGTATTGAGGCAGGACCTTAATTTTGTCTGTAATTTTTTCCGGAAATATTTGTCATTTGTATAAAAACAAGTTACCTTTGCCCTCCCAAATTGTAAGGGTAAAACAGAAGTAGTTCATTGCATATGTCTCAGAGAATTAGAATCAAGCTGAAGTCCTACGATCATAACCTGGTAGACAAATCTGCTGAGAAGATCGTAAAAACCGTGCGTAACACCGGTGCCGTGGTAACAGGTCCAATTCCGTTGCCTACAGAAAAGAAAATCTTTACGGTACTGCGTTCCCCGCACGTTAACAAGAAAGCCCGGGAGCAATTCCAGCTATGTACACACAAGCGCCTGCTGGATATTTATACCTCCTCGTCCAGAACAGTAGATGCGCTGAGCAAGCTGGATCTGCCTTCTGGTGTAGAAGTGGAAATTAAAGCGTAGGACATCGGCAAGGTGGGCAAAAGGCCCGCCTGGTTAGATTGATACAACGGGTAAATGAAAATGCAGCGGCTATACAGCAGTATAGCGGTTCAGCATGATCTGTCCCGGCACGTAAAATAGCAACAAACAGGTCACGCCTTCTGGGTGGCCGCCCAATAAATGTATATAAACCGCCCATCCTGGGGAAAGCTAGAACACCCCCAGGCGCTGGGTAAAAATGTATAAATAAATGAAAGGTATTATTGGTAAAAAGATCGGCATGACCAGCATCTTCGAGTCCAATGGCAAGCAAACCGCTTGTACCATTATCGAAGCCGGTCCTAATGTGGTTACCCAGGTGAAATCACCGGAAACTGACGGGTATACCGCTATTCAGGTAGCATTCAGCGACAAGAAAGAAAAACACGCTACCAAAGCAGCAACAAATCACTTCGCGAAAGCAAACACCTCTCCCAAACGTTTTGTAAAAGAATTCCGTAACCCCGATGTAGCAAAAGCGCTGGGTGAAACCATCACCTGCGAAATATTTGCCGAAGGCGATAAGGTTGACATAGTAGGCACCTCCAAAGGTAAAGGTTTCCAGGGTGTAGTTAAACGCCATGGCTTTAGCGGTGTAGGTGAGCAATCCCACGGCCAGCACGATCGTAGCAGGGCGCCCGGTTCTATCGGCGGTTCTTCTTATCCTTCCCGCGTTTTCAAGGGTATGCGTATGGCAGGCCAAACCGGCAATGAAAAAGTAAAAGTAAAAGGCCTGAAAATTCTGAAGATATTCCCTGAAAAGAATTATATCCTGGTAAGTGGTTCCGTTCCCGGCCACAATGGTTCAATCGTTTTAATCCAGAAGTAATTATGCAACTCGATATTTTAAATATAGAAGGTAAGAAAACCGGAAGAACCGTGGAGCTTCCTGAAGAGATCTTTGGTGTAGAGCCTAACAACCACGTAATTTACCTGGCTGTAAAGCAATACCTGGCCGCACAGCGCCAGGGTACGCACAAGGTGAAAACCAGGGCAGAAGTAAAAGGTGCTTCCCGTAAACTGCACAAACAAAAAGGTACCGGCGGTTCCCGTAAAGGCAACATCCGTAACCCGTTATATAAAGGCGGTGGTACCATCTTTGGTCCCAAACCGCATGGTTATGACTTTAAGCTGAACAGGAAAGTAAAGGATCTGGCTAAGATCTCCGCCCTGTCTGCCAAAGCAAAAGAAAACAACATCATTGTTGTAGAAGATGTAAACCTGGATGCACCCAAGACCAAACAGCTCGCTGGTATTCTGAAAAGCCTGAACATTAATGTAGACGGCCGCAAAACCCTGGTGGTAATGCCGGAGTATAACGATAACGTTTACCTGTCTTTGAGGAACATTCCTACTGTAGACGGCGTAGTGCTGGCAGACATCAATACCTATGATATTGTAAACAGCAACTACCTGGTGTTCACGGAAAGCGCTGTAAAAATCTTCACCGAAGAACCGGCTGAAGCATAATTAACTGAATAACAAGCTAACGGCTCGCGCCAGCAGCTTAAAGCAAATAAAGATGAAACTTTCAGACGTTTTAATCAAACCGGTGGTAACAGAAAAGGTGAATAAAGCCACTGAGAAATTCAACCGCTACTACTTCATTGTTGACAAAAAAGCCAACAAGCTGGAGATTAAAAAAGCAGTGGAAGATTTTTACGGCGTAGCCGTAGCAGAGGTAAACACTGCCGTAATGCCCGGTAAAAGCAAATTCCGCTTTACCAAGGCAGGTTTCATTGCAGGCAAAAAGCCCTCTTACAAAAAAGCCATCGTTACACTGGCCGACGGAGAAACAATAGATCTGTATGCTAACATATAGTGCCCTGTTCCCGGCATAAACCCCGGGACAATGGTTGTATATACAGATCACATTATAAACAATAACTAGCAATAAGAACTAGCAATGGCACTGAAGAAGTACAAACCGATCACAGCCGGTACCCGTTGGAAAATAGGCAATGCATTTGCCGAGCTTACCACGGATAACCCGGAAAAAAGCCTCCTGTCGCCTGCCAAGAAAACAGGTGGTAGGAACGCGCAGGGTAGAAGGTCTATGCGCTACATTGGTGGCGGCCACAAAAAGCACTACCGTATTGTAGATTTCAAGCGTGACAAGCAAAATATTCCCGCTACCGTTAAAACTATTGAATACGATCCTAACCGTAGCGCATTCATCGCATTGCTGAACTATGCAGATGGTGAAAAACGTTACATCCTGGCTCCCCAGGGCCTGCAGGTAGGCGCTACCGTAATCAGCGGTGCTGAAGTAGCCCCTGAAGTAGGTAACGCGCTGCTGCTGAAAAATATGCCGCTGGGTACTGTAGTGCACAACATTGAGCTGCAGCCCGGCAGAGGTGGTGCTATTGCCCGCAGCGCCGGCACTTATGCACAGCTGAACGCCAAGGAAGAAAAATATGCATCTCTGAAAATGCCCTCCGGCGAGCTGCGTAAGGTGCTCATCACCTGCATGGCAACCGTAGGTACCGTTTCTAACTCTGACCATGCTTTGCAGTCCATCGGTAAGGCAGGTGCCAACCGCTGGAGGGGTATTCGCCCCCGCAACCGTGGTGTGGCCATGAACCCGGTAGATCACCCGATGGGTGGTGGTGAAGGTAAAGCCTCCGGTGGTCATCCCAGGTCCAGAACTGGTAAATATGCAAAAGGCCTGAAAACCAGGAAGCCGCATAAGAGCTCTGATAAGCTGATCATTACCAGGAAAAACGGCAAGAAATTATAAACAACATCCCACCGCATAAGTTCCGCTAAGGGATAACCGCAGCGGAACTTATAAAGTGGAAATTGGAATCTAAATAAACAGACACAGACATGGGTCGTTCCATTAAAAAAGGTCCTTACGTAGACCACAAATTAGAGCAGAAAGTAGAGAAGATGAATGAAGGCACCAAGCGCACCGTGATAAAAACATGGAGCCGCCGTTCAACCATCACTCCTGACTTTGTGGGCCATACATTTGCGGTGCACAATGGTAACAAGTTCATCCCTGTATATGTAACAGAGTTTATGGTAGGCCATAAGCTGGGTGAATTTGCACCAACCCGCAACTTTAAAGGACACGCTAACAAGAAAATGTAAACATTTTTGATGTATGAAGTAAGAAGTATTACTTCGTACTTCAGGCTTCAAATATCAAACATCAAATAATTAACAATGGAAGCAGTAGCTAAGCTGAGAAATAATCCTACATCTACCCGCAAAATGCGTTTGCTGGCAGATCTGATCCGCGGTCTGGATGTAGAAAAGGCTTTGAATATTTTGAAATTCCATCCCAAGCACCCAAGCGTACCCTTGGAAAAACTGCTGGTATCTGCCATAGCTAACTGGAAAGTGAAGAATGAAGGCAGCCGCGTAGAAGATGCAAACCTGTTTGTAAAAACTATTTTCGTGGATGGCGGCCGTATTCTGAAAAGAATGCGCCCTGCTCCGCAAGGTAGAGGTTACCGTGTCCGTAAAAGAAGTAACCACGTTACTATCATAGTGGATAGCCGTAACGAAACAGTACAGAAATAAAAACTATTCAACTAATAGATAAATAAACCAGGAACATGGGTCAGAAAACAAATCCTATTGGTAACAGGTTAGGTATCATCAGAGGATGGGACTCTAATTGGTATGGTAGCAAAAAGGACTACGCAACCAAGCTGATCGAAGATAATAAGATCAGGACTTACCTGAATGCCCGTATCAACAAAGGGGGTATTTCACGCGTAGTGATCGAAAGAACACTGGGTAAGCTGATCATCACCATCCATACTTCCAAACCTGGTATCATTATAGGTAAAGGTGGTAACGAGGTAGACCGCATTAAAGAAGAGCTGAAGAAACTGACCGGTAAGGAGGATGTACAGATCAACATTCTGGAGATCCGTCGCCCGGAAGTGGACGCCAATATCGTTGCTGAAACAATTGCCAAACAGATCGAAAGCCGCATTAACTACAAGCGCGCTATAAAAATGGCTATTGCTACCGCTTTAAGAATGGGCGCGGAAGGTATTAAGGTGAAAGTGAGCGGCCGTTTGGGCGGTGCGGAAATTGCCCGTTCTGAAGAGATCAAACAAGGCCGTACGCCCCTGCATACTTACCGTATGGATATTGATTATGCTTCCCTGTTTGCCTTAACCGTATACGGTAAAATCGGCATCAAGGTATGGATCTGTAAAGGTGAAGTACTGGGCAAGCGCGACCTGAACCCGAACGTGCTGACCGGCAAGGAAGGTGAAGGCCGTACCGGTGGCCGTGGTGGTGAAAGAGGCGAGCGCGGTGGTGAGCACCGTGGCGGTGAAAGAAGGGACAACCGCGGTGGCGGTGAGAGAAGAGGCGGCGGCGACAGGGGTGGTCGCAGATAAGCTATAAACAATTTTCGATTAACAATTAATAACATATAACAATGTTACAGCCCAAGAGAACGAAACACAGGAAAATGCATAAAGGCCGCATCAAAGGTAACGCCAAACGCGGTGCAGCTCTTTCCTTTGGTACGTTCGGACTTAAAGCATTAGAGCCGAAATGGATCACCGACCGGCAGATCGAAGCTGCACGTGTAGCCTTAACCAGGCACATGAAACGTGAAGGTAACGTGTGGATCCGCATTTTCCCTGATAAACCCATCACAGCTAAACCGCTGGAAGTGAGGATGGGTAAAGGTAAAGGTGCTCCTGATCACTGGGCGGCTGTGGTAAAACCGGGCCGTATCCTGTTCGAAGCAGACGGTGTTCCCTTGCAGGTAGCTAAAGAAGCCATGGAGCTGGCTGCACAGAAACTGCCTATTAAAGTGAAGTTTGTGGTGCGCCACGATTATGTTGCGTAAGCAGGAAACCGATTGCTATCTATAAATAAGTTAACACAGTAAAAAAAATACAGCAATGGCAAAAGTAAAGCTGGATCTGAAAAGCCTGAGCGAGCAGGATCTGAAAGACAAGATCGCTGAGGAGCAACTGCGCTTGAAGAAGATTACGTTTAGTCATGCCATCACGCCGATCGAAAACCCAATGAGCATCCGCTCTTTGAGAAGGGAGATCGCCAGGATGAAAACTGAACTGCATAAAAGAGAGCTGGGCTTTTAATTCCAAACGGGCAGCCGGCAAGCTACCCGTAAAAGCATACAACATTAATTACGCCTTTCTGTAAAAGCAGAAAGGTTTGAAGGGAAAAAATACTTTCAACAATGACCGAAATAAGAAATTTAAGAAAAACCAGGATTGGCGTGGTGTCCAGCAATAAAATGGATAAAACCATCACGGTAAGCGTGGAACGTAAAGTGAAGCACCCGATCTATGGTAAGTTCGTGAAAAAAACTACCAAGTTTATGGCGCACGATGAGAAAAACGAGTGCAGCATTGGCGATACCGTTAGAATAATGGAGTCCCGCCCGCTGAGCAAGAACAAGTGCTGGAGATTGGTAGAAGTGATCGAAAAAGTAAAATAATTCAATTATTGTTTCAAGCTGCAGGCCGGCGCTCCCGGGTGTAGCCGCTGACTAAACAACTTGCAAAACTTAGTACGATGATACAACAAGAATCAAGGCTGAACGTAGCTGATAACAGCGGTGCCAAAGAGGTGCTGTGTATAAGGGTGTTAGGCAACTCCGGCCAGGACTACGCGAAAGTAGGGGATAAGATTGTAGTGACTGTAAAAGACGCAATCCCCGCCGGTGGTGTGAAGAAAGGAATGGTTACCAAAGCTGTAATCGTAAGAACCAAAAACAAGCTGCGCCGTAAAGACGGTTCCTATATCCGTTTTGACGATAATGCCGTTGTATTGCTGAATAACGCTGACGAGCCCCGCGGTACCCGTATTTTCGGTCCGGTTGCCCGCGAGCTGCGCGATAAGGGATACATGAAAATTATCTCTCTGGCTCCCGAGGTGCTGTAAAAAAATAAAAAGTAAAAAAGTAAAGGGTAAAAAGGAACAGAGAGGATAGGAGCAGATTGAGTTACAAAGTTTTAATTTTTAACTTTTACTTTTTTATTTATCTTTGCAGCCCGTTTCACAAAAACGAGGATAAAATTTATCAAGCGAAACAAGGGTTTCGCTTGGCGTTTATAAATAAACAAAAATGAAAACTAGATTCAAGCCTAAGTTCAACATTAAGAAGGGCGACATGGTAGTGGTGATTACCGGTGACGACAAGGACAGGACCAAGCCCCGCAAGGTGCTGGAAGTGCTGGTGGATAAAGCCCGCGTACTGGTAGAAGGTGTTAACATCGTTACCAAGCACACCAAGCCTACTGCACAAAACACCAAAGGTGGTATTGTAAAGCAGGAGGCCCCTATCGCCATTTCTAACGTAATGTTGTGGGACGCGAAGGCTGGTAAACCTACCAGGGTGAACAGGCAGAGAGAAAACGGTAAATTAGTTCGTATAGCTAAAAAATCAGGGGAGGTAATTAAATAATGGCAACTACTACATACATTCCCAGGCTGCAGCAGAAATACCGTGAAGAGGTGAAAGCTGCTTTGATGAAGAAATTCAACTACAAAAGCATAATGCAGGTGCCCCGCCTGGTTAAGATTTGCCTGAACCAGGGTATTAACGGTGCTGTGAGTGATAAAAAGCTGGTAGACATTGCAGTGGATGAAATGACCCGCATCGCCGGTCAGAAAGCCATCCCCACCCTGTCTAAAAAGGATATTTCCAACTTCAAACTCAGGAAAAACATGCCCATCGGCGCCCGCGTTACCCTGCGTGGCACTACCATGTATGATTTCCTGGATCGCCTGGTTGCAGTGTCCTTACCCCGCGTACGTGACTTTAAAGGCGTTAATGAAAAAGCTTTCGATGGCCGCGGTAACTATACCCTGGGCATCACAGAGCAGATCATTTTCCCTGAAATAGATATCGATAAGGTAACTAAAATTGCCGGTATGGATATCACTTTCGTTACAACGGCTACCACAAACGAAGAAGCCTATGAGCTGCTGAAAGAGCTGGGCATGCCGTTCAGGAACATGAAAAAAGACTAATCAGATATTTTAAACCTTATATTATAAAATGGCAAAAGAATCTGTAAAAGCCAGGCAAAGAAAAAGAGAAGCATTGGTAGCCAAGTTTGCAGAAAAACGCGCAGCCCTGAAAGCTGAAGGCGATTATGCAGCACTGGACCAACTGCCTAAAAATGCTTCCCCTGTTCGGTTAAAGAACAGGTGCCAGCTGACCGGCCGTCCTAAAGGTTACATGCGTCACTTCGGCATTTGCCGTAACATGTTCCGCGACCTGGCCCTGGCTGGTAAAATACCCGGCGTAAGAAAAGCAAGCTGGTAAAAATGAATAATTAATAATGAATAGTGAACAATTAATAATATAAGATGCAAGTGTTGCCTGGAAACAGCAACACCTTAATTATTAATTATTAATTGTTAATTCTTAATTATTAATTCACTGAACAATTTTAATTACTGATTCCTATCTAATTACTGATTGGATATCGCATTGTAACAATTTTTAATTTTTTACAAACAATGGTTACTGATCCAATAGCAGACTTCCTGACCAGGATCCGGAATGCTCAAATGGCCAACCACAGGATCGTGGAAATCCCGGCCTCCAAGCTGAAAAAGCGTATCACAGAAATTCTGTACGACAAAGGTTATATCCTGAAGTACAAATTTGAGGAAGACAACAAGCAGGGTGTTATTAAAATAGCCCTGAAATACGATCCTCAGACCAAAGTACCCGCCATCACCGATTTACAACGTATCAGCCGTCCTGGTTTGCGCCAGTATTCCAAACCGGCCGACTTTCGCCGTATTAAGAACGGTCTGGGTGTAGCTATCATTTCTACCTCCAAAGGTGTAATGACCGATAAGGAAGCTAAAGCGCAGAACGTTGGCGGCGAAGTAGTTTGCTACGTTTACTAATATTCAACAGTGTTACGGTTTTGGATCTTTCCGGAACCGTAACTCCCAATATATCAGGGTGTGTCTGACAATTAAGCTTTCTATACGGAGCTGAACACGGAACGCCGGTAGTTATAACAACATAAAACAGCTAACATGTCACGTATAGGGAAAAGTCCCATAAAATTGGCCAGCGGCGTAACAGTAACAGTTTCCCCTGCTAATGAAATTACAGTAAAAGGCCCGAAGGGAGAGCTGAAACGCAGCATTGACCGGGACATTAAAGTAGAGGTGAAAGACGGTGAATTAACCATTACCCGCCCTACAGATCAGATCCGCCACCGTGCCCTGCACGGCCTGTACCGCGCGCTGATCGCCAACATGGTAAAAGGCGTAACCGATGGATTTAAAAAACAGCTGGAGCTGGTAGGGGTAGGTTATAAAGCCACTAACCAGGGTCAGTTGCTGGACCTGTCATTAGGTTACTCTCACAATATTATATTTGAAGTACCCAAGGAATTGAAGGTGAGCACTTTAACAGAAAAAGGCGCCAACCCGAAAATTATGCTGGAAGGTACCGACAACCAGTTATTAGGCCAGGTAGCCGCTAAACTGCGTAGCCTGCGTAAGCCCGAGCCGTACAAAGGTAAAGGTGTTCGCTACAGTGATGAGGTGGTTCGTAAGAAAGCAGGTAAATCTGCAGGTAAATAATTAGTTGCTTATTAAACGCCCGGCAGCATCGGGTGTAAAAACTGAAAACAATGATTACTAAAGAAGCTAAGAGACAGAAGATTCGCTACCGCATCCGTAAAAAGGTGAGCGGTAACGCACAAAAGCCCAGGTTGTCTGTATTTCGCAGCAACAGCGATATTTACGTACAGTTAATAGATGATACCACTGGTACCACCCTGGCGGCTGCCTCTTCCCGCGATAAGGATATAGCGGCACAAAAGGTAAACAAAACTGAAAAGTCTAAGCTGGTGGGCGCTGCCCTGGCTGCCAAAGCCAAAGCAGTAGGGATAACCGCCTGCACTTTTGACCGTGGTGGTTACCTGTATCATGGCCGTGTAAAGGGTGTTGCAGACGGAGCAAGAGAAGGTGGCCTGCAGTTCTAAACTTAATCGTAAATCTGAAATCGTAATTCGCAATCGCAATTAATAAAATGGCAAAAAATTCATTCAATAAAGTAAAGGCCGGTGACCTGGAGTTGAAGGAAAAGGTGGTAGCCATCAACCGCGTTACCAAAACCACTAAAGGCGGACGTACTTTCAGCTTCTCCGCGCTGGTGGTAGTAGGTAATGAGAACGGCGTGGTAGGGCATGGCCTGGGTAAAGCCAAGGAAGTGCAGGAAGCTATTACTAAAGGTATTGATGATGCTAAGAAAAATCTGATCAAGATACCAGTAATGAAAGGCACCATTCCGCACGACCAGCTGGCTAAAGAAGGCGCTGCCAAAGTGCTGATCAAACCCGCTGCCCATGGTACCGGTGTAATTGCCGGAGGTTCTATGCGTGCGGTGCTGGAAAGCGCCGGTATTACCGACGTGCTGGCAAAATCCCTGGGTTCTGCCAATCCGCACAACGTGGTAAAAGCTACTTTTAAGGCACTGGGCCTGCTGCGCGAGCCCATCCAGGTAGCCAAAACCCGTAGCGTGTCCCTGAAGAAGGTATTTAACGGATAATTCCTGCTTATCCAAAGCAAAGAAATTCAACTTATTATGGCAAAGATCAAGATCACTCAGGTAAAAAGTGGTATAGACCGTCCTGAAAGGCAGAAACTGACCTTAAAGGCATTAGGTTTAAGCAAAATGCACTCCTCCGTTGAAGTAGAGGCCACCCCTCAGATCAAAGGCATGGTGCGTAAGGTAGACCACCTGGTAAAAGTAGAGGAAGTGAAAGGCTAAGCCCACTGTGCTCAGTCTTCACTAAATAATCATACTTTTGCCTTGGCATTAATAAAATAACATCTATATTTAAGCGAGCGGTTAATTTCCGCGTAAGTAAAAAAAATTCTCATGAAACCGGGCATGCCAATGTGAGGTGCCATGAGGTCACAAAGAAAAATATTTACGAATGAATCTGCATTCACTGAAACCTGCAAAAGGTGCCGTACATAAAGAGAAACGCCTGGGTCGTGGGGAAGCTTCCGGTAAAGGTGGTACTTCTACAAAAGGTAATAAAGGTCATCAGTCCCGTAACGGTTATTCCAGCAAAAAAGGCCATGAAGGTGGTCAGATGCCTATCCAGCGCCGTTTGCCCAAACGTGGTTTCAAAAGCATTGATCCCGTAGAATATACGATATTTAACATTGGTCAGCTGGATCACCTGGTTGAAAAATATGGTTTGCAGGATTTCTCAGTCGATAACCTGTACGCTAACGGCCTGGTGAACAAAACTGCCAAAGTAAAACTGTTAGGCCAGGGAGATCTGAAAGCCAAAGTAACTGTAAAGGTGAACGCCATCAGTGAAAAAGCCAAACAGCTGGTTGAAAAAGCTGGTGGGTCTGTAGAACTGGTATAAGACTTTACGATAGAGAAGGCGCCTACGGAGTAGTGCGTCTTTTCGAATTTAATAGCGCTATTAAACCTTTATCTTCCTGTGAAGAAATTTATTGAAACAATAAAGAACATCTGGAGCATAGAAGACCTGCGTAACCGCATTATTACTACCTTGCTCCTTACGTTGGTTTACCGGGTTGGCTCTTACATTGTGCTGCCTGGTATTGATGCGAATGCCCTGCAGCAGTTTTCCGAGAAATCCAACCAGGGCATTCTGGGGCTCTTCAACATGTTTGCAGGTGGTTCTTTCTCCCGTGCATCCATATTTGCATTGGGTATCATGCCCTATATCTCCGCGTCTATCGCTATTCAGCTGCTTACGATTGCTGTACCTTATTTCCAGAAACTGCAGAAAGAAGGGGAAAGCGGCCGTAAAAAGATTAACCAGTACACCCGTTTGTTAACCGTGGTAGTAACCGGTTTCCAGGCAAGTGCATACGTGGCTTATCTGAAAAATCAGTCCGGTGGCGCTATCATGCCGCAATACAGCGCATTCCTTTTCTGGCTCTCCACAACGGTAGTGTTAACAGCAGGTACCCTGTTTGTTATGTGGCTGGGCGAAAAGATCACGGATAAAGGTATTGGTAACGGTACCTCTCTTATCATCATGGTCGGCATTCTTGCCCGCCTGCCGCAGGCGTTAATACAGGAGTTCTCCTCCAAAACAACAGAAGGCGGCGGCGGTTTGCTGTTATTCCTGATTGAGCTGGCTGTATTTATTATTATAACTATAGGCCTCATATTGCTGGTACAGGGTACCCGTAAGGTACCGGTAAACTATGCCAAGCGTATTGTAGGTAACAAGCAATATGGCGGTGTACGCCAGTTCATTCCCCTGAAGGTGAATGCAGCCGGTGTAATGCCCATCATCTTTGCACAGGCCATTATGTTTATACCGGCAACGGCTATAGGTTTTGCCACTTCTTCAGAAAGCGCTTCCGGATTTATCCGTATATTCAGCGATCATACCAACGGGTGGTATAACGTGATATATGCAATACTGGTAGTGGTATTCACCTATTTCTATACCGCTTTGATCTTCAACCCTAGCCAGATGGCAGAAGAAATGAAGCGGAACAACGGTTTTATACCCGGCGTAAAACCCGGTAAAACTACCGCTGATTACATTGGTGCAGTAATGGACCGTATTACCCTGCCCGGCGCCTTTTTCCTGGCCCTGGTAGGTATTATGCCCGGACTGGCCGCTGCATTGCATATCAACAGTAACTTTGCCTCCTTCTTTGGCGGCACCTCCCTGCTGATTATGGTAGGGGTAATACTTGATACCCTGCAGCAGATAGAAAGCCAGCTGCTGATGCGCCATTACGATGGCCTTATGAGCGGCGGCCGTATCAAAGGCAGAACAGCACCCGCTAACGTGTAGGTAATTATTTGATTATAAAGGCACAAGGTCAGAAGGCAGTACGCAAAAGCGCGCACCTTTTGACCTTGTGACATTGTGACCATCAGGAGAACAACATGATCCATTATAAGAGCAAAGAGGAAATAGAGCTGATGCGCAAAAGCGCCTTACTGGTAAGCGCCACGCTGGAAACAGTTGCCGCGGCGTTAAAGCCCGGCATGAGCACCCTGGAAGTGGATGAACTGATTGACCAGTTTATCCGTGATAATGGGGCCATTCCTTCCTTTAAGGACTACCGCGGCTATCCCAAAAGCAGCTGTATTTCTGTAAATGAAGAGGTGGTGCATGGCATTCCCAATGCCTATGTGCTGAAAGACGGCGATATTGTATCGGTAGATGTGGGTGTTTACCTGAACGGTTTTCACGGAGATAGCGCCTATACCTTTGCCATTGGAGCGGTAAAGGAAGAAGTATTGCAGCTGATGGCGGCAACCAAAGCAGCTTTATATAAAGGCATTGAAAAAGCCGTGGTGGGCAACCGGATCGGCGATATTGCCTTTGCCATCCAGGAGTATGCCGAAAAAGAGCGGGGCTACGGTGTTGTAAGAGAGCTGGTAGGCCACGGGTTGGGCAAACACCTGCATGAAGATCCGCAGGTGCCTAACTACGGTAAACGCGGAAGCGGCCCTATGATGAAGGAAGGGCTGGTTATAGCCATTGAGCCCATGATTAACCTGGGCACCAAGGAAGTATCCTACCTGGATGATGGCTGGACAGTAGCTACCCGCGATGAGCAGCCCTCTGCCCACTTTGAGCATACAGTAGCCGTGCGTAAAGGCCAGGCCGATCTGCTCTCCAGCTTTGCCGGTATTGAGAAGGCCGAAAAAGCTAACAGTGCATTGAATACTAATTACTAATAAATAACAGATAGTTAATTGTTGTTGAGTGGACCGTATAGTGGAGCCGTTATAAATAAAGATATATGCGCGGAAAATATTGATTATTTGGCACTCATAACAATTAATTTCGGGATTTTTTTAGATTTCAAAAGATAAATGCTATCTTTGCAGTCCTAAAAATTTTTATGGCAAAACAGGCACTCATTAAACAGGATGGAATTATACTGGAAGCCTTGTCAAACGCTATGTTCCGCGTAAAATTGGAGAATGGGCATGAGATTTTGGCTACCATTTCTGGAAAAATGAGAATGCACTATATAAGAATTTTGCCCGGTGATAAGGTAGGAGTGGAAATGAGCCCGTATGATTTATCGAGAGGAAGGATCATCTTCCGTTATAAATAAAGAAGGGT
>NZ_DASTRI010000082.1:0-12658 GCF_035761305.1 Chitinophaga sp. | reverse complement strand
AATGAAGAGATCAATTTTATTAACGGGGACATTAACAGCGCGTACCGCGATATAAAAACCCTGCAAAAAGACCTGGACACCCTGAAGGCCCAGTATGCGCAGCTGGTGGTGTATGCTTATAAGAACCGCAGCACCTATGACATGATCAACTTCGTATTCTCTGCCCAAAGCTTTAACGACGCTATCCGCAGGTATGCTTACCTGAAACAATACCGGGAGTACCGGCACCGGCAGGCTACCAATATCGTGGAAACGCAGGAGCTGCTGAACCGCAAAATAGAAAACCTGCGATCGCAGAAGGAAAAGCGGGCCGATGCGCTCAAAACCGAAAAGGACGAACGCCAAACGCTGGAGAAGGACAGGAAGGAGCAGGATGAAGTAGTAAATAAGCTGAAAGGACGCGAGAAAGAGCTGGTGGCAGATATTAACAAGCGCAAAAAAGACGCACAGAATGTGCAGGCCGCCATACAGGCGGTAATACGCCGTGAAATTGAAGAAGAGCGCCGCAAAGCAGAAGCGGAAGAGGTAGCGCGCCGTAAGGCCCTTGAAGAAAAACGCCGGCGTGACGAAGCCGCGCGTAAAGCCGCTGCCGCTGCTGCTGCAGCCAACAAGACGGCCGCCAATAACAATAATAACGTAGCAACGGCGCCACCGCCGCCGGAAAAAGAAACGCCCGCACCGGAAACACCCGCGCCGGCGCCCACCCGCAGCGCTAATGTGCTGGAGGCTACCCCCGAAGCCCTGGCCCTGTCAGAAGGCTTTGAAAATAACCGCGGCAAGCTGCCCTGGCCTGTCAGCAACGGTAATATTATCGGGCATTTTGGCCGGCAGCATCATGCGGTGCTGGAAAGGATTAATGTGGAGAATGACGGTATTATTATCGCCACCTCCAAAGGCGCCGCGGTAAAAACCATTTTTGAAGGTGAGGTAAGAAGGGTAATGGTAATACCGGGCAGCGGTTACGTGGTAATGATCCGCCACGGGCAGTATTTTACCAACTATGTGCGCCTGCAAAGCGTAACCGTAAAAACCGGCGATAAGGTAAGAACCGGCCAGATGATAGGTACAGCCAGCACCAATGATATAGAGAACCAGGGTGAAGTAGAGCTGCAGATCTACAAGGGAGTAGTAAAGCAGAACCCTGAGTACTGGATCATGAAGCGGTAGGCGTTCTAATAGCTTATTGCAGCTGTATTTTCCCGCACCCTTTCATATAACGCTTCATACTGCGGTACAATATTATTAATGTGAAAGCGCTGCGCCTGTTCCAGCGCGCCTTTGCGAAGGGCAGCCAGCTGCTGGTCGTCGGTAAGCAAATCAATGGCGTGGCGGGCCATGCCGGCTACGTCGCCTACAGGAGAAAGAAAACCGGTTTTGCCGTGCAGGTTCACTTCCGGCAAGCCGCCCGCGTTGGACGACAGCACCGGTACCTCAGAAGCCATGGCCTCCAGGGCTGCTAACCCGAAACTTTCATATTCAGAAGGCAGTACAAACAGGTCGCTGATAGACATAATGTCCTCCAGCTGCTCCTGCTTGCCAACAAAACGGATGTCGTCGCACAAATGCAGGTCGCGGCACATACATTCAATGGTAGGCCGGTCAGGGCCATCGCCCACCAGCAGCAGTTTGGCCGGTACCTCTTTACGCACCTGCTGAAACACTTTTATCACATCGGGCACCCGCTTTACTTTACGGAAATTAGACACATGCAGCAGCACCTTTTCGCCGTTGGGCGCAACGGCCTGGCGGAAATGCGGCAGCGACCGGCGTTTGAAGCGTTCAATATCTACAAAGTTGTAGATCACCTCAATATCTTTCTCTATCTGGAACGACTTATAGGTTTCTTCGCGCAGGTTGCTAGACACAGCGGTAATGGCATCCGACTCATTAATGGAAAAGGCCACCACCGGCGCATAGGTTTTATCTTTCCCCACCAGCGTAATATCTGTACCATGCAAGGTAGTAATAAAAGGCACCACACGGCCCTGCTTACCTACGATCTGCTTGGCCAGGTATGCAGTGCTGGCGTGCGGTATGGCGTAGTGCACATGCAGCAGGTCCAGCTGCTGGTTCATGATTACATCTACCATGGTGCTGCTCAGCGCCGACTCATAGGGTGGAAAATCAAACAGGGGATAGGTAGGCACCTGTACTTCGTGGTAATATATGTTTGCGTGAAAAGCGTTAAGGCGTACCGGTTGCTGGTAGGTAATGAAATGTACCATATGCCCCTTATCTGCCAGTGCTTTACCCAGCTCTGTTGCCAATACACCACTACCCCCGTAGGTAGGATAACATACTATTCCTATACGCATGGAATTACATTTTTTTGAAGCAGAAAGCTCAAAAATGCCGGTCGCATTCTGCCCCGCTAAGGTACTTTACAAAATTCATTTGCCCTTTACCACTCAGCCATTTATTTGTAATAACAGATCGAATTAGTTAGTTTTAGCAGAAAAATCTGCCTGTTTATGCTACGTTTACTGTTACCGGTATCACTGGCTATTTCCGTGTCTGTGGCGCATGCCCAAACTTCTCCCGACGATTCTGTGACATTACGCAAGCTGGCCAATGAAGTGTTAACACACAGCACTGCCTATGCAAATTTAAAGGTACTTACCAAAACCATAGGCGGCCGCCTGGCCGGTTCCCCGCAAATGCCCAGGGCCGAGCAGTGGGGCCTTAAAGCGTTGAAGGCAGCAGGGGCAGATACCGTGTACCTGCAGGAGTGCATGGTGCCGCATTGGGTGCGCGGCGAGCAGGAGGAAGTGCGCATTATTTCAAAGCGCCGCGATTTTGTGCCTCCCCTGCAGGTGCTGGCGCTGGGCAACTCTGTTGCCAGCGACTCTTCGGGGGTAACAGCGCCGGTGCTGGAAGTAGGCTCGTTTGACGAGCTGGAAGCCAGGAAGAAGGAGGTAAAAGGCAAGATCGTATTTTATAACTACCATTTTAACCCTACGTTCATTAAAACATTTCATGCCTATGGCGATGCCGTACGTTACCGCGTAAATGGCGCCAGCCGCGCTGCGAAATACGGCGCGCTGGCAGTAATTGTAAGGTCTATGTCGCACGGGGCCAATAACTTCCCGCACACAGGCGCTATGCGTTATGATGAGGCCTATCCCAAAATACCGGCAGTAGCCATTGGCCTGGAAGATGCGGACCGCTTAAGCGACCGCCTGAAGGACGATAAGGACATGCAAATTTACCTGCACACCAGCCCGAAGTTCCTGCCCGATACCATTGGCCATAATGTGATTGCAGAGCTGCGCGGCACAGAGCATCCTGAAGAGGTGATTACCGTTGGCGGCCATCTTGATTCCTGGGATGTGAATGAAGGCGCGCACGATGATGGCACCGGCTGTGTGCAATCCATAGAAATCATACGCGCTTTCAAAGCGCTGGGTATACGCCCCAAACGCACCATCCGCATTGTGCTGTTTGCCAATGAGGAAAACGGCACCCGCGGCGCGCGCAAATACGCAGAGGCAGCAAAGGCTGCCGCCAATGAGCGCCATATTTTTGCGCTGGAAAGCGATGCAGGCGGTTTTACACCCCGTGGTTTTGCCCTGAGCATGCCGGCTGAAAAAAGAGCGAAGATATTAAGCTGGAAACCCCTGTTTAAGCCCTATGGCCTGTGCGATTTTGATGAAGTAGGCGGCGGTACGGATGTAGGCGAGCTGAATGAAGCGCTGGGCACCCCTATGGGCGAGCTGTCACCTGACTCACAGCGTTACTTTGACCTGCACCATGCGGCCAATGATGTATTTGAAGCAGTGAACAAACGGGAGATGGAGTTGGGCGCTGTGGGCATGGCCGGGCTGGTGTACCTGATAGATAAATATGGGTTATAGGAGAATTATTTAAACCTCAAACTATGCGCAGATTTGTACTTATGATAGTGGGCATTATAGTGCTGGTTATAGCCGTGTTTATTGCCTATCGTTATTACTTTGTATTTGGCCGTGGGGTAAAGGCCGGAGAGCTGAATTTTTTTGTGCAGAAGGGGTATGTTTTTAAAACCTATGAAGGCCGGCTGATACAAACCGGTTACCGTTCAAAGCAGCCAGGCTCCTTACAGTCAAATGAATTTGAGTTTTCTGTGGTAGATGAAAAAGTAGCGCAGCAACTGATGACCAGCAGCGGCAAGTTTGTGCAGCTGCATTATAAAGAGTACCTGGGCGCCATTCCCTGGCGGGGCTTCAGCAACTTTATTGTAGACAGTATTGTAAATATTACCAGCATTGGTAATGACCAGCAGTTTCCGCCGAATTAAGGCCGCAAAGCAGTTGTAGCGCCGGTTATACCGGCTGCAGCAGCTGATCCCTAACCCGCCATCAGTAAAAATATGGCCGGCCGCTTGTGCAGCTCCGGCAGGGCGGCTTTCCACTCCCGGATGGTTTTGGTATGAATAAATTCTTCCGGCCCGGTAATGTCGGCGGCAATGCACAATTGCGTTTGTTCCTTACAGTTAGCCAGTATATCTTTCAGCAGGGCATTATTCCGGTAAGGGGTTTCAATAAATATCTGGGTCTGGTGCTTATTCCTGGAAAGGGTTTCCAGCTCGCGGATGGCTTTAATACGCTCCGGCGGCTTTACGGGCAGGTAGCCGGTGAACTGGAAATGCTGACCATTCATGCCGGACGCCATCAATGCCAGCAGGATAGAATTGGGGCCTACCAGCGGTATAACCGCTGCGTTCAGCTGGTGCGCCACCTGTACTACCAGGTGCCCGGGATCGGCTATGGCGGGGCATCCTGCTTCACTCATAATACCAATATCATTTCCTTCCAGCAGTATTTTTTTTGCCAGCGCAGTATCGGGCGGGTGGTTTTCATGCATCAGGTGCAGCTGCAGGGCATCAATATTAATATTACGGTCCAGCGCTTTCAGGAAGCGGCGGGCCGTACGCTCATTCTCCACAAAAAAGAACCGTAACGGTTGTACGGCCGCAGTAACATAAGGAGGAATGGTGTGCAGGGCCTCCGGGCTCAATACAGTGGGTATCAGGTACACTTTGCCGGGCGTGCTCATTACAACAGGCGTTTATCTTGTAAATGAATAGTAGCGGCTATTACGGCATAGGAAGGCGCCAGGGCCCATCCGATAAACGGAATGAACATGAACAGGTAAAACACGGTGCCGTTGCCCAGGGCCATGCCGCGGTGCTCTTTTATAAAAGCAATGCTTTGGCGCATATTCATCCGGTGCCGTTCGCAGCTGTAATCCATCATGGAAAAGCCATAAAAATAAGCCTCTACAAAAAAGCCCACCAGCGGGGTTATCCAGCCCAGTATGGGAATAAAGGAAAGCAGGAACAGCAGCGCCAGGCAAATGGTTTGGTACACCATGTTGCGGAACGACATTTTGATACCGCGTACCATATCTTTCAGAAACTCACGTATATTAAAGGGAAACTCGCGGTATTGCAGTATGGCCTCTGTTTTCTCCGACAGGTAAGCAAATAGCGGGGAGCCCAGTATCAGGAAAAGATATTTAAAATAGGAGAAATACAGCAGCAGCAAAATCATGCGTATGCAAAACGCCAGCAGTATAAAAACAAAGCTTACCCAGCTGCTTTCCAGGTCCTGTATCCATACGCGGAGGGGCAGCAGTCCAAACAGGTACTCCACAAACTCCCCTGAATAGCTCCATACAAAATAGATACCTGCTATAAACAAAAGACAGTAAATGATGCCAGGCAACAATATCCATTTCCACAGCTTGTTATGGATAATGAATTGATGGGCCTTTCCGTATGATTGTATGGCAGCTAAAACTTCTCTGAATGAAAACAAGGCGTCCCGCTTTTTAGTTTGACAGAATGAAAATTGCCGTAAATAACTAAAAATCAACGGAACGAATGCAAAAATATTTTAGCCATCAGCTATTAATCATTCGCTTTTAGAGAGTTATTGCACGAAAATTTTTCCGGCGCCGGATGATCAGCAGCGGGTATTAAAACTTCGGACACAAGGTTTTGTACTTGCTGTTTTCATTGGAACGGTGTACGTAAATTACGGATATTTCCATACCGCCCCGGTAGTTGGAGGCCGGTTTCAGGGAAGATACGTTCAGGTCATAGGTAAGGCCTACGGTAAAGCCGGCAATCTCTAACCCAACATAAGGGTTAATTGCGTCTTTTAAGCGGTACCAGCTGCCCAGGTAAAACATGGTAGGATTATCTTCCGGCACACCGCTGAGGTTAAAGCCGTATGCTGCGCCAAAAGAGGTTTCAGAGGCGGTGCTTTGTTTCATATACAGCGCGCTGGCGTGTATGCGGTTATAGCCATTCACCGGGAAAGAGCCGCCGCCGTGTATGGTATACCGGTAGCTGAGGCGGTTATTATCCTGGCTCATAAAGGTTTCTGTAGGCTGGGTAATGTGATAGTAGGAAGCGCCCAGGTAAATATTGGAGGCTTCGCCTACCAGGCCGTTGTATAATATGCCTACGTTAGGATCAAAATAAGATATTTTGGGATTGGTAAGAAACTCGTTGCTGGGCAGGCCGGGATTATACCCGTTGTTATCTATCTGGTTCTCAAACATCAGCTTACTCTGGTCTACCCGTTTTTGCATCCATGCGCCCTGCAGGCCAATGGCCAGGGTATGGTTACCTTCGGGGTCCAGGCCTTTGTGATAGGAGGTGCTGATAGCAATGTAGTTAGATACCAGCGCGCCGCCGCCTGTTTTATCGTACAGCGCCATAATGCCAACGCCCCATATATCTGTATATGAAATTACATTCTTTAATATGCTAAAGTCGGCAGAGAGCGTACCGGTAATATACGGGGTGGCAATGCTCCTCCATTGTGAGCGGTAGTTGCCGGCAATGCGATAGTCACCGGAAAACAGGCCCGTAAAGGCCGGGTTCAGGGTTAACGGCGAAGCAAAGAACTGCGAAAAATGCGGGTCCTGTGCCTTGCTTGCAGGGATCAAATAGAGAATAATGGTTAATATTAGTAATGCCTTTTTCATAAAGGTTAATGCATTATGGTATAGGATAGGATAAAAACAGTTCACTTTTACCGATGTAAGGTACGAAAAGTGCTTAATATTTCAAATTTAATTCATATAATATATAACGTGCTACTGCTGCAATTTGTTACCAAAGGCAAGGTCGCCGGCATCGCCCAGGCCGGGAACAATGTAGCCTTTGGCGGTCAGTTCGTCGTCAATATCCCCTGCCCATATGCTGAGGTTGGAGCTGGTATGCCGTTGAACATATTCTATACCTATGGTGCAGGCAATGGCCACTACCAGGTGAATGTGGCTGGGCTTACCGATATACTCCAGGTGCTCAATGGTTTTTACCAGGGAAGCGCCGGTGGCCAGCATAGGATCGGAAAGAATAACCACCTGCCCTTCTATGGAGGGGCTTGATACATATTCCAGGCTTATATCAAAACTACCGTCTGTTTTATGCTTACGGTAGGCGGAAATAAAGGCATGATCGGCTTTATCAAAGTAATGTAGCAGTCCCTGGTGCAGCGCTAACCCTGCGCGCAGAATGGTGGCCAGCACCGGCTGCTGCTTTAACACGCGGCAGTTGGCAATGCCCAGGGGCGTTTGCACCTCTTTTTCTTCATACTCCAGTGTTTTACTGATCTCATAAGCAGCTACCTCGCCCAGGCGCTCCATATTCCGGCGAAAGCGCATACGGTCTGTTTGTACTTCTGTGCTTCTGATCTCGCTCAGCCATTCTCCTACCAGCGAATTGGTTTCACTCAGATTGATAATCATTACTAGCCGTTTGGGGGGCAAAATACCAAAAAACACAGGAACAGAGAAAGGAAAAGGTTTTTTTAACATGAAAATGGAACAAGGCGGCTATGGTGAAAATTACAAGACAGTCAACAGGTATAATATTTAATTTATTTATATGGGTAATAGGGGTAGGTGAATGTGGGGATTTATGTAGGGGGGAGTAGTTGCGCAGCAATGGCGCAGCAATAGCTCCCTAGGGAAAACCCCGTTTTTCCGCAGTTGGGCAGCAATGGCGGAGCAACTGAACCAGGATAATATGCCGGTTTACCCGGTTAACCGTGCAAGCCCGATCAAGGGCCGGCTAAAAATATTTCCGTAACGGATGCTTTTTAGCCGGCCCTGGTAATGTATACGGCTGAGGGGGATGAACTGCTATGGATGAAAGGCCGGCTGTTATTCCCGGGCAACCTGGCTGCCGGGCTGCAGCAGGGCGGCTTTTTTTACCAGCTGGACAAATTCGGCGCGGTAGCCTTCGGGGTCATCGCCTTTGGCATCCTTAGCCAGCGCCAGCACCTGGCTGTAGCTGGCCTGCCCTTTATGGGCCGAGTTGCGCAGCAGCTGCCCGAATTCGGCTACTGCAGCGCACATACGAAAATCAACAGGCGCCGTGGTAATATCCTGCAACTGGTAGGGCAGCACCCGTGTCATTAACCGGCTTTGGCTATCGGCCGGCCTTTTATAGCGCAGCTTTACCGTAAGCACCTCATTGGCAGGGCTGCTCACAACCGTGCGTTGCTGGTACTTCAGCGGGTCTACCCGGTTAGCGGCAGTTGCCTTACTGCCTGCCGGCACAATCTCGTACAGGGCGGTTACCGTATGTCCCGCGCCCATATCGCCCGCATCTTTTTTATCATTATTAAAATCTTCGTTCTGCAGCAGGCGGTTTTCGTACCCTACTAACCGGTACGATTGTACGTATCGGGGATTAAACTCTACCTGCAGCTTTACATCTTTGGCAATGGTGAACAGGGTACCGCCAAATTCTGTTACAAAGGTGCGGCGGGCTTCTTCAAAATTGTCGATGTAAGCATAGTTGCCGTTGCCTTTGTCGGCCAGCAGCTCCAGCTTATTGTCTTTATAGTTGCCCATGCCAAAACCCAGTACAGACAGGGAAATGCCTTTATCGCGCTCCTTTTCAATTATGCGCTGCAGCGCTCCGTCGCTGGAAGGGCCTACGTTAAAATCCCCGTCAGTAGCAATGATCACGCGGTTGTTACCTGCTTTCATAAAATTTTCGGCGGCGGTTTTATAGGCCAGCAAAATGCCTTCGCCGCCGGCAGTAGAACCGCCGGCCTGCAGCTGGTCAAGCGCATCCAGTATGCGGGTTTTTTCATTGCCCGGTGTGGCCGGCAGCACCAGGCCTGCGGCGCCGGCATATACGGCAATGGCTACTTTATCTGCAGGGCGCAGCTGCCGCACTAGTGTTTTCAACGCCTGTTTTACCAGCGGCAGCTTATTTGGTTCGTTCATTGAACCGGAAACATCTACCAGGAACACCAGGTTGGAAGGAGGAATTTTATCTGCCGCAACGGTGCTGCCTTTGAGGCCAATGCGCACCAGCTGGTGCCGTGTGTTCCAGGGGCATAGAGCCATATCCGTATAAATGGCAACAGGATCGGTGCCTGTGGGGGCTTTGTACTGGTAATCAAAGTAATTGATCATTTCCTCCACGCGCACCGCATCTGCCGGCGGCAGCGCGCCGTTGTTCAGGAAACGGCGGATGTTACTGTACGCAGCACGGTCTACATCAATGGAAAAAGTGCTGAGCGGCTGGTTGGTAACGGCATGAAAATCATTTTCGTTAATGGGGCTGTAGTCTTCGGTGTTATAATCCCCATAAGCGCCGGGCGACGGCGGCGCGTACATCATGACCGGTGCGGCTTCTGCGGCTGCAACAAACCCGTAGGAGCGCTGCATGACTTTTTCAGCTTCCTTTTTTACCGGCGCCGTAGCGTCGTTCAGGGTTAGCTGCGCCGGCTGCAGCAGGATGACGATGTTGCGGGTAGCTGCTTTTACCAGCACTTCCTGGGTATGATAGCGGCTGTGGCGCAGCTGCAGCACCACTGGTCCTGCGGGAATGGTAAGCCGGAAATCGCCCTGGTGGCCGGTGCGGGTCGCCTGCGCGCCACCCTTTACCAGCACAATAACCCCCGGAAGGGTTGCGCGGTTGCCGGCATCCAGCACGGTACCTTTGATTTCACGGGTTTGCGCATTGGCTATCAGCGTTGTAAAGCAGGCCAGCAGCAACAGGGAAAAATATTTTTGCATAGTGATTTTGTTTTGATCTGCAAAGAGGATGCAGGAAGAAGGTTAAATTCCATATTATCTTTGGGAAAATTTTTTCAGCATGGTATACAACGTTATTGGCATTATGTCGGGAAGCTCGCTGGATGGGCTGGATATTGCATTTGTGGAGCTAACGGAGGTGCGCGGCAAATGGGAGTACAAGATACAGGCGGCCGACTGCCTGCCCTACGAAGCGGAATGGGTGGAGCGGCTGACCGGCGCTATTAGCCTGCCCGCGGGGGAATACCTGCTGCTGCACAGCCGTTATGGTCATTATATAGGGGAGCAGGTAAAGGCGTTTATTGCGCGGCATGCGCTGGAACATAAAGTACATTTTATTGCCTCTCACGGGCATACCACCTTTCATATGCCGGCGCAGCAAATGACAGCGCAGCTGGGAGATGGCGCTGCCATTGCAGCGGTAACCGGCCTGCCGGTGATCAGCGATCTGCGGGCCATGGATGTGGCCCTGGGCGGGCAGGGCGCGCCTATAGTGCCTATTGGCGAACAGCTGTTGCTGCCGGGGTACCAGTACTGGCTGAACCTGGGGGGCATTGCCAACATATCCGCCAACCTGGAAACCGGCTTTACCGCGTTTGATATTTGCCCGGCCAACCGTGTGCTCAACGCCCTGGCCGGGGAGCTGGGCCGCGCCTATGACGAGAATGGCATGCTGGCGGCCGGCGGCGTTACAGATAAACATTTGCTGAACGCGTTAAATGAGCTGCCTTATTATACACAGCCCTGGCCTAAATCCCTGGCTAATGACTTTGGTACCGATACCGTGCTGCCGCTTATCCGGAACACCCGCATATCTGTGCAGGGCAAGCTGAATACCTATGTAAAACATATAGCCGTGCAGGTAGCCAACGCCGTGGCGCAGCTGCAAAAACAGCAGCCCCCTGCCGCAGCGCAGCAAATGCTGATCACCGGCGGCGGCGCTTTTAACGGGTTCCTGCTGCTGGAAATACAGGAGCAGCTGCAGCCTTATAATGTAACCGTAGTGGTGCCCGATGAGCAGACGGTGAGCTACAAGGAGGCGCTGATTATGGCGCTGATAGGCACTTTGCGCTGGCGGCAGGAGGCGAATGTATTATCATCTGTTACCGGTGCGCAGCGGGATAGCGTGGGTGGTGCGCTATGGCAGGGGTGAGGTAAACTTAAACGCATCCCCATCAAACAACCCTTTATCACTTAGCTTTAAATGCGGTATTACCAGCAGCGCCATGAATGATAATGTCATGAAAGGCGCGGCCAGCGGGCTACCCAGGGCCTTGGCCGCTTTGTCAAGCGTGCTGTAACGGGCCGCTACCTCATAGCCGTCCAGGTGGCTCATAAGGCCGGCTACAGGCAGGGGCAGCACATCTATTTCCATACCATTTACTACACTAATGCCGCCTTTTTCATGGATCACCGCATTTACCGCGGCACAAATGCTGTCATCATCTGCCCCTACCGCAATAATATTGTGGCTGTCGTGCGCTACGGATGATGCAATGGCGCCTTTGGTAAAACCGAAGTTGCGGATAAAGCCCAGGGCTACCGGGGCCGGGAAGTAGCGGTTTACCACGGCCAGTTTCAGCACATCCTGCGAAGGATCGCTGTGCAGCGCGCCGTTATTAATAGGCAGGGTAGCGGTAATGTTGTTGGTGATCAGCTGCCCGTCCAGCGCTTCAATTACGTTTACGGTAACAGCGGCGCCTTCTGCACCGGTAGCGGGTATACGAAAGCTGCCAGGCTGCTGCGGATGGCAGTTGAAATTATTGATAATGCCGGAGGTGGTTGGTGCTATCAGCGTTTTACCGTTTTCCGCCACCTGTATGCCGTTAACATAGGTGGCCAGTATTGCAAAATCAGTAGTGTTGTTCACAACAACCAGGTCTGCAGGGTCGCCTTCGCGCAGCAGGCCAACATCCATTTTATAATGCAGCACCGGGTTTACACATGCGGCGCGCAGCACTTTAAACAGGTTGATGCCCTTTGCAAGCGCCCGTTTTACCAGCACGTTAATATGTCCTTCCACCAGGCTGTCGGGGTGCTTATCGTCACTGCAGAACATTATTTTTTCCGGGTGATCATGCAGCAGGGGTATGAGCGCATCAAAATTTTTGGCGGCGCTGCCTTCCCGTATCAGTATATGCATGCCATACTGCAGCTTGTCCTGCGCTTCCTCCAGTGTAAAACATTCGTGGTCGGTGCTGATGCCTGCATCAATGTACTGTTTGGCGGCTGTGCCCCGCAGGCCGGGAGCATGGCCGTCAACCGGCTTGCCGGCTTTATGGGCGGCGTCGATTTTTTCCATTACATCGGGCTGCTGCTGCAGTACGCCGGGGAAGTTCATCATTTCAGAGAGGTAGCGGATCCCGGGGTTTTCGAGCAGGTGCTTTACATCCTGTACGCTTACAACAGCGCCGGCGGTTTCAAACGGGGTAGCCGGCACGCAGGAGGGAGCGCCAAAGTTGCATTTGAACGGCGTGTGCCGGCAGTTGGCAATCATATAATTTACGCCTGCCACGCCCAGCACATTGGCTATTTCGTGCGGGTCGGAAATAGTGCCTACCGTGCCATGCACCACGGCCAGGCGGGCAAATTCCGCGGGGGTAAG